>QUBZ01000109.1 GCA_014338005.1 Chloroflexota bacterium | reverse complement strand
CTACATTGCCTTGTGTGAATTCCGTCGTAATCTGAAGCGCGTCTCGCCCGCTTTCATTGCTGATTTGGTTGCCTTTCACTCTTTTTACCCATGAGCCAAAAGGGTACGGCGAGCGTACCCTGATTTAAACATCCAGCTGCCAATTATTGATGTTGCAGGCTGACGGCGACCAGTTTGGTGAAGGTCTGCGGATCGCGCACGGCGATGTCCGCCAGAATCTTACGGTCAACCTCAACATTGGCCCTTTTCAGCCCGTAAATCAGGCGGCTGTAGCTCAGGCCGTTCAGCCGCGCGGCGGCGTTAATGCGGATAATCCACAGCCGACGCAGATCGCGCGCGCGCGCCCGCCGGTGGCAGTAGGAATACCACAGGTTCTTGAGCATGGCCTCGTTGGAGCGGCGGAACAGACGCCCGCGCGTCCCCCACTGGCCCTTCGACATCTTGATGATTTTTTTATGGTGGCGTCTTCTGACGTACCCGGTTTTGGTTCTAGCCACGAAACCTACTCCTGTACAACAAATACCCGGAGCCTGCACCCCGGGTTTTACGCTTCGATAAAAAGCCGGCTTTAGCCGGGCGGGTTCTGGCGATACAGCTTCAGATAAGGGGCAAGCCGCTTCACGCGCTTGGCATCGGTGCTGTTTTCCAGCACCAGCATCTTCTTGAACTGGTGTTTGGTACGCTTGGGCGTGCGCCGCCGCAGATGGCTTTTGCCGCCTTTGGTGCGAACGACCTTGCCGCCCCCGGTGACGCGGAAGCGTTTGGCCGTTGCCTTATGCGTTTTGAGTTTATATTTCTTAGCCACGCTTTTGCTCCGAAGTTATTTTTTCTTGTCCGGTATGGGCGCAAGGACCATCAACATCGTCATGCCCTCCAGCGTGGGCGGCTGCTCGATCATGGCGACATCTTGCAGTTCGTTAGCGACCTGAAGCATTCGATCTTGAGCAATATCAGGATAATCCCGCTCGCGGCCTCGAAACCGCACCCGCACCCGCACTTTCATCCCCTGTTGAATCCAGTTCCGCGCATCACGCACTTTGAAGGAAAGATGGTGCTGGTCGGTTTTCGGACGCAGTTGGATTTCCTTGATCTCGATGGTTTTCTGCTGTTTTTTCGCTTCGCGTTCGCGGCGGCGCTTTTCGTATTGAAATTTGCCAAAGTCCATAATGCGACACACCGGCGGGTCGGCATTGGGTGACACTTCGACCAGATCAAGCTCTCTGGCTTCGGCCATCTCCAGCGCCGTCCGCAGTGATACCACGCCGATGTTTTCGTTGGTATCGGTGATGAGGCGAACTTCACGCGCGCGTATCTGCTCGTTTACGCGATAATTTATCGAACTGATGGCCTTTCACCCTCTCTGCATTTAAGCTTTAACACAAGCGAATTGGTGGGGAAAAGTCTAGCACAGCCGATTAATGAAGTCAATATAAGCCTGCCGAGCCAAACCGCGCAGCGTCCCTGGCTGTGCGGCGGAAATGTTATATTGACAATCCCATACCCATCCACTACAATCTACCTGCCTTCAAACGCGCATTAACGCCTTGAAGCGCGCCTGCTGAGCATGGTATAATACATACACATTCGCCACCATAGCTCAGTCGGCAGAGCAACCGCCTTGTAAGCGGTCGGTCCTGGGTTCGAGTCCCAGTGGTGGCTTGAACACAGATAAATTGTTAATTAACAAATCAATACTATCAGGGTTGTATCGTGATCGGGCTGAAACACCAGAAAAATAGTAAACTGCAAGGAAATATCGGCCTGGCAGCAGCCATTTACTGGTTCGAACAAAACGGATACAGAACATACATCCCCCCTAACCGATAGCCAGGAAGATGACCTGGTTGTAAAGATCAACGGCAGGCTGTACAGCGTTCAAGTTCGAACAACCTATTACGAATACGAACCCGGAAGATATGCGCTCAATCTGCGCGTTATGGGCGGAAATCGCTCCGGCACCGGCAAGGTAAAACATTTCGACCCGTCTGAAGTAGATTTTATCTTCGCTTTAACGGAGAATGGGGAAAAATATCTTATCCCCGCCGCTGCTATCGAATGCAAACACAGTATCAAACTCGGCGGGCCTAAATATGCCCAGTACCGCGTTGAGTAATTCAATAATATGGGTCCGTGTCCCGAGCGGCAAAGGGGACTGACTGTAAATCAGTTGCGCAACGCGCTTCGGAGGTTCGAGTCCTCCCGGGCCCACTACAGACCAACGGTCTGAAAATGCCATTGTAGCTCAGTCGGCAGAGCACACCCTTGGTAAGGGTGAGGTCACGGGTTCAAATCCCGTCAATGGCTTGATTATTCGTCAGGTAAGTGTTAACAGGTAAGGGCGTAAGACATGGCGAAAAAAGGCAACCGGGTGCTGGTCAAACTTCGCAGCACCGAAAGCGGCCACATCTACTATACTGAGAAAAACCGCCGCAACGACACGGGCCGCCTGGAACTGAAAAAATACGACCCGTTCGTCCGGCGTCATGTGATCTACCGCGAAACCAAGTAGGTCGCGGCTTTTTAGGGGAGTAGCTCAATTGGCAGAGCAACGGCCTCCAAATCCGTAGGTTCCGGGTTCGATTCCTGGCTCCCCTGCTCATTCTGGCGAGACACCGTCGTTCCTGGCGGTGTCTTGCATACTAGGCCGAGTTCGTTTGTATCAGGGAGAACCAGCGCATGTCTGCTGAGCATAAGACGCTCGATAATAACTCCAAGCGCCGCCGGGGAAAATTCCGCCGCGAAGCGCCAGAAGCCCCGGTGCAGAACATCGAGGTGACGGACGATCTGGAAGATGACGATGATGAAGAGGGCCTGACGCGCGGTCTTACCGAACGCAAGGGACGGGCAACACCAGGACGCCGCGCCCAGGAAGTTGAAGTCTCTAAAAGCGAGGGTAATTTCATCACCCGCCCCATACGCGGCCTTCGGGAATACCTGGAAGGCGTGCGTTCGGAAATCCAGAAGGTCGTCTGGCCCAGCCGCGAAGAAACCCGCCGTTTGACCGGCATCGTCCTCAGCGTGACCATCGTTTCCGCGCTGGTACTCGGCATCATCAGCCTGTTGTTTAATGAGTTATTCGCGCTTGGGCTGCGGAATCCGCTGGTTTTTGGCATCGTTTTTGTGCTGATTCTGGGTGCATTCCTGTATTATTTGCGCCGGAACAGCCGGCAGACTTCCTCGTTCTGACGAGTATTGTAAGCTGGCGGCAGGCCTATACGCCGCTGTCAGGGGCAGAGAGATAGTAAGTATGTTTGACGATTTCGACCCGCGTGAAGATGATACCGATTACGATCCCGAACCCGTTTATCTGGATAGTGATGAGACGGTGTCGGAAGATGACGAAGATGATATTGGCCCGCTTCTAGACGATCTTACCCCTAAAAAGGGGGAAGTTGAGAAGTTGTGGTACGTGGTGCATTGTTACTCCGGCCAGGAGAACAAAGTGCGCCACTCCATCGAACAGCGCATCGAGACAATGGGTATGCGCGACAAAATCTTCGATGTCATCGTCCCGACGGAAGAAGAAATCGAGGTCAAGGATGGCAAACGGCGCACCGTCGAGCGCCGCGTGTTTCCGGGCTACATTCTGGTCGAGATGAAGATGGACGAAGATTCCTGGTACGTGGTGCGGAATACACCCGGCGTGACCGGCTTCGTCGGCATGGGCAACGAGCCAACCCCCCTGCGGGCGGAAGAAGTCAAACAAATCATGGATCGTATGTCCGACGAAGCGCCGAAAATTAAAGTCACGTTTAAAGTCGGCCAGAAGGTGCGGATTATTGACGGGCCGTTCAACGATTTTATCGGCACAGTAGCGGCGCTTGATCCCGATAAATCCAAAGTGCGCGTTATGGTCAACTTTTTCGGGCGCGATACGCCGGTTGAACTGGACTTCCTGGAAGTCGAGAAGGTATAAGGGCGCCAGACGCGCCGAAAATCGAGCCGGCGTTTTTCCAGGCTGTCCGCCTGAATGCTGCCGCCGCAAACTGGACGTGGCCGGTTGAGTTTGCTGCTGTCGTGTTTTGTTTTCCCCCCCCACTTACCGCGCGTTGTTTTGCGGTTTATTTTCGGCTTCTGTACATATCCGTCCCCCTTTTGCAGAAGTTTATTCGCATCATCCGAAACCGGTTGGTTGAGAGGGTCGTTTGCGCGTACCCAGATATAGTATAATCAACAAACTATGCCGGATTATCCTCGTTCAAATGCTGTAAAATCCCGCCGTTCGCGCTGGTTGAGCGGGCTGGCCGCCCTGCTGGCGATCTTCCAGGCAAGCGCGGCATGGCGCGCACTGAACATCACCGACGAGATGCGCGCCCTGGTCAGCCTGCCGACCGCGCTGGAGTTTGCCACCGGGGCTGCCTGGGCGCTGATCTGGCTGCTGGCGGCGATTAACCTGTGGCGCGGGCGGGCGCGCGCCCGGTTTTATGCCGTCTGTGCCGGAGTTGGTTTCGCGTTTTACAGCCTGGGCAGGCTGGCGATTTTCGCGCAGGCCGATTATGATCGTCAGCGCCTTCCTTTTCTAACCATTATCATCTTTGCCCTTTCGACCATCCTGGTGATATATATCAACCGTTCTTCAAAAGTACACGCAACGGAGAGCATGGAGCATGGCCGTAAACCCGAAAATTGAAGAGTTGCGAAACAAACGCGCCCTCAGCCGCGCCAAAGGCGGCCCGGAGCGCATCAAAAAGCAGCATGAGGCCGGGCGCAACACCGCCCAGGAGCGCCTGGACATCCTGCTTGACCCCGGCAGCTTTCGTGAGCTGGATGCCTTCGTCACTCACCGTTCGCACGATTTTGGGCTGGACAAAAAAAAATACCTGGGCGACAGTGTAATTACCGGCTGGGGGACGATTAACGGGCGGTTGGTATACGTTTATTCGCAGGATTTTACCGTTATCGGCGGCAGTCTGAGCGAAGTCCATGCCCAGAAAATCTGCAAAGTTATGGAGATGGCGCTCAAAACCGGCGCGCCGATCATCGGCCTTAACGACAGCGGCGGTGCGCGTATTCAGGAAGGTGTTGTCAGCCTGGGTGGATATGCGGATATCTTCCTGCGGAATACGCTCGCCAGCGGGGTCGTGCCGCAGATCAGCCTGATTATGGGGCCCTGCGCGGGCGGCGCGGTTTACAGCCCGGCGCTGACCGATTTTATCGTCATGGTCAAAGATACCAGCTATATGTATATCACCGGGCCGGATGTGGTCAAAAGCGTGACTCACGAAGAAGTCACACATGAAGAACTGGGCGGCGCGATGATCCATGCCACTAAAAGCGGCGTCTGTCATCTGGTGGCCGAAAACGAAATGCAGGCGCTGCTGCTGGTACGCGAGCTGATGACCTATTTGCCGCAGAACAATATGGAAGACCCCCCTTTCGTGCCGACCAACGACGACCCCCTGCGCGCCGACGCGGAACTGGATACGATTGTGCCGGATAACCCCAACAAACCCTATGACATCAAAGAAGTCATCACCCGCGTGATGGACGACGGGGTGTTTTTCGAGATTCACCCGTATTTCGCGGCCAATATCGTCGTCGGGTTCGCGCGGCTGGGCGGCCACAGCGTGGGCATCGTCGCCAACCAGCCGATGGTATTGGCCGGCGTGTTGGATATTGACGCCAGTGACAAAGCGGCGCGTTTTATTCGTTTTTGCGATGCCTTCAATATTCCGCTTATCACCTTCGTGGACGTACCCGGTTACATGCCCGGCACGGTTCAGGAATACGGCGGCATCATCCGCGCCGGGGCAAAAATCGTCTACGCTTACAGCGAGGCCACCGTGCCAAAACTGACGGTGACGACGCGCAAATCCTACGGCGGCGCCTACTGCGTAATGAGCAGCAAACACCTGCGCGGCGACCTGAACCTGGCCTGGCCGACGGCGGAAATCGCCGTGATGGGGCCGGATGGCGCGGTGAGCATCGTCTTTCGGCGCGAGATTGACGAGGCCGAAGACCCGGTTTTACACAAGGCCGAGCTGGTGCAGGAATACCGGGATAAGTTCGCCAGCCCTTACGTAGCCGCCGAGCGTGGTTTCATTGACGACGTGATCGAGCCGCGCGATACGCGCGCCCGGCTGATTAACGGCCTGGAGGTATTCCAGAACAAACGCGACAGCAACCCGGCGCGTAAACACGGCAATATCCCGCTGTAAGGCTGCATATCCCTACAGCCGCAGAAGGAAGCGACGACATGGTGAGCAAACAAACCGAGCAGACCAAAATCAAAAAAGTGCTGATCGCTAACCGGGGCGAAATCGCCGTTCGGATTATTCGCGCCTGCCGCGACCTGGGCATCCAGACGGTGGCCGTCTATTCAGAAGTTGACCGCGCCAGCCTGCACGTCCGTTATGCCGACGAAGCCTATCTCATCGGCGGACCGCTGCCGCGCGAAAGTTACCTGCGTATGGATCGTCTGATCGAAGTGGCCCGCAAGTCTGGCGCGGATGCGATTCATCCTGGCTATGGTTTTCTGGCCGAGCGCGAAGATTTTTCCGAAGCCGTAACGGATGCCGGGCTGATTTTTATCGGCCCGCCGCCGCACTCCATCGCGGTGATGGGCGATAAAATGGCGGCCCGCGAAACGGTCAAAAAAGCCGGCGTGCCGGTCATCCCCGGCACCGAACCCGGTATGTCAGATGATGAAATCCTGGCAGCAGCCCAGCATATCGGCGTGCCGCTGCTGGTTAAAGCCGCCGGCGGCGGGGGCGGCAAAGGCATCCGCGAGGTGCGAAACCTGGACGATCTGCCGGGCGCGCTCAAAATTGCCCGGCAGGAAGCCGAAAGCGCCTTTGGCGACGGGCGGGTGTACCTGGAAAAACTGATCGAAGGGGCGCGGCACATCGAATTTCAAATCCTGGCCGACCTGCACGGCAATACCAGTCACCTGGGCGAGCGCGAATGTTCCATCCAGCGCCGCCATCAAAAACTGGTGGAAGAAGCGCCCAGTTCGTTTTTAGACCCGGAACTGCGCCGCCTGATGGGTTCGATGGCCGTGCGGGCCGCCCAGTCTGTGCATTTTGTGAATGCCGGCACGATTGAATTTCTGATAGACAAGGATAAAAATTTTTACTTCCTGGAAATGAATACCCGCCTGCAAGTTGAACACCCCGTCACCGAACTGGTGACCGGCATTGACATCGTGAAGGAGCAGATTCGTATCGCGC
The DNA here is from genome assembly GCA_014338005.1 of Chloroflexota bacterium. Lineage (GTDB taxonomy): Bacteria > Chloroflexota > Anaerolineae > Aggregatilineales > Phototrophicaceae > CFX2. The sequence continues at coordinate 7,863 of QUBZ01000109.1, read as the reverse complement.
GCGGGCGGCGCATGGGGCCGACGCAAAGCATCGTCGAGCCGAAAGGCTGGGCGATTGAGTGCCGCATCAACGCCGAAGACCCCTACAACAACTTCATGCCGTCTACCGGCAAGGTGACGGCGCTGAATATCCCCACCGGCCCCGGCGTGCGGGTGGACAGCGGCATGTACAGCGGCTTCGAGATTACACCCTACTACGACAGCCTGATCGCCAAACTGATCTGCTGGGGGGAAGACCGCGCCGAAGCCATTCTGCGGATGCGGCGCGCCCTGGACGAATTCACCATTATGGGCTTAAAACACAACATCCCCTTCCACCAAAACCTGATGAACAGCTTCAGCTTCCTGGCCGGCATGTTCGACACCAAATTCGTCGAGGAACGCTTCAGCATGACCACCTACGAATCGCCGCTGAAAGAATCCGACCTGGAAACTGCTGCCATTGCCGCCACGCTGTTCGCCCACCGGATGCGGCAGCTCGCCAGCCAGGTGGTCACGCGGGGGACGCGCGATGCCAGCAACTGGAAATGGGTAGGCCGTTGGGAGCGCATGAACCGATGAAATATCTGACTACCGTTAACGATAAAACGTTCGAGATTGACATCCAGGGTGACGGCACACTGCTGGTTAACGGCGAAAAACGCGAGGTAGACTTCCGCGCGCTCGGCCCGGCGTTTTATTCGATCATCATGCAAAACCTGTCCTACGAGCTGGTGATCGAAGAGCGCGAAGGCAATGAGGTCGAAGTTTTTATGCAGGGACGCATGTACAACGCCCAGGTCATGGACGAGCGGGCGCAGTTGATGGCGGCGCGGGCGGCACTGCTGATGGCCGATACCGGCGACGTTTCGGTCAAAGCGCCCATGCCGGGGCTGGTGGTGGCCGTCCCGGTGGAAGCCGGCCAGTCGGTCAAGTCCGGGCAGACCATCGTCATCCTGGAGTCCATGAAAATGCAGAACGAACTCAAAGCGCCCCGTGACGGCACGGTGCAGGCGGTTCACGTCACGGCGGGGCAGAGCGTCGAACAGAACAAGGTGCTGGTGACGATTGCCTGAACGCCGCAGGGACATCCTCACAACGAGAGTTCCCGGTTTGAAATTCGACTCGCCGCTCTGGACTCGTTACTGGCCGGCGCTCTGGTTGGCGCTGCTGGCCGCCTATATGCTGGCCGGGACGCCGCTCGCGCCGTTTCATGGCGACGAGTCCACCCTGGTCTACATGAGCCGGGATTACGTGTACCTATTTTTCGACCACGACCTGGACAAAATCCGCTACAGCGAAACACCTGCCAGCCCGACCGAGCAGCACCTTCGCCTGCTGAACGGCACGGTCGCCAAATACCTGATCGGGCTGGCCTGGCATACCGGCGGCTTCAGCCCGGCGGACATCAACGAACAGTGGGATTGGGGCGCGGACTGGACGTATAACCAGCAGAACGGCCACGCGCCCGCGCCGGAACTGCTGCAAACGGTGCGCTGGTCGTCGGCGCTGCTGCTGGCTGCCGGGGTTGTGCCGATGTTTTTGCTGGGGCAGGCGTTGGGCGGGCGGCGCGTGGCCGTCCTCGCCAGCCTGTATTATGCGCTCAACCCGGCGCTGCTGCTGAACGGACGGCGCGCGATGATGGAAGGCTCGCTGGTATTTTTCAGCCTGCTGGCGGCGCTGGCCGGGGTGTGGTTCATCCGGTCGCTAACGCCTGCTGAAGACGGTGAAAAGCGCCGGGGCTGGCCGGCGGCGCTGGTTCTGGGCGCGGCCAGCGGGCTGGCGCTCGCCAGTAAACACACGGCGGCCTTCACGGTGGCGGCGGTGTCCGCGGCCTGCGGAGGGTACGCCGTTTATCGCTGGGTGAAAAGCCCGCGCGAGATGCGCCGGATACGAAATATCGTGTTCCCGCAAATAATTTTCGCAGCGATGATAGCGGCGGCAGTGTTCCTGGCGCTCAATCCAGCGTGGTGGGGCAGCCCGCTGGTGATGCCGCACGTGGTGCTAAATCTACGCGCGGAACTGCTGGACATCCAGATCAATGCTTTTGGCGGTTACGGCGGCTTCTCCGATATGCTGGGTGGTTTTTTTCGGCAGGTGTTCATCTCGCTGCCGCAGTATTACGAGGTGGCCGGTTGGGAAAACTTCATCGGCGATCAAATCGCCCGCTATGAAGCATCGCCCTGGCGTGGGGTGAGCGTGGGTGGGTCGGCGGTTGGCGGTTTCGCGCTGGCAGTTATGATGGTGTTTGGCGCATGGGCGCTGTGGCGCGGGCGGCGGCGCGGTCTGCCGGTTCGTCTGGTTGTGGGCGCGTGGACGGTGAGCGTGGTGGCGGCGACTCTGCTCTTGACGCCGCTGGAATGGCAGCGATACTATCTGCCGGTTTACCCGGCGGTCGGCCTGCTGGCGGCGCTGGGGGTAGATTATGCGGTACGAATGCTGATTGACCGCCAGGAGACCGAGAACGCCAGGAATATCAGATAGGGGCAGGTTTATCAACGCGCCCCTGCGGGTTATGTAGAACGTCGAGATTTCGTTATGCCCTATTGGATTGAAGGTATGCTCTCTGCGACCCCGGCGCTGGCCTGGGTCTTTTTTGGTCTTGGCCTGCCCTGGGCGCTGGTCGCCCTGCCGCGCACGGACTGGCGCGACCGTCCGGTCGTCGCGCTGCTGGCGCTGGCCTTTGGCCCCGCGCTGCTGACGGCCTGGATGTTCGTTCTGGGCAGCCTGCCCGCGCCATCGCTGCGGCTGGAGTGGATTCTGGCGGGGACGGCGGCGCTGGCGGCTGCCGGGTGGGCGCTGGCCTGGCGGAAAAGAACTCTCACTCACTCGGAAAGAAGTGGAAAACACGGCGGCAGCCTGCCCCTGGACGAAAAACTGCTGATCGCGCTGGTCGCGGCGGCACTGGTGGTGCGCTGGTTCAGCACGGCTTATTGGCCGTTTACGGCCTATGACGCGCTGTGGGTATACGGCTATGAAGGGCGGCTGTACGCGCTGACGCACACCATCCCGGCCAGCATAGGTTATTACCCGCAGTTTTTGCCGCTGCAATACACCTATTTGCAGCTTGCCGTCGGCGGCATCAACGACCACGCCGCCCGCGCCATAATTCCGTTTTTGCACCTGGGCAGCATCCTGGCGGCTTATACGCTCGGCAGCCGCCTGTTCACCCGGCGCGCCGGCATTTACACGGCGGCCATCTGGGCGCTGTACCCGCATGTAGGGGAATGGTCACGTTTTGGCGACCTGGAAATTCCCACCACGTTTATGTTCACGGCGGCGGCGGCTTTCTTCCTGATGGCATGGAGGGCGGCGTTACCGGTTAAAAACTCGGAACTCGGAACTCGGAACTATTCGGTGATCGCCGGGCTGCTGCTGGGTATCGGCATGTGGACGAAACCCACGATGGGCGCGTTCATCTGGGGTGTGGCGCTGCTGGCATCGGTCGAAGCGGCGCGATGGTGGTATGCGCGACGTTTCGTAGGGATACGCTACAGTGTGTCCGCACGAATGCGAGTCGTATTGTGGGCGGCGCTGGCCTGCATTCCAGTCGGCGCGGCCTGGTACATCCGCAATCTGCTGCTGGGGCATCCGGTCATCACCATGCCGTCCGGCTTCTGGCTGACACTGGCGGCACGCAGCGGCGCGGAGTTCGGCTGGCCGCTGCTGGCGGTGATACTGCTGGTGGGATATGCCGGTTTTCAACCCATCCCCCTCTCGTTAGCGGAAAGGGGGGGAAAACCACGCGCATTCGTTATGCTGCTCGGTCTGGCGTTGGTGCTGGCGGCGCTGCTGCCTTCAATTTTGTCGCCGCGCCGTATGGAAGCCCCGGAATGGCTGGCATTAGCGGCGGGCGCGGCGCTGCTGGTCGGGGCGCTCAGGAAACCGGTTTTGTCCCGGTGGCCGGACGAGACGGCTAAAATCGGCTGGGCGCTGCTGCTGGCGCTGCCGTATTTTGTGACCTGGTTTTATTCCTACAGCTACCACTACCGGCTGTCTTTCCCAATCGTGCCGCTGATGATTCTGCCAACGGCGGTAATCGCGGCGGGATGGACGCGCGGGCTGTGGCAGCCTAAGACGGGAGGGTTTAAAACCCTCCCCTACGGGACTGCGCGGCGTTTTGTTTATCTGGCGCTCGTCTGCGCGCTGGCCGCGCCCGGTGTGGTGAACGCGCTGTACGACCCCAACGCCGGCTGGGACTGGCTGTGGACGGACAAACTACCCGACGATACCAGCCGCTACGCTTCCGGCAACGATGCCCTGATGGCGGTCGTTAACGGCCTGGAAATCTTTGAGCGCGAACAGGGCAGGCCGCCGGTTGTGGTTGCGCCCGGCATCGTGCGGCTGCCGTTTTTTATGCCGCTGGCCGATATTCACACTCAGGATGCGCCCACCCGTTTAAGCGAACTGGAGGGCGTGGATTATTTTGTCTACGGTATGCCGGAAACGCGCGGCGCTTACCAGCACATCCCCCCGCAGCAGAACCAGGTGGTTTCGGCCCTGGCGCGTGCCGACTACGACCCGACCGATACGATCATGCGGCTGGCCTGGTGGCGGGATGATGGCTTTTTTAATTACACCGTCTACGAACTGCACCTGGAAAATCGTTTTATCCGTTCAGAAAATGGCGTGCCGCCCCCCGACGGCGACGTGGTTTTCGGCGGGTTCGCGCGTTTGCTGGGACACAACATCGGGGGGGACTACTTCTGGCCGGGGCGCAAACTGGTGATGAACCTGTTCTGGGAGGTGTTAGCGCCGCCCGACGCCGACTATATGGTGTATATCCACCTGCGCGACGAAAACGGCCAGGTGTGGGACAGTTGGGATGGCCCGGTGACACGCACCAACGACGGCAATTATTATTCCACGCTGGTATGGGAGCCGGGCGAGTTCATCACCGACAAACGCGAACTGCTGCTGCGGAACGCCGAAACGCCGCCCGGCGAGGACACCTACCGGATCGTCATCGGCCTGTACGATCTGGCGAACGAGCGGCGCGTGCCGGTCACGATCAACGGCGAGCCGGCAGGTGATGGATATACCCTGGCGGAAACAATTTCCATTGTACCCGGTGAGGGGTGACGTTTAACGCAGCGCCAGCACCGCCGTCGCCAGCTTTTGCCGGACTTTTCGGCTGTTAAAACGCGCCCACTCCACCGGAAAACCATCGCGCAGCCCGATTTCCTGCGTTTCCAGAAAAGCCAGATAGTCATCCAGCACACCTGTTTCATCACCCACCACCCCTTCCAGCCGGGCGCGGGCGACGGCGCTGTCGTTAAGATGCCCCAGATGATCCTGGATGGTTTTGATCTCCTCGATCACTTCTTTGGCCTGCGCCCCCAGGACATCCTGGAACAGCGACAGCACGTAACGCAGCCGCTTGAATTCGATGCGGAGCATGTGCAGGGTTTTCGGCTCGGCGGCGGGCAGGATGGTATCGTAGGCGCGGACGGCAGCCAGCCGCTCCGAAATCAACAGCGGCAGAACATGCCGCACCTGAAAAGGCGTCACTTCGCCATCGTGCGACGGTCTGGTTTCCGGCACTGATTGGGTTAAAAACTCGGTAAAGGACTTCACAAAACGGCGGTAGGTTTTTGAGTCCAGGTGCGCGTTCAGTTCTTCACGGGCAAGCTGCCGCCGCCGGTCGAGTTCATCAATAACCGGCTGCAAGGCGGCCTGCCGGTCGGCTTCCAGCCCGGCCTGATACCTGCCAAGCTGTTCGATCATCACGTCCAGATCACGCACATCGCCGAGCGCCCAGGCCAGGCGGCGCAAATGACGATTGAAAGCGCGAATGTCTTTAGCTTTAAAGTAGGGCTTCAGCAGCCGGATGGCGCTCCGCATCCGGCGGGTCGCCACGCGCATATCGTGTACGTCTTCGATGTCTTCGCCGGTGCGGCTGCCGTTTTCATGTTCGAGCATTTTCACCAGCTCGGCCAGCAGAATTTTTCGCCCGGCCTCGGCCATCGAATCTTCCGGCTGCACCGGGGCGATAGCGGGCGTCAGGAGTTCGATCTGCTGCTCAGGGCTGTACCCCATATGGTTTCCCCTTTCGATCAGCCATTTATGCCCGATATTTTAAATCAGTTTTATATTGCTGTTAAGTTATCGTAGGGTAGTCTTAAACTTTCGTCGGGAATAATCGTCAAAGCCGAGATTTAAACAAGCGATGTTATAATCGAAACGGGCAAGTGGGATGTAATTGGAGACGATTAAATGACTTTTGATGCAAAAATGCTGGAAAACCTTCAGGCGGCGCTCGAACGCTGGGAAGCTGAAACGTTAAATCAATCGCTCGACCGAAAACCCGAACGCCGAGAGCGGTTCGTCACGCAGTCCAGCGTGCCGGTCAACCGGCTGTATACCCCGCTGGATGTGGCCGAACAGGACTACCTGGGCGACCTGGGGCTGCCGGGCGAGTATCCGTTCACGCGCGGTATTCATGCCACCGGCTACCGGGGGCGGCTGTGGACGATGCGGATGTTCGCCGGCTTCGGCACAGCGGAGGAAACCAACCGGCGTTACAAATACCTGTTGGAACAGGGCAATATGGGCCTGTCGGTGGCCTTCGATCTGGCGACGCTAATGGGCTACGACACCGACGCGCCGGAAGCGTTGGGCGAGTTCGGCAAATGCGGCGTGGCGGTCAGCTCGCTTAAAGATATGGAAATCCTGTTTGACGGCATCCCGCTGGATGAAGTCTCCACCAGCATGACGATCAACAGCCCTGCCCCGATCATCTGGGCGTTTTATATCGCGGCGGCGGAAAAACAGGGTGTGCCGATGGGTAAACTGCGCGGCACGCTGCAAAACGACATCTTAAAAGAGTACATCGCGCAAAAAGAATTTATCTTCCCACCGGAACCCTCGATGCGGCTGGTGACGGATACCGTCGAATTTGGCGCGCAGCACCTGCCGGAATGGAACACCATCAGCATCAGCGGCTACCACATCCGCGAGGCGGGCAGCACCGCCGTGCAGGAGTTAGCCTTTACGCTGGCCGATGGGTTGGAATATGTGCGCTGGGCGCTGGATCGTGGGCTGGACATTGACGACTTCGCGCCGCGTTTGAGCTTCTTTTTTAATGTGCATAACGACTTCTTCGAGGAAATCGCCAAAATGCGGGCGGCGCGGCGCATCTGGGCGCGAGAGATGCGCGAAACGTTCGGCGCGAAAAATCCGCGCTCGTGGCTGATGCGCTTCCATACGCAGACGGCGGGTGTCAGCCTGACGGCGCAGCAGCCGGAGATCAACCTGGTTCGCGTGGCGCTGCAAGCCCTGGCCGCCGTGTTGGGCGGGGCGCAGTCGCTCCACACCAACAGCATGGACGAAGCCCTGGCGCTGCCCAGCGAACACGCTGTCACGCTGGCGCTGCGGACACAGCAGATCATTGCCGAAGAAAGCGGCGTGGTGAACACGATTGACCCGCTGGGCGGCAGTTATTTCGTCGAGGCGCTCACCAACCAGACCGAAGCCGCCGTGTACGAGTATTTCCGCCGCATCAGCGATTTTGGCGGCGTGATTCCGGCCATCGAAGCCGGTTTTTTGCAGCAGGAAATCGCCGACGCCAGCTACCGCCACCAGCGCGAGGTAGACAGCCGCGACCGGACGATTGTCGGCGTCAACCGCTACGTGAGCGAGGAAGCGCCGGGAATCCCGATTTTGCAGATGGATCCGCAGGGATACGACCGGCAGGTGGCGCGGCTGCAAAAGCTGCGTCTGGAACGCGACAGCGAAGCGGCTGCACGCGCGCTCAACGCCCTGCGGGATGCCTGTGCCGGAACGGCCAACACCATGCCTTACCTGCTGGACTGCGCCCGCGCCTACTGCACGCTGGGCGAAATTACCGATGTCATGCGCGAGGTGTTTGGCGTGTATCACGAGC
>QUBZ01000008.1 GCA_014338005.1 Chloroflexota bacterium | reverse complement strand
GCTGGCTCGATCATGGTTACGGCGGCGAAGCCGAACGCACCTGGGTGATTGACCCGATTGACGGCACGCGCGGTTTTCTGGCGCTGCGGAACTACGTCATCGCCGCCGGCCTGCTGGTGGACAAACGCCCGGCGGGGGCGGTCATCGGCGCGCCGGGGTATCCCACACCCGACCGGCGCGGCGTGCTGTTCCACGCTCAAAGCGGCATCGCCTACATGCAGCCGCTTTATGGCGGCGCGCTTAAACGCATTCGCGCCTCCGACCGCGCCGAACCGGCCAGCCTGCGCGTCTTGGAGAGCGTCGAAAAAAGCCATGCCAGCCACGAACGCATGGAACGGGTGCGCCGCGCCGCCGGGCTGGAGGAGTCCGCACTGGAGCGGCTGGACAGCATGGAAAAATACGCCCGCATCGCCGCCGGGGATGCTGAACTGTACCTGCGGCTGCCGCGCCTGTTCAGCAAACGCCCGCATATGGTCTGGGATCATGCGGCGGGGGTGGCGCTGGTGCAGGCGGCGGGCGGGCTGGCGACCGATGTGGACGGCTCGCCGCTGGACTTCACCCAGGGGCGCACGCTGGCGAACAACCGGGGTATCATCGTCAGCAACGGGCGTATTCACGCGCGCGTGCTAGAAGGTGTGGCGAAGGTGCTGGCCGAAGAATCGCAGGCATAAATCCCCGCGCGAAATCCAGGCTGCCGTTTTAGAACTGGCTTTATGCCGCCTTGAAAGGCCGATTTTGCGTTTACTGCTCGCCGGGTTTACAGCCAGATGCTTAATATTAAACGAAATAGTTGACAAGTGCGGTTAACCTTCATATAATACAGATTAAGTTGTGGAAACGTTTCCACGTTTATGAGTAAATGTATTTTATACTTGGCTGGAATTAGTTTTATGTTTCGACCGACTATCCGTGATGTGGCGCGTAAGGCCGGGGTGGGCATCGGCACAGTTAGCCGCGTGCTGAACAACAGCCCCAAAGTGACGCCTGAAACGCGGCAAGCCGTCCTGGCGGCCATCGCGGAGTTGGGTTTCCGGCCCAATACCATCGCCCGCCAGCTTCCCCGCCGAACCCGTCTGCATAATATCGGCGTCGTCACGCAGCCGTTCATCAACTACCAGGCATTCGCCGCCCAGATGCGCGGCTTGCAGCTTGGCTTGTACGATTACGACTCCAAACGTTACGAGATAGTGCTGTACAGCGTCCGGTCGCTGGCGCACTTCGACGAACAGCTTACCGCCATCGTCCGAACCGGCACGGTTGACGGGCTTATCATCATTGATTTCGACCTGCTCGACGAGCAGAAACAAATGCTGCGCGACGCCGGGCTGCCGTTCGTTGGCCTCAACCACCTGCAAGACGCCGACTGGCCGTGTATCGGTGCGAATAACCACCTGGGCGGTTATCTGGCCGCCAGCTACCTGCTGGATTTAGGGCATACCGACATCGCCTACCTGGGCGACGAACTTGTGGATACGTTCGAGTTCAAAACCAGCGGGCAGCGTTATGAGGGCTTCCGGCGCGCGCTGGCTGAACGAGGACTGCCGGTCAAAGACGAATACGTGCGGTTGGGTTTTCATGATTATGATGTCGCTATCGAACTGGCGACCGAACTGCTGCGCCTGCCGGACCCGCCGACGGCCATCTTCGCCATGTGCGATATGCAGGCGCTGGCCTGCCTGGACGCCGCCCGGCGGCTGGGGCTGCGCGTGCCGGAGGCGGTTTCCGTGATGGGATTTGACGACCTGGAAACCAGCTATCACGTCGGCTTAACGACGGTGCGCCAGCATTTCGAGCCGGCGGGCAGGCTGGCCGTCCAACACCTGCTGGCGCTGATTGACGGCGTGCCGCCGCCGCCGCCCGTTTTACCACCCCCTGAGGTGATTCCGCGTCAAACAACCCGACCTCTTACCGGGAAGGGGGCTGTTTGACGCTTCATCACACCCGGAAAATCCAGGATGAAAGGAGTCTACCACACTCGATTGGAATGCACAGCGTATGAACCCGATCTGAGACCGTATAGACCTTTTAGCTGTAAGGAGATAAAAAGACCATGAAACGTATCGGTTTGTTATTGATTCTGGCGCTGCTGGTGGCAGTCCCGGTATTTGCCCAGGAAGCGGCTGAAATTGAACTCTTCTTCCACAGCGGGCGCGGCGAAGAGCGTGACGCCCTCAACGCTATCCTCGTCAACTTCAACGAATCGCAGAGCGACTATGTGGCCGTCGCCAAAGAACTGCCGGAAGGCTCGTACACCGACGCTGTGAATGCGGCGGCGCTGGCGAACGAACTGCCCTGCCTGCTCGACTTCGACGGCCCGACGCTGTACAGCTTCGCCTACCGGGGTTATATGCTGCCGATTGACGATTACGTGTCGGACGAACTCAAAGCCGACATCCTGCCGTCCATCATCGAGCAGGGGACGTACAACGGCAAGCTCTACAGCCTGGGCGTTTTTGAAAGCGGCCTGGCGATCTGGGGCAACAAGCAGTACCTCGAAACCGCTGGCGTGCGCATCCCGACGATTGACACCCCCTGGACGCTGGACGAATTTAACGCCGCGCTGGAAGCCCTCAGCCAGGTCGAAGGTGTGGAGTATGCGCTGGACCTGAAGATGAACTACGGCCAGGGCGAATGGTTCACCTACGGCTTTTCGCCCATTTTGCAGAGCTTCGGCGGCGATCTGATTAATCGGGAAGATTACCAGAGCGCCGAAGGCGTGCTGAACGGCGATGCGGGCGTGGCTTTTGGCGAGTGGTTCCAGAGCCTGTTCACCAACGGTTATACGACGGCCACCCCGCCGGACGATAACCTGTTTATTGACGGCAAGGCCGCGCTGAGCTTCGTCGGCCACTGGGAATTTAACCGCTACAGCGCCGCCCTGGGCGACAACCTGGTGCTGATCCCCATGCCGGACTTCGGTAGCGGCCCGGCGACCGGCAACGGCTCGTGGAACTGGGGCATCACCACCCAGTGCGCCAATCCTGACGGCGCGTGGGCGCTCCTGGAATTCATGCTCCAGCCGGATCAGATGACCATCATGACCAAGGCCGCCGGGACCATTCCCAGCCGCATCAGCGTGCTGGAACAGGATGCCCGGTTTGCCGAAGGCGGCCCGATGAACGTTTACTTCCAGCAGTTGTTCGGCGGCGTGGCCGTTCCGCGCCCGCAGACCCCGGCTTACCCGGTAATCACGGCGGAGTTTGCCAAAGCGATTGATGAAATTGCTAAGGGCGGCGACGTGCAGGCCGCGCTGGACGCGGCGGTAGACGCGATTGAACGCAACATTGAGGAAAACAACGGCTACCAGGCACAGTAGCGGCTAACGACCGCTTGCGGGGAGGCTTCGGCCTCCCCGATTTTTCGATCGGATATGAGGAGTATCGGTCATGGCCGTTCATGTAAAGGTCCGTTCAGGCGGCTTGCAGAGGCGTGAAAGGTATCTCGCCTATGGGATGATGGCCCCCGCCGCCGTACTGCTGATTCTGTTTTTAATCGTGCCGTTTGTCATGGCATTCGGCCTCAGCTTCACCAACCAGTCGTTAGTGCCGCCGCTGGAGACGGTCGTAGATGAAACCACCGGCGAAACCGTCCAGCGCCAGAAGCCTCCGGATTTCATCGGCACGGATAATTACCAAAATTTGCTCCGCATTCACATTTTTACGATGGAGCCGCTGGTAGACGAACAAACCGGCGAAGTGCTGCGCGACGAGGCGGGCGGCATCCAATATGAACGCGCGCGCACGTACCTGCGCCCGGAACGCCTGGAAGAACTGTTCCAGATTGACCTGTTCGGCACGCGCTATCTGGTCGGCGCGGGCGATGCGTCGTTTTACCGTTCGCTGCTGAATATTTTCGAGTTCGTCATCATCGTCGTGCCGGTGCAAACCAGCCTGGCGCTTTTCCTGGCGATGCTGGTCAACCAGAAGATACGCGGCGCGAACGTCTTTCGCACCATCTATTTCAGCCCGGTCGTCACGGCGATGGCGATTGTCGCCGTGCTGTGGTTTTTCCTGTACAACCCCAGCGACGGCTTAATCAACAACTTCCTGAAGGTTTTTAACATTGGGCCGTTCCAGTGGCTCGAACACCCGGCCTCGGCGCTGATCGCCATCATCATCATGTCTATCTGGCAGGGCGTTGGTTTCCAGATGGTCATCTACCTGGCCGGCCTGCAAGAGATTTCTGAAGACCTGTACGAAGCCGCTTCGATTGACGGCGCGAATCGTATCCAGCAGTTTCGTTTTGTGACGCTGCCCAGCCTGCGGAATACTACCCTGTTCGTCGCCATCAGCACCACCATTCTGGCTTTCAAGCTGTTCGTGCAGGTGGACGTGATGACCTTCGGGCGCGGCGGGCCGGAAAACGCCACCATCACGCCGATTCTGCACATGGTCAATGAAGGCTTCCGCAGCGCGCAGCGGGTCGGCTACGCGGCGGCGATTGCCGTCGTGTTCGTGCTGATCGTGCTGGCTATTTCGCTCATCCAACGCCGCGTTTTATCGTATGGGGATCACTGACTATGGCGACGACCCTCGAATATACTCAATCGTCGGAGGCGCGGGCGCTGGAACGCCGCGCCTGGATACGCAAGGTGGTTTTTTACACCCTCGATTATGGTTTGATGATTTTCCTGGCGCTTTTTTTCCTGTTCCCCATCGTCGTGATGGTGGTATCGTCGGTCAAGCCGGACGACATCATCACCGCCGATATGCGGTCATTAAATGCCTTCATCCCGCGCGAGTTCACGACGGCCAACTTTTCCTGCCCGGATTACCAGTCGCCGGGCAGCCTGTGTTCGCCGAGACCGGGCGAAAACCCCGGCCTGTTCGAGCGCCTGCCGTTCGGGAAGATTTTCTTCAACACGATTTTCGTAACCACCTCGATTGTGGTCGGCGGGCTGCTCATCAACAGCATGGCGGCCTACGCGCTGGCGCGGCTGGACTGGCCGGGGCGTCGAATCGTCCTCACCATCATCATCGCGCTCATCATCATCCCATTCGAGTCTATCGCTGTGCCGCTGCTGCTGATCGTGCGCGAGCTGCCCTGGTTCACCGGCCCGAACTGGTTGAACACCTACCACGTGCAGATCATCCCCTTCATGGCGGACGCCTTTTCGATCTTTCTCTTTTACCAGTTTTTCATCGGCATTCCTAAGGATTTTGATGAGGCAGCGCGGGTGGACGGCGCCAGCGGTTTCACCATCTACAGCCGGATCATCGTGCCGCTGTCGCGCCCGGTTTTTGCCACCGTCGCCATCCTGCAATTTCTGGCTTACTGGGGCGCGTACCTGTGGCCGCTGATGGCGACCGCTTCCGGCGGGTTTGATATTCAGCCGCTGCCGGTCGCTATGCAGGTCTTTTTTGGGCAGGCCCCGCGCCAGTGGGGGGATGTGATGGCCTTCGCGTCGCTGGCGACCGTTCCGGTGCTGATCGTCTTTTTGCTGTTCCAAAAGTGGTTCGTCCAAAGCGTCGCATCGGCAGGGGTTAAGGGGTGATCGCGTTTGGGGGAACTCTCGAAACGGGGCGCGCCTGTGCGCCTTTTGGGCCTGAATCGTTGAGGGCAAAACATGGCGCTTCACCTTTCTGATAAATGGGTCTGGGATTTCTGGTTCGCTCAGGATGGCCCGGATACGCATCTGTTTTATTTGCAGGCCGACCGCGCGTTAAAAGATGAAAGACTCCGCCACTGGAACGTGTCGGTCGGCCATGCTGTATCGCAGGATTTACACCATTGGGAAGTGCTGCCGGACGCGCTGCGCCCCAGTGCCGGCCAACCGGACGCTTTCGACAGCTATACCACCTGGACGGGCAGCATCGTCCGGCACGAAAGCCGGTGGTATATGTTCTACACCGGCGGCAGACGGTCGGAAAACGGCCTGGTGCAGCGCATCGGGCTGGCGACCTCCGATGACCTGCTGCGCTGGCACAAATACCCGGCCAATCCGGTCATCACTGCCGACCCGCGCTGGTACGAACTGCTGGATTTAAACGTCTGGCATGACCAGGCCTGGCGCGATCCGTGTGTTTTCCGGCATCCCGAAACCGGCCAGTTTCACGCTTTTATCACCGCCCGCGCCAAAAGCGGCCCGCCGGACGCGCGCGGCGTCATCGGCCATGCCGTTTCGAGCGACCTGCTGCACTGGGAGGTGCAGCCGCCCGTCACCGAGCCGGGCGAGTTCGGCCATATGGAAGTGCCGCAGTGGGTGGCGATAAATGGACGGTATTACCTGCTGTTCTGCGTGCCGGGCGAACACGCCTCGCAGGCGCGGCGCGCCCGCCTGGGCGACCAGCCAACCACCGGCACGCACTATCTGGCCGCCGACAGCCCGCTTGGCCCGTACCGCTATTTGACGGATACCTTCCTGGCGGGCGACCGGGCCGGGAGCCTGTATTCCGGCAAGCTGGTACAGGACGGCGCCGGTCGGTGGATGTTTATGGCTTTCCGCAATTTTAATGATGAGGGCGCGTTCATCGGAGACATCACCGACCCGATGCCGCTGCGGGTCGAACCCGACGGGCGGCTGATGATAGGATGACGGCTATTGAAATGATAAAATGACATGATGGACGATAACCACTGGCTGAACCAACAGGCGCGCCTGTCACTCGACCGGCTGCTGCCGCGTATAGAGCCGCTTTTGAAGGCCGACAGCGAGCGTTTCATCGAACGGCTGCGGGCGTTTTTCCCGGCCATTTTCGGCCATCTGCACGCCCTGTACGGGACGCGCTACGACTTTTTTTATCACCTGGAGCAAATTCTGGCGACGGCAGCCCGCTGTTATGCCGCCCGCGCCACCGACCTGAAGGCCCTGGACGCCCGGCGCGAAGCCGACCCGCGCTGGTTTAAATCCGAGCAAATGGTAGGCGGCGTCGTTTATGTAGACCTGTTCGCCGGCACGCTGCAAGGCGTGCGCGAAAAAATCCCCTATTTCACCGAATTGGGGTTAACCTACCTGCACCTGATGCCCCTGTTCCTGTCCCCGGAGCAGAACAACGACGGCGGTTACGCGGTCAGCGATTACCGCACGGTCGCCCCACGCCTGGGGACGATGGCCGAACTGGAAACCCTGGCCCGCGAACTGCGCCAAAACGGCATCAGCCTGGTGCTGGATTTTGTCTTTAACCACACATCGGACGAACATGCATGGGCGCGGCGGGCGCTGGCCGGGGATGAAATTTTCCAGGATTATTATTATATGTTCGCCGACCGGGCGCTGCCCGACCAGTACGAGCGCAACCTGCGCGAAATTTTCCCCGATCAGGCGCCGGGTAATTTCACTTTCCGGCCTGAAATCGGCAAATGGGTCTGGACGACTTTCAACCGCTTCCAGTGGGACTTGAATTACAGCAATCCGGCGGTGTTTAACGCCATGCTGGACGAAATGCTGTCCCTTGCCAATATCGGCGTGGAAATCCTGCGGCTGGACGCGGTGGCCTTCATCTGGAAGCAGATGGGGACAAGCTGCGAAAATCTGCCCCAGGCGCACCGGATCATCCGCGCCTACAATGCGCTGGTGCAGGTGGCGGCGCCGGCCATGCTGTTTAAGTCGGAGGCCATCGTCCACCCGGATAACGTCGCCAGTTACATCAGCCGGGAGGAATGCCCGATCTCCTACAACCCGACGCTGATGGCGCTGCTGTGGGAGGCGCTGGCGACCCGCGAGGTCAAACTGCTGCGCCATTCCATGAGCAAACGTTTTGCCCTGCCGGACGACTGCGCCTGGGTCAACTATGTGCGCTGCCACGATGACATCGGCTGGACGTTTGCGGATGAGGATGCCGCCTGGGTGTGGATTAACGGCTTCGACCACCGCCAGTTTTTGAACGCCTTTTACATCGGGCGTTTTCCCGGCAGTTTTGCTGCCGGGCTGCCGTTTAATTACAACCCGGTCAACCAGGATATGCGTATTTCCGGCACGGCAGCCTCGCTGGCCGGGCTGGAGCAGGCGATCAAACAAAACGATGCGCTGCTTACAGATCATGCCCTCAAACGACTGGCGCTGATTCACAGCGTCATCCTCAGCGCCGGCGGCATCCCGCTGATTTACCTGGGAGACGAGATCGCCACACTCAACGACTACAGCTATCAGTCCGACCCGGCTAAACAGTCCGACAGCCGGTGGGTGCATCGCCCGCGCTTCGACTGGGCGCGCGCCGAACGCCGGCACGACCCTGCCACCGTCGAAGGGCGTCTGTTCCACACCTTGCTGCATTTAATCCGCCTTCGCAAGCGCACTCCGGCTTTTGGGGGCGGCAAAACCATCTTTTTCGACTGCGGCAGCCCGCACGTGCTGGCGTATTACTGTGATGAAACCATTTTGGTGCTGGCGAATTTCTCCGAACGCGAGCAGATTGTCAACCAGGGAACGCTGATCGCCAGCCTGCCGGAAGTTGTTACCGATCTGGTGAGCGGCCAGCCGGTGGATGCGGCGCACGAGATTCGCCTTGCGCCTTATCAGTTTATGTGGCTGGCTGTATCATAAACACCCCCGAACCGGCGGCGCGCACTACTTGACCGCCGGTTCGTTTTCGGCATAATGTGAAGTATCGTTATGGATGGGGTTGGAATGATGAGCGAGCCGGTTTACCATGCGTTTCTGGCGTCGGAAGAAGGGATAACAGCCGGTCAGGAATTTTCGATCAGCGGGGTGCTGGATGCCGGACGCCCGGCTTTTTTGATCGGCAGCGACCCCCGCTCTCATGTGCAGGTGGACGGGGCGGACGCCTCGCACGCGATAATCATCCGGCGGCAGAGCGCCTATTTCATTCAGCCGCGTTTCCCCGGCCAGCGCGTGCAGGTGAATGGAAAAACCATCAGCGGGCCGACCTGCCTGCTGCCCGGCGACCGGGTGCAGATCGGGACGGCGGCGCTGCGCTTCGAGCAGGACGAGCGCCCGCCTTCCGTGACGATGCCTCAGCCATCGCCTGCGCCTCAACCGCCGCCCGCCCGGACGGTGGTTTATTTCCCGGCGCAGCCCGCCGCTGCGGCGGCCTTACAGCCGGCAGCCGCGCCCGCCGTGTATCACCCGCCGGCAGCGCAAACGGGCGGGGTGAATATCATGAGTCTGGTGCTGGGGCTGGTCGCCATCCTGGCGATTATCGGCGGGGTGGGTTACGGGCTGGTGAGCGGGGTGGGCAGCGCCGCGCCCGCCGGTGAAGTGAACTTCGCCTACAACGACGGCAACGTGACGCTGCTGATGTTCGAGGCACAGTGGTGTACTTACTGCCCGCAGCAGAAGCCGATTGTGCGGGCGCTGGCCGAACAGTACCGGGGTGATGTTTACGTGGAGTACGTGGATATTGACGTGCCGGCCAACAGCGGCCTGGTGGCGCGTTTTGGCGCGCGCGCCGTCCCGTTGATCGTCATCATCAACGACCAGGGGCAGACGACCGCCACCTTTCGAGGGCTGACGAGCGAGCGCAACCTGCGCGCCGGCATTGACCAGGCGCTCAAGGAATCCACCGGCGGGGCGGCCAGCCAGCGCGGTTGAAACCACACCGGAGAGGAAAAATTTCCGGCCAGAATCGAGATTCGCGTTATAATCACCAGTCGGGTTCTTCGCCCGGCTTTTTTTGATTGTGATACAGGAATGCCGCGCATGGTGAAGTTCATGATTATGTTCCTCAAACCGGCTGACCGGGAGGCCTTTGAAACCGCCTATAACGACCTGCTCGCCCTCATTGAACGAATGCCGGATGTCATCCGGCGGCAGGTTGTGCATGTCAACGGCGGGCCGACCGGCTACCCTATGTACGACCGCATTCTCGAAATCTATTTTGAGGACATGCCGGCTTTGATCGGCTCGCTCAAGTCCCGCGCCGGGCAGGAAGCCGGCGGCGAGCTGGCGAAACGCTTTCCCGCCCGTTCGTATGAAGCCCTGTTCGCGGAAGTTTATGAAGAAGCCGGCGGCAGAACAGAATAGGTTTATCGGCGAGGGCAGATTTCTAAAACCGCCCCCGCGCCAACCCAATCGAGGATAAAAATGCAAGCCCTGAAAGAACGAATTCTGGCCGAGGGGCAGAACCTCGGCAGCGGCATTCTGAAGATTGACAGCTTGCTCAATCACCAGATTTACCCTGACCTGATGATGGAGATGGGGCGGGAGATGGCGAAATTGTTCGAGGGCGTCAAGGTTGACCGCATCCTCACCGCCGAAATCTCCGGCATCGCCCCGGCGCTGACGACGGCGGTTGTGCTGGGTGTGCCGGTCGTGTATGCCCGCAAGCTCAAGCCGATCACGATGGCCGGCCCGGTCTACCTGGAAACCGCCCCCAGCCACACCAAAGGCGGCGAGGTGAACCTGCTGGTTTCGGCGGAATTTTTACATGCCGGCGAGGATGTCCTCATCATTGACGATTTCCTGGCGACCGGTAAAACCATCATGGCGCTGGCGCGCATGGTCAAAAGCGCCCGCAGCAATCTGATCGGCATCGGCGTGGTGGTGGAAAAAACCTTTGAAGGCGGGCGGGAGATCGTCAGCAAGGCCGGTTTTGACTGCCCCATCCGTGCGCTGGCGACCATCGTCAATATGGATGACGGCAAAATCGTCTTTGCGGAATAGACCGGAAGGCCGGCTGCGCGCGCGCCGGAAACCAGTATGATGACCAATGGTTTTCCATATCAACGCGAAGGGATCAACTGCATGATACGCTTACGGATTCTGGCGGTGCTAGTACTGGTCGGCCTGCTGGCGGCCTGCGGTGGGGGCGGCGGCGGCGCTGCCCAGGGCGGCAAGACGTTTTCGATAGACATCACCGGCGACCTGACGCTTACGCTGTCGCCGGGGGATTACAGCGCCAACTTCACCAAAGACGATACCGCCGCGCCGCTGGTGGCACATGTGTTATGGTTCGGCAGCAGCCAGCAGGGGCGCGCCTTCACCATCATCTTCTACGGCGAGCAGCCGCCCGCCGCCGGGACTTTCCAGCTAAGCGATGGCCTGAACACGGACGCCGGCGCGGTATCGGCGCTGCTGGTGGATAATGCCGGCGAGTCCATCCAGACCTTCATCCCCGGCAGCGGCACGGTCACGCTGACGCAGGCCGGGCCAACCTACAGCGGCAGCTTCGAGGTGACGCTCAAGGGCGGCGCGTTCGGAGCCGGGCCGGGCGCGGCGGAACAGACCATCACGGTCAAAGGCACGTTCAGCGGCGTATCGGCGGGATAAACGCCGGGTTTGTCTGGGGGCGGTTCGCAAGACCGCCCTTTTGATATATCTATCATAGAGGTGAGCATGACCGATCTGCGACACGGCGGCATCGCCGTTTTGGATTTTGGCTCGCAGTACACGCAGGTGATTGCCCGGCGCGTCCGCGAACTGGGTGTCTATGCCGAGGTGTTCCCATATGACGCCGACTCCTCCACCATCACACACCATGCGCCGCGCGGCGTGATCCTCTCCGGCGGGCCGAACAGCATTTACGAACCGGGCGCGCCGCAGCTTCCGGCGTGGCTGCTGCCGGGCGGGCAGCCGGAAGCCCCAACGTTGGGCATCTGCTACGGGATGCAGGCGCTCACCCATGCGCTGGGCGGCCAGGTCGCGCCGTCGCAAGCGCGGGAATACGGCGCGGCGGCCATCGTCCAGAGCGGCAGCAGCCCGCTGTTTGAGAGCCTGCCGCCGGAACTGCAAGTCTGGATGTCGCACGGCGACCGCATCGAACAGCCGCCGCCGGGTTTTGTGGCGCTGGCGCGGTCGGACAATTCGCCCTACGCGGCGATGGGCGACCCGGCGCGCGGCCTGTACGGTGTGCAGTTCCATCCCGAAGTCTCCCATACGCCCCTGGGCGTGGACATTTTGCGGAACTTCCTGTTCAGGGTGTGCGGCTGCCAGGCCAACTGGTCGCCGTCGGCGTTCATCGAGGATGCCGTGAGCGCCATCCGGCGGCAGGTCGGGCGGGAGCGCGTTATCCTGGGATTAAGCGGCGGCGTGGACTCGGCGGTGGCGGGGGCGCTCATTCACCGGGCGATCGGCGAGCAGCTAACGGCCATCTTCGTCAATACCGGCCTGCTGCGCCGGGGCGAGCCGGAAGCGGTGACGCGCGTTTTCCACGACCAGCAGGGCTGGAATCTGCTGGCGGTGGACGCCACCGAGGATTTTTTGGAGGCGCTGCGCGGCGTGACCGAGCCGGAAGCCAAACGTAAAATCATCGGCAGGCTGTTTATAGACATCTTCGCCGACGCCGCCCGCCGCTTCGAGGGGGTGAAGTTTCTGGCGCAGGGGACGATTTACCCGGACGTGATCGAAAGCGCCGCCGCCAGCGGGCAGGCAAAGGTCATCAAGAGCCATCATAACGTCGGCGGCCTGCCGCCCGACCTGGCTTTTGAGCTGGTTGAACCCCTGCGCGACCTGTTCAAAGACGAGGTGCGCCGGGTGGGGGAGGCGCTGGGGCTGCCGGACTCGATGGTCTGGCGGCAGCCGTTCCCCGGCCCCGGCCTGGCGGTGCGCTGCCTGGGGGACATCACCTGGGAGCGGCTGGAAACGCTGCGCGCCGCCGACGCGATTTTCACCGAGGAGCTGGAGGCCGCCGGGCTGCTGCGGCATGGCACGGCACAGGCGTTTGCCGTACTGCTGCCGGTCAAAAGCGTGGGCGTGATGGGCGACAACCGCACCTACGAAGAAGTGGTCGCCCTGCGCGCCGTGACGACCGACGACTTCATGACGGCGGATTGGGCGCGCCTGCCGTATGACCTGCTGGCGCGGGCCAGCAGCCGCATCGTGAACGAGGTGAAGGGCGTCAACCGCGTGGTGTACGACGTGACCAGCAAACCCCCCGGCACGATTGAATGGGAATGACACCTTTTACGGCTGCTCCGCGATTTTCAGCAGAATCGGCGCGATCAGGTCGGCCAGCCGGCGCGACCCGGCGGGCGTTAAATGCACCGGGCTGTCGGTGAACTCGTCCGGCGCGATGGCGTCCCACACGTCCAGCACCGGCCAGCCATCTGCCTGCGACCGCTCGAACAAGCGGCTGCGGTAGGCGTCATAAACCCAGCGCGGATACCAGAAGTTGTAGCGCAGGTCGCTGTTCTGCCCGCTGCTGATGAACACCGGCTCGTTGACCAGCAGCACCGGCACATCCCCCGCCCGCGCGAAAAACGCCTCCACCACGTCCCAGGCCAGAAAATCCTCCGGCAGGCCGGTTTCCGGTGTCAAGCCCTGCCAGGCGGCGTCCGACTCGAAGTCCGACCGGCGCGGTTCGTAGGTTTCCGGGTAAAACTGGTCAATGCCGGTGGCGGCCCAGGCTGCACCGTAAAGCTGCAGCCGCAGCAGGTCGGCCAGGTCGCGCCGCCGCCCGATGATTGTCCTGTCCAGGGACGAATCATCCAGCAGGCGCGGGTCGGCGGGGTCAAGCGCCAGGCCGTAAGCGGCGATCAGGCGGCGCACGGCGGCGGCGTTGTGCTGCACCAGCGGTGCTTCAAGCTGCTGCCCGCGCGGGAACGATTGCAGCGTCACCGGCCACAAAATCAGATCGGGTTGGTAGGCCATCGCCGCATCCAGCAGCATCAGGTCTTTGGTCAGCGCCATAATCGGATGGCCGAGGTTGTAAAAGCGCATCGTTCGACCATCCGGCGTGGCGTAACCCCCGGCGTCCAGGTAAGCCGCCAGCGTTTCGTCCGGTCGCAGCAGCACGCCCCACACGCTGGAGTCGCCCATCACCAGCACGCGGAATTCACCGGCAGCTTTTGGCCGGGCGACTTCGTGCGACTCCAGCATAGCGTTCAGATTCCACAGGCTCAGGTTATACGAGCGCGCCGGGTCTTCGCTGTAGGGCAGGCGGGGGCGTCCGGGGAACAGGCGGTTGTAGAGCGAAAGCTGGCCGAGCGCCGGCAGCGGGTCGAGCAGCGCGAAGGCGGCGTTGAGCGCGGCGAACAGCAGCGCCGCTTTGACCAGCACCCGCGCCAGAAAACCCGGCGTGTAGGGCGCGGGGGGGCGTTCCAGCCAGTCCCATTTAGCCATTCATCACCTCGTCCAGCAGCAGTTTGAGCAGCTTCAGCGCCGTCAGATTCCGCATGGTGTAACCGTAGCGCCGGTTTTCCGGCGTAAAAACCGCTGCCGCGTCCCGGTCGGGCGGCGCGGAAGGATGCACCCCGTCGCGGCTGAGGCCGTCGTTGGGCAGGCCGCGCAGCGCCAGCGCGTAATTCCACAGCGGCACGCCGTGCACCGCTGCCGTTTCCACGATGATGCGGTTGAACTCGCGCGCCCGGTCTTCGTAACCGCGCAGCGCCGGCAGTGTGCTTAACACCGGCAGGACGCCGAAACGCAGGCTGGTTTCCACGATGCGCGACAGGCCGCGCCGGTAGTCATCGGTTGGGGTCTGCACCAGGTCGTTCGTGCCGACCATGATGAGCGCCGCCGCCGGGCGCGCCTCCCGGTATTCGCACTCCAGCGGCGATTCGCCCGGCCAGCAGCCGCCCCCGCCGTTGGGGGCCAGCAGATCAGCGGCGCGCCAGCCCACGCCCGCCGCCCGCGACTGCCGGCTGAAGGGGTTGTCCGCCAGCCCCGCGCCGAAAAATTCTAACGCCGGACTCAATTCGGCGGCATATTCGCCCAGGTCGTAAACACCCACGCCGAACGGGTGCAGAAACGCCGCGCTGACGGTGATGCTGTCGCCCACTTTCGAGAACCAGTCCGCTCTCCCGCCGTGTTCCTGCCCGTAGGCGAAAATCTCCCGCGCGAAGGGCGTCATATTCCAGAACAACACGCCGTCCAGCACCATCTCCGGCGAGATGACCACCACCGGCAGGCCGGAAATATCCAGGCCGGTCTGCACCGCGTCGGCGCGCATCCAGCCGCCGCCGGACGCCAGGGCGATCTGCACCCAGGCGGCGTCGGCGCTGCGCCCGGTCAGCCTCACCGGCGTGGATTCCAGCCAGAACAGCGGCGGGCTGGCCGTGTCCGGCAGGGCATAAACGGGGTGCATCCCGTCGGCGCGGGCGGTGTAATCCTGCGCCGACGCCGCGCCCGGAAGCGCCAGCAGCAGGCCGATCAGAACAATCCATCCGTGTCTCATGATGCGATCCCGAACAGCCCCAGGAAGGCCCGCCAGGCTGTCTCCAGCGGCAGGGTGAACCACACCCAGCCGAGCGTCACAAACTGGAAGGTGATGAAAATACCGGCTGCCGTCCAGGCGGTTTTCAGGCGCGGTTTTTGATTCAGGCTCAGATACCATTTGCGGGTGCGGTCGCTCCACCACTTATGGGCGAACAGCCCCAGGCCGTGCCACACGCCCCAGACGATAAAGCCGCCGCTGACGCCGTGCCACAGGCCGATGATGAGCATGGTCGCCATCTGCGCCAGGAAAACCGCCGCCTGCGCGCTGACCTTGCGCCGGAGCAGCGCGCGGGACAGGGGCGAGAAAACGTAAAAACGCGCCCAACTGCTGAGGGTGATATGCCAGCTTTGCCAGAAGGCGGCCAGATTATTTTTGAGATATGGGCGGTCGAAGTTTTCCGGAAGCTTGAAGCCGAGCAGCACCCCCAGGCCAATGGCGATATCCGTATAACCGCTGAAGTCGAAAAACAGCCGGAAGGCATAGGCATACAGCAGCAGCCACAGCGCCCCCGCCGACTGCGCCTGGCCGGCGTTGGCCGCGTTGAGCGCCAGCAGCGCCAGGCTGTCCGCGATGACGAACTTTTTGAACAGCCCCATGCCGATACGTCCCCCGGCTTCGGCCAGGCGCGGCGCGGTTAGCAGGCGGGGCGCGGTTTTTTCATCCGGCGAGTTTGCCCCCGGCAGCAGGGCGCGGTCGTCCCTGACAAACCGTTCGGCGCGGTCAATCGGGCCGGCGGTGATGGCCGGGAAAAAGATGCTGTAGGTCACATATTCGCGCAGGGACAGCGCCGGCAGTTTGCCCATCTGCCGTTCCCGCACCGTATGGATGAGCCGGAAGGCGACATAGGAAAAACCGAGCCACTCCAGATCGAGCGGAGCGGCCAGCGCCTGATTTTGCCCCGTCAGCCCGCGCAGCGCGGCAGCCAACCCGGTCGCCAGCGGCGGCGTTTTGAGGACGATAAACAGCGCCACCAGGACGATCAGCGCCGCCGTCAGCGCCCCATGCCGCGCCCCGAACAAACGCCGGAGCGCCCACCCCGCCAGCCCCAGCAGCAGCAGCGCCAGCGCCACCGGCGGCACATCCGGCGCGCGGGAAGCCGTTGGGCGCAGTTCCGGCGCTAAATAGCGGGTGGCCGAAAGCGCCAGCACCAGCCCGGCCAGCAGCGCCAGCGCCAGCCGGTCTTCCCGGCTCACCGGGCTTTCCGGCGGGCGTGTCACCCACCATACCGCCAGCGCCAGCGCCAGCGTAGCCGTCGGCAGCGCGAAGTCCAGGTAAAAAATCGTCAGCGTGGGCTGAAGCCAGTACAGCGTCACCACGCTGGCGATCATCAGCAGCCAGCCGCGCTGCCGGGGCGGGCAGAACCCGGCGTATAACAGGCCGCCGGCAGCAAACAAGGCGATGTGCGAAAGCTGCATAAATAAGTTCCGAGTTCCAAGTGCTGAGTTCCGAGTAAGGGCGCAGTATACTCCTCGTCTTTCAGCGCCGCGAGGAACATCTTAAGTTCCAAGTGCTGAGTAAGGGCGCGGTATACCGCGTCCACAAGCTGCCTGCCGGTTCAGCTTCGATCTAAAAACGGCCTAAAAACCCTGGTAAATCCACAGCGGCGCGGAGTCGGTGGTGACGATCAGCAGCAGGATCGCCAGCAGGCACAGCGCCAGCGCCAGCAGGTTCTCGCGGGAAAACAGCCGCCGCATCAACCGGCCTCCCCGCACCATTTCCAGACGCCGCCTTCCAGCACCACGCGGTAAGCCGACAGTGGGAAGTCCAGGTCTTCCGTCCCGTAGGTAGCTACGATTTTACCCTGGCAGCGCACCACGTCGGTATCGCTGTCGCGCTGACAGTCCACATCTTCTAACCGGGCTTCCACCGCCGCGAACGACCCCGCCTCCATATCCAGGTCGGCTTCCTTCGCGCTGCACAGCAGGGCGCGCACGCCATCGGCGTCCCCGGCGATTTTTGCCTGCAAATACCGCTCGACGGCCTCCGCCGGATCGCCCGCGCCGCTGTCACCGCCGGCGCAGGCCGCCAGCAGCAGCGCCAGCAGAATCAGCAGCAAACCTGTCCTCATGCGTCCGCCTCCAGAATGATCGAATGGTAAATCTCGTCCAGCATCTTCAAACTCAACAGATTACGCAGGCTCGTCCCGTACCAGCTTTCGTGGCCGGTGGAAAACTTGAGATAGGTGAAACCGCTGTTTTTCATATGCACTTTATCCCGGTCGAGGCCGTAGTCCGGCAGCGGGCGCGCCGCCGCCCACAGGTTGATGAGCGGCACGTCGTATTCGGCGGCCACGTCCAGCAGCCCCAGGTTCAGTTCGATGGCCTGCCACCAGTAGGGGTCGTCCGGGTGGACGCTGAAGGTAGACAGCACCGGGATGATGCCCCGGTTCAGCGTCTCGGTGACGATTTTGCCCATTTGCTCGGTGTATTTTTCGCGGGTGGTATGGCGCGCGTCGTTCGGCCCGAACAAGATGAAGGCCACGCCGGGCCGCTTGCGCCGGTATTCGCAGTCCAGCGGCGATTCACCCGGCCGGCACAGCGTTTTGTCGGCCCACATCGGGTCGAAGATGACGTAGGTCGCCAGCGCCATGCGGGCCGCCGCGCTGCCCCCGGCGGTGGACGGGCCGAAATAACGCAGCGCGTCCTCCAGGTAATCATACGGCCCCAGCTCGTAACGCGGGTCGCTCATCGGCTCCAGGTACATGGGGTTGAAGGTCAGGCTGTCGCCCACTTTTGTCACTACGTCGCTGTGGTTGCCCAACTGCTGCCCCAGCGCGTACACCCCGCGCATGGCCTCGCTGATGGGCGAGATGACCGGCGCGGCGTACAGCGCCGCCAGCGAACGGCTGTTGACGGCAGAGGGGTCGGCGTCCGCCAGTTCGGTATTGGCCGCCAGCCGGCTCAAACGCAGCGCCGCCGGAATGTTCAGATACCCTATCATCACCCAGCCGTCCAGTTTAACGAAGCCGTTGCGGTCTTCCTGGCGGACGTGCAGCCAGTTGCCGACGCTGTTGCGCTCGATGATCTGGACGGCATTACCGGGGCGCAGCACGGCAAGCTGCCGGTAGCTGTCGCCCGGCCCGGCGTACACCACCGCCGCCCGGTGTGCGGTGGTTTCCAGGGGTGTTTCCTGGGCTGTGGCCGGATGCCCGGCCAGAATCAGCGCCAGCCCTGCCAGAAGTAATACCTTCACAAAGGCCATATGATTATGATGCCGCCCGCGCCGGCTGAAAAGATAAAAACCCCGCTCATTATAGCCCAGCCGCGCGGCAGCGGAAAAGCGGCGCTTTAACGCGCCTCGGTGCGGTAATCGTCGCGCGGCGGCGAAAACACGTCAATCAGCAGCGAATCCACCAGTGCCCGCGCGCTGTGCGTGATGCCGCCGGGGATGGCGTAGCTGTCGCCCGGCAGGCAAATGCGCCTTTCTTCCCCGATGCGGAACTCCACCCGGCCAAATACTACATATCCCACCTGGTCGTTGAGATGGCTGTGCGGCGGCACGACCGCCTCGCGCTTGAGGAAAAACTCGCATAACATCGCCTCGTCGGTCGTCCCCATCGTGCGCCGGTAGACGCCCGGCAGCATTTCCACCTGCGCGCTGTCGGTTGAAGGGATATAAAAATCGGCCATGATTTCCGCCTGTCTCCTGGGTCAGGATTTTTTAGAAACTATCGTAATTATCCAAACTTGTGGTAAGGTTGTCATCACACCAGTGAACCAACTGCGCCCGCCAGCGCACAATACAATTATGCTGTCGGTTGAACCTGCCTGAAAATAGGAGATGCCGTGACTCCCTGGCCGCTCAAGCCGTTTATTTACGAGATTAACACCTGGGTCTGGCTGGACTCCCTCAGCCGCGATTACAACTGGCCGGTGACGCTGGAAAACGTGCCGGATAAAATCCTCGATGAACTGGCCGGCTACGGCATGGACGCCATCTGGCTGATGGGCGTGTGGACGCGCAGCGCGGCAGCCCGCGCCAGCGCCCTCAAATACGCCGCGCAGTACAAACCCGCCCTGCCCGACCTGACCTATGACGACATCATCGGCTCGGCCTACGCCATCGGTTCGTACCAGGTGGACGAAAACCTGGGCGGGCGGCGCGGCCTGGCGGCCTTCCGCAAGCGCCTGCACGAACGCGGCCTGCGTCTGGTGCTGGACTACGTGCCGAATCATGTCGCCTCCGACCATGCCTGGGTGCGAACCCACCCGGATTACCTGCTGCTCGGCACCCCGCGCGACATGGAAAAACAGCCGAATAACTTTTTCTCCGCCCGCGATGCCACCGGGCGAACGATCATCGTGGCGCATGGCCGCGACCCGTATTTCCCCGGCTGGGTGGATACGGCCCAGATCAACGTATTTCATCCTGGCGCGCGCCAGGCCATGCTGGCGACTCTGCTGGACATCGCCGACCAGTGCGACGGCGTGCGCTGCGACATGGCGATGCTGCTGGTCAACAACATCTTCGCCCGCACCTGGCAGAACTATATCGGCGCCGCCCCGACGCGCGAGTTCTGGGAGGAGGTCATCCCCCA
Organism: Chloroflexota bacterium; assembly: GCA_014338005.1. Lineage (GTDB taxonomy): Bacteria > Chloroflexota > Anaerolineae > Aggregatilineales > Phototrophicaceae > CFX2. Next base: position 55,644 of record QUBZ01000008.1, on the reverse strand, counting down.
GGTGAAGGAAGCGTTCCCCGATTTTTGTTTCATCGCCGAAGTGTACTGGGATATGGAAGCCCGCCTGCTGCAAATGGGCTTCGACTTCACTTACGACAAACGCCTGTACGACCGCATCATAGACGGCAAGATCAAAGACCTGCGCGATCATCTGACGGCGGTGCTGCCGTTCCAGCGGCAGCAGGTGCGTTTTATCGAAAACCACGACGAACAGCGCGCCGCCGAAGCACTGGGTTTGCAGCGGCAGCGCCCGGCGACGGCGCTCATCTGCACGCTGCCCGGCGCGACGCTCATCCACGACGGCCAGCTCGTCGGGCGGCGCGTTAAACTGCCGGTGCAGATTGGCCGCCAGCCTTACGAACCGCCTAATGCCGACCTCAAAGCATTTCACCTGAAGGTGCTGGCCGAAACCCGCCACCCCATTTACCAGCACGGCGAATGGCGGCTGCTGCCGGTGACAAAAGCCAAAGATAACCACACGCACGAAAACCTAATCGCCTACGGCTGGCGTCACGCAGGCGATCACCGGCTGATCGTCATCAACCTGAGCGATCAGCAGTCGCAGGGGCATATCAACCTGGCCGCCTGGCCGGAAATCGCGCCTGCCAACTGGCATTTAAACGATGTACTCAACGGCGGGCGTTTTCTGCGGAAGGGCGAGTTGATCGAAAACATCGGCCTGTATGTAGACCTGTGGCCGTATGGCGTGCATATCTTCCACTTCGAGCCGGCCTGATGTTACGTCTGCCCCGCCCCGGACGCCGCGCCCGGCTGGTCGCGCTGCCGTTCGGCCTGCTGGCGCTGCTGTGGTTGAGCCTGGAGGATACCGCCGTCTGGCCGGTGTCCCTGCTCGGCCTGGGGCTGTCGGCGCTCTTGAACCTTTTTCTCGCGCTGGATAAACTGGGGGGGCAGGATTTCCCGCGTATTTACGCGCCCCTGTTGGCGGCGCTGCTGGGGATTTTGATCGGTCTGGGGGCGAGTATCGCCGCCGCCGGATTTATGTTTTTCAAAAATGCCCTGCACGCGCACGTGTTTCTCGACTTTCCGCCGGGGCTGATGCTGGCGATGCTGGAACGCGCGCCGGCCTGGGCGCTGGCGGGCGGCTTGTCGGGACTGGGTTTATCGTTAATCTGGCTGGTTTTTAGCGGAAAAACGCCTTGAAAACGACCGTTCAACACTGGCTGCGCGCGCAGCTCGTCCAACTGGTGAACGTTCAGCGATGCACTATCACCCCGATGACCACCGCCGGGGACCTGGCGCGTTCGCCCGATGTGACGGTGTTAACCTGGGCCGGCATCGTTGTCCACATTCACCTGATAGACGAACCGCTGAAACCATCCAGGCTCAAACGTATTGTCGAGCAGGCCACCGGCGCGGGCATCAACACCCTGTTTCTGGTGGATGCGCGCCTGCTGCCGCGCCCCGGCCAGCACGTCCCCGCCGACCGCTGGTATCTGGCCGTTCACGCCCTCAGCCGCGACCGCCTGTATGCGTATTTCCTCAAGCCGGACGATACGCCTGCCCTGCGGCTGGTGAGCTTCGCTCCGGTCAGCCGTACCGAAGTGGAAGCCCGCAGCGGCCCGGAGGTAAAAGTTGAGAATCTGCGGCACTTCCGCCATACGGTCAAATACGGCCCGGTGAAGGGCTACTGGCTGCTGGCCGATTTTGAGCCGGAAGCCGCGCCCTGCAGCGCCGGTTTTCGCCCGCCTGCCGCCCACAGCACCCCTAATGGCGGCCCGCCGCCCCCACCGGAACGCGGCCAGCCGGCGTTTGCCCCGCCGCCGACCCGCCTGGAGGCCAGCTACGCTCTGCTGGGCCTGCCGCCGGACGCCCGGCGCGAGGATGTGAAGGCCGCTTTTCGTCGGCTGGCATTTGAAGTTCACCCGGACGTGAGCCACCTGCCCAAAGCTGAAGCCGAAGCGCGTTTTAAACGCCTGAGCGAAGCCTACGATTACATCAAACTGGTCAAAAAGTGGGGATGAGGCGGCAGGGTAATCGCTTCAAACTGTAATTTCGCGCCACGTTAACCCCTATCCCCTCAGCCCCTTTCCTCTCTAAAGAGACTTCCTCCGGTCGCCGCACACGCAGAAAGGGGGAGTAAGAGTCTTTTTAACCCCCCTCTCTATGCAATGGCGAGCCGAATGGGGACGTATGTCCCTTGAGCGCGAGGGGGTTTGGGGGTGGGGTCAAAAGGCGAAAGCCCACTTATTGAGACGAAGTATCTTCATGCGATAGCCCTGGTGGGGACTAGCGATGACGGTAAGGTTACAGCTTGCGGCGGAAGAACCTCACCATTTCATCAAACGCATCGCGCGCGATTTCATCTTCACGAAGCTGGCCGTTGGACAGCATAAACCCATGCGGTTCGCCCTGGTAAACCTTCAGCTCGAAATACGCCCCGGCGTCGGCCAGCGCCCCGGCATAGCGGTAAATATCGCCAATCGGGCTGGGCTGGTCGTTCGTCCCGTGAATCATCAGCATGGGCGCGTCCAGGTCGGCAGCCAGATTGGCCGCCTGAGTGTCGCCGGAATAAGGGAAGCCGTACCAGGCCACCCCGGCGGCAAAAACGTCCATCTGCGGCAGTAACAGCATGGTATAACGCCCACCGGCGCAGAAGCCGGTTAAACCGATGCGCGCTGCGTCCACATCCGGGCGGGCGGACAGGAAGGCCGCACTGTCATCGAGAAGCTGCCGCACGACCGCATCGCTGGGGCTGCGCTCGAAGGTCTGCCAGCCGACCGCCAGTACGACGAATCCCTCGGCAGCCAGTAAATCGGTCATGGTGCGGTAGCCTTCTTCCAGCCCGTTAAACGAGTGAATCAGCACCACAGCCGGATACGGCCCGCCATCGGCCGGCGCGGCCAGATACGAAACATAGGCCTGGCCGCCGCTCATCACTTCAACATCGCCGCTGCTCACCGCGACGGCTGCCGTCTCCTGCGCCGCCGCTGCGAACGGCAGCGCCAGCCCTGCCAGCACGATCAATCCAATAACAATAAAACGCAGGCTCACCATACACTCCTTTCCACCATCGTCGCCCCCACCATACCGAATTCAAGGCCGCGAATCAAGCAGGGATGATGAGCATCCATTAAGAGTCGGGCGGGCTTAGGGTGTGCCGGCTTCCCAGACGGCCATCTGGCCGCGCTGCGCCACGCGCCCCAGGCCGGGAAACGGGAAGTGATAGGCCATCACCGGCAGATTTTCGCTCAGGGCGCGTTCGATGAGGGCGCGGCGGGTGACGCGGGCGAGTTCCGGCTGGCGGTCGAAGCGCGGCGACCAGTCGGTATAGGTGATCTGCGCCGGATGGTGCGCCGCATCCACGATGTGCAGCAGACGTTGACCGCCGGATTCGATCAGCAGCGCCATATGGCCGACCGTATGCCCCGGCGCGGCGAAAGCGCGGATGCCGGGCTGGATGTCGGTATCACTTTCGATCAGGGTTAAACGATCCTGGATGGGCAGCAGATTGCGCCGGATGAAAGCGGCATAGTCCGGGTCTTCGACCTGCTGCGCCAGTTCGAGCATAAAATCCCATTCTGTTTTCCACATCACGTAGCGGGCATTGGGGTACAGCAGCCGGCCTTCAGCGTTCGTAATGCCGCCGATGTGGTCGCCGTGTCCGTGTGTGAGGATTACGATACTCACCCTTTCCGGCGAAATCCCGGCGGCGGGCAGCGCCTCTGTTAGCTGGCCGTCCCCTATACCCTCGCCGGTATCCACCAGGACGCGCTGCGCCCCGGTATCCAGCAGCAGGATATTGCGCGAAAGCTCGATGGCGTCCCAATCCAGCCCCAGCGTTTGCGCCGCGTTTTCCAGGGCTGCGCGCGGGACATCCGGGTAACGTTTTATCACTGCCTCCAGCGAGCCGGGCCTGCTGCCGTCCTGTATCACCAGCGCCTCAAACGCCCCGATCTGGAACCTGTGCGTTTTGATGTTCATCCTGTCCCCTGGGATAACGATTCTTTGATTCGCTCGATGGCTTCTTCAAGAGATTGGCCGGTGGCGAACGCGCTCCAGCCGTCCGCGACGAACTCGTCCGCAACGATTAACTGCGTGTCGTCCACCATCACGAGCGGGCATAAAGCCTGTAGATGATACCCTGGCCGCGACCACAAAAAAAGCAGGTAGGTCTGCCCGTATTCCAGCGGCGTATCGTAACGAACGTCGCGCAGGACTTCCAGGCGTTCGCCGGCCTGGATCGTGCCGCGAATGGGCGTTTCGACCCGCACCGTCTGCCAGCTAAAATCGCCCCCGGCGACCGGGTAATCCCCCTCCGCCTGGCCGACGAAAATCAGCGCGCTGCTGCGCGCCACCTGCCGCAGATTATTACACTGCACCGCCACTGCCGTGCCGGGCGGCGCGAAGGCTTTCGGGTACACAAAGTTAACGAATGTCAGGGTGCTGTCGCCCGCCCGCGCGGTGATTTCCCAGCAGCCGCCGGTGGGGAAATACAACCCGCTGGACTGGAACGCGCCGGGATAACCTTCCGGTATCCAGGCTTCCAGCGGCGGCGCATCGCCGTCCAGCCGCCGCCCGCTCACTTCCAGCGCCGTCCCCGGCGGCTTGCGCCAGCCGACCTTAACGCCATCTGCATAACGGCGGCCAGAGTCCGCCCAGAGCTGGCCGTCCGCGCTGCGAAACCACTGCCGCGACCAGGAGGCGATAAAATCTTCAGGGGGGCGCTCGTCCGTCAGTTCGCTGACGGCGCAGCCCGCCAGGGGTTGGTCGCCCGATGCCTGAACCGGCAGAACAAAAACCAGCGCCAGCGATACCATAAACAATAGAAACGCGCGTTTCATTGGTAGATTCCTTTCCATCCAACTTAAGGAATCTACACCGCAGCCTCCACTCAGGTTCGCCAGGGATTAACCGCGCCCGCGCCGCAGCAGCATCCGGGGCAGGCGGCGCGCTTCTTCCAGCCCCAGCAGCAGGCACAGCCCGAAGAACACCGCCCCGCCGACCACACCGCCGGCGACCAGCACAACCAGCGGATGCGCGCCGTCCATCCAGCGCGCCAGGCCGTACAGCGCCGCGCCCATAACCAGCGCAGCGGCCAGCGCCCGCGCCGCGCCGTCCAGGATATGCCGGCTGCCCATGCCGCCCAGACGCCGCCGCAGCAGCCACCACAGCGCCAGCGCCTCGACCAGCGTCGTCAAGGCGTTCGCCAGCGCCAGCCCGCCGAATGCGCCGTTAATCAGGCTGTCCGGGTCGCCGATGAAACGGATAAAAATCAGGCTGAGGACGATATTCGATACCATCGCGGCCATGCCGATTTTGACCGGCGTCCAGGTATCGGCCAGCGCATAAAATGCCCGCGACAGCACTTCCAGCAGGCTGAAGCCGGCCAGCCCGACCGCGTAAAAACCGAGCGCCCAGGCCGCTGCGCCGGTGCTGGTTTCCGTCCATTCGCCGCCCTGGAACAGCCCGACCAGCGGTTTGCCCAGCACGATCAGCCCGATCATAGCCGGGAACGACAGGAATAACACGCCGCGCACGACGGCGGACAGCCGGCTGACAAAACCGGCGTGATCGCCCTGGGCGGCCAGCGCCGACAGCGTGGGGAACACCGCCGAGCCGACGCTCTGCGCGATGATGCCCAGCGCGAAAAACATCAGCGTGAAGGCCGTCCGCAGCGCCGTATAACTGCCTTCGGCCATCGGCGCGGTGAGCATGATATTCACGAAAAAATTCACCTGCACCACCGCCAACCCCAGCACGCGCGGCCCCATCAGCGCCAGCACACGCATCACGCCCGGCAGGCGCGGGTCGGGCAGCGGGCGCAGGCGCGCGCGAATCCGCATCAGGCCGGGAATCTGCACCAGCAGATGCAGCAGTGCGCTCAACACCGCGCCGTAGGCCAGCCCGTAGATGTTCGCGCCGCTCACCTGGGCCACGCCCGAAGCCGGGGGCAGCGCCGGGGCGAGCAGCAGCGCACCGATCATGATGCCGATATTGTTCATGCTGATGGCGAGCGACGGCAGCAGGAACAGGCCGTGCGATTGCAGAATGCCCATCACCAGGCCGCTGATGCTGAAGATGAAGGGCGTCACCATCATCAGGCGCGTCAGGTCGGCGGTCAGTGCCTGCGACTCCGCCGAAGCGCCGCGCAGCAGCACGCTGCTCACCAGCCAGGGCGCGGCCAGCGTCACCAGCGCGCCCAGCAGCGCCGCCGCCAGCGCCACCAGCGTCATGACGGCGCTCGCCAGCCGCCACGCCTGGACTTCGTCCTGCTCGCGCTGGCGGGCATAAATGGGGATGAACGACGACCCCAGCGCGCCGCCCGCCACCAGCGTAAAAATCAGCTCCGGGATTTGCTGGGCGGCATAAAAAGCGTCCAGCGCGTCACTCGTCCCGAACTGGCGGGAGACGATCAGCAGGCGCAGCAGGCCCAGCGCGCCGCTGGCGAGGAATCCTAACAGCACCACCAGGGCGGCGCGCGCGATCTGGCGGTTGGTCAGGGTTCGGGTTGAAGTCATAAAAAGCGAAGCCTAATTACGTATGGAGCGTGAACCATCACGCCTCGGTGATAAACCCTTTGAGGATAACTGCTGCCATCTTCGATTTCCTGCTATACATTACATTTTATTGTAACACACTTACGGTGAATCAAAAGCGGCCAACCGGTGGTTGGCCGCTGCGAATCGTTATCGCGCGTTTTAATCCAGCGCGCCGGCGAAAACCTGCTCCGCGCCGGATTCGGACTCGCCCGCTTCGGTCTGGAAGGCGCCGGCATTCACATGGCTTAAAGCCCACAGCGCCGCGCCCAGCCCCGCCGCGCCCAGTAAAAAGACCATGCCATAAGCCGGCGCGTGATCAGTTCCCAATACCGCCAGCGCCACATCACGGGCGATTCCGCCGCCCGACACGCCGATTCCGCGCGCCAGCGTCACCACCAGCGTCCAGAAGCCCAGAAACGTGCCGGCGCGCCCAAAGGGACTCATCTCCATCATCAACCCCAGCGTGCCGACGTTCCATACCCCCAGGCCGATGCCGAGTAAAATCAGCCCCGGCGTCACCAACCCGCGCACCCCCGCCAGCGACGAAACCGCGAACAGGACGAATGTAACCACCAGCACGCCCACGCCGATACACGACATGACGGTATTGGTCAGGCGTTTGTAACGGCGCGACAGCCACAGGAAAACCAGCGTCCCCAGGATCGCCATACTGCCCCAATAGGCCGCAAAGCGTGTCGTCATGCGGGCCTCCATGCCGAACACGTCCCCGGCGAACGGCTCTAAAATCAGGTCTTGCGAAAAGGCGAAAATCATCGAAAGCGCCAGATACCAGAAGAAGAAGCGCGTCTGAGAATTGTTCCAGGCCAGCTTAAGGTCATCCTTCAAAGACGACGGCGGCGCTTCGGCGGCATTCTGCGGACGGGATGCGCGCCGTTCTTCCCCCAGCACCGAAAAGAGCCACAGGCTGCCCATCACCAGCGCGCCGATCAGAAACAGGTTTTGCAGCGTCTCCGGCGAAAAGTCCAGGCCGGGCGTGCCGCCTTCCCCGTCCGAGGGCAGCAGCAGGCCGAATAACACGCCGCCGACCGTGAACCCCAGCAGCAAAAACGTCCACACGATGCCGACCGCCCGCCCGCGCTGGCCCGGCGCGGCGCGGTCGTAAATGAGCGCCAGAAAGGTGCTGCCGGAAAAGGCATTGCCCAGGCTGAACAGCAGCAGCGCCGCCGTGATGCCCAGCCAAACCGCCGGTGTGGCATCTCCGCCGCGCGCGATGTGCGCCGTCATCAGCCCCAGCAGAGCGATGCTGACGGCCATCATGGCGCGCCCCAGCCACACCCAGAACAGCCGCCGGTAGCCGCCGATTTGATGCCGGTCGGACATGCGCCCGGCCCACACACCCAGCGGCGCCAGGAAGTAGCGCAGGCTGACCAGCAGCCCGATGGGTGTGGCGCTAAAGCCCAGGTCGCTAATCATGACGCGATTCCACACGCCGGTGCTGATGACATCGGCCATGCCGGAACCCAGGTGAAACAGGCCGATTTTGAGATTGCGGCCTACCGAGAGATTCTGCTCTGGCGAATCGTTCATGGAGATTTTCTCGTTTTTTATAGTTTTTATGAGATTTTAGGGCAGAATTATACGAACAGACAACGCCGCCGTCAACCATCGGGGGCGTTTCTAAGGGGAAATTAAACTCGATGCGGGAAATCAACCGAGAGGAAACAACGCCCGGTATGGAGTTCCCCTTACTCAAAGTCAACTCCTCCATTGTCCGAATCGCGCGCGCGCCGTACACTGGGAAAAATGCCTCTCGTTAACCAGTAGAAAGCGAATGCCCGATGTCCCATACCCTTGTGCCGGTAGCCGACGATATTTACCAGGTGCATCTGCCGCTGCCTTTCGCGCTCAACCGCGTCAATGTGTATCTGATTCGCGGCGCGGACGGCTGGACAGTGGTGGATACGGGGCTGAACACGCCGGAAGCGCGCGCCGCCTGGGACGCGGCTTTCACGTCGCTGGGCTTCAGGCCGGGCGAGCTGCGCCAGATCGTGCTGACGCACGCCCACCCCGATCACTTCGGCCTGGCCGGGTGGCTTCAGGAGCAGGCCGGCGAGCCGCTGCCGGTTTACCTTTCGGAGCGCGAGGCGGCCTTCGCCCGTTCGGTCTGGCTGGAGGGGCAGATGGCAGACGGGTTCGACGCCTATCTGACACGCCTGGGACTGCCCCCAGATGCCGCAGGCGTGGCGGCGCACAGTTTTTACGGCACTGCCGAGATGACGCTGCCGCACCCGGCGCGGTTGGAAACGCTCCAGCCCGGCGGCGAATTGCAGATCGGGCGGCGGCGTTTTACGCTCGTTCATGCGCCCGGCCACAGCGACGGCCAGCTTCTTTTTTATGACCCCGACGAGCATCTGCTGCTGTGCGGCGACCATGTGCTGATGAAAATCACGCCCAATATCGGCGTCTGGCCGGAGGGCGACCCTGACCCGCTGGGGCGCTTTTTAACCTCGCTGCGCGACCTCAAACGATTAGACGTGCGGCTGGCGCTGCCGGGACACAAGTCGCTCATCACCGATTGGGTGGGACGGGTGGATGAACTGCTGGCGCACCACGAAATGCGGCTGGCGCACATGCTGGCCGCCGTCGGGAGCGGCGCGACGGTTTATGAAACCGCCCGCCGGGTCTTTGACAGCAGCGTATTTTCCCCGCACGAGTGGCGCTTCGCCCTGGCGGAAACGCTGGCGCACCTGGACTACCTGGAGCGGCGCGGCAAGGTGCGCCGCCAGGACGAGGACGTGCTGCGCTTCCGGGCGGTTTAAGCCGCTTCCCGCATTATTGGGGGCTTTCTCAAAACGGCGGCAGTTTACAATAGGGGTGGCCGTTCGTATAGAGAAGGCTGACGACAATGAGAATGGTCAAATATCTGGGACTGGCCTTTATCACCGCGCTCGTGTTTGCGCCCCGTTCGCCCCGGCGGATTCCGCCGCGCCGCCGCCTGTATCCGCACGGTTACATGCGTGAAGAAGTGGAAGCCCTGCGCCGCGAAAGCCGCCCCCGCCGCTGACCGCCTATGACAACCGCGACGTAAAAGTATGATGTTTATCATCACAAAAACCGCCCCCGGCGCGTTATAATGGGAGCGCAGTAAAGGAGATGGACATCAATGACAGTTAAACAGGTAGCGGTTGTCGAGCAGATTTTATCGGCCAACGACCAGCTTGCAGACCAGAACCGGCGTATCCTGGACGAAGCCGGCGTCTTCGCGGTCAACATCATGTCCTCACCTGGCGCGGGCAAAACCAGCACCATCGTCGCCACGCAGGAGCGGCTTAAAGACCGGCTGCGTATCGGCATGGTGGACGGCGACATCGAAACCACCATTGACGCCGACCGCGCCGCCGCCGCCGGGATGCAGTCGGTTCAGATCAACACCGGCGGCAACTGCCACCTGGACGCGGTGATGCTGTCCGGCGCGCTGCACACTCTGCGCCTGGACGAGATTGACCTGCTGGTGGTCGAAAACGTCGGCAACCTGATCTGTCCCGCCGGCTTCAAACTGGGGACGCACCTCAGCGTGCTGATCGCCAGCGTGCCAGAAGGCGACGACAAACCCTACAAATACCCGCCCATGTACCGGGGCGTGGACGCGCTCATCATCAACAAGATTGACCTGCTGCCCTACATCAAGTTCAACATGGATTATTTCGTCAAAGGCGTCGAAATCCTCAATCCGGGGCTGACGACCTTCCCGGTTTCCTGCGCCACCGGCGAAGGATTGGACGCCTGGACGGACTGGCTTTACCAGCAGGTCGCCGGCTACAAAAGCAAGTAGGGGCGTGCCGGCGCGCCCCGGCAGAACTTGCAGCGATGATCGGCAAAACGATTCACATTACCGGCGTGGTACAGGGGGTGGGTTTCCGCCCCTTTGTCTACAAACTGGCCCGGCAGCACGGGCTGGTCGGCTGGGTGCGGAACACGTCGGCAGGCGTGGACATCCGCGCCGAGGGCGAGCCGGAGTCGCTGCAAGCCTTCCTGGATGCGCTGACGGCCCAGGCCCCGCCGCTGGCGCGCATTGACAGCCTGACCGCCGCCGACAGCCCGCCCGAATACCACGCCGCGTTTGAGATTCGTTACAGCGAAGCTCAACAGGGCGCGTTCCAGCCGATTTCGCCGGACATCGCCCTGTGCGCGGACTGCCGGCACGAACTGCTCGACCCCGCCGACCGCCGCTGCCGCTACCCGTTCATCAACTGTACCAACTGTGGGCCGCGTTTCACCATCATCACGGACATCCCCTACGACCGCCCGCTGACGACGATGGCGGATTTTGCGCTGTGCGCCGCCTGCGAGGCCGAATATCATGACCCCGCCGACCGCCGCTTTCATGCCCAGCCGGTGGCCTGCCCGGACTGCGGGCCGCAGGTGTGGCTGGAGGACGGCGGCGGCACAACCGCGCGCGGGGATGCGGCCATCCGGCAGGCAGTGGACACGCTGCGCGCTGGGAAAATCCTGGCGATCAAGGGGTTGGGCGGTTTTCATCTGGCCTGCGACGCCACCAACGCCGCCGCCGTCACCGAACTGCGCCGCCGCAAGGGGCGGGTCGCCAAACCCTTCGCGCTGATGATGGCCGATCTGGAGATGGTCAAGCGCCACTGCCTGGTTTCGGAAGTCGAAGCGCGTATGCTGACTTCGCCTGCCGCACCCATCGTGCTGCTGCGCCGCCGCCCGGAGGCCGCAGCCGTCGCGGCGGAGGTCGCGCCGGGGCAGGCCGTCCTGGGCGTGATGCTGCCCTATACGCCGCTGCATGTCCTGTTGTTCGAGGATGGAATGCCCCCGCTGGTGATGACCAGCGGCAACCTGTCCGAAGAACCGATTGTGACCGATAACGCCGAAGCCCGCGCCCGGCTGCCCGCGCTGGCCGACGCCTTCCTGATGCACGACCGCAGCATCCACATCCGCACCGACGATTCGGTGATGCGCGTGTTCAACGATGAAGAACTGCCGGTGCGCCGCTCGCGGGGCTATGCGCCCTACCCGGTGCGGCTGCCGTTCGATATGCCGCCCATGCTGGCGGTCGGCGCGGAACTCAAAAACACCTTCTGCGTCACGCGCGACTCGTATGCTTTCATGAGCCACCACATCGGCGATCTGGAAAATTACGAAACGGCGCTGTCGTTCGAGCAGGGCATCACACATTTCGAGCGCCTGTTCCGCATCCAGCCGCAGCAGATCATCCATGACCAACACCCGGATTACCTGTCCACCCGCTACGCGCAAACCCGCGCCGAAGCTGAAGGGCTGCCCCGGCTGGCCGTCCAGCACCATCACGCGCATATCGCCGCCTGCATGGCGGAAAATCGCCATCCCGGCGACCGCCCGGTGATCGGCGTGTGTTTTGACGGCACCGGCTACGGCACCGACGGCACGATCTGGGGCGGCGAATTTCTGATCGCCGATTACCGGGGCTTCGAGCGGGCCGCGCACCTGAAGCCGCTGCCGCTGCCCGGCGGCGACGCCGCCACGCGCAAACCGGCGCGTATCGCCCTGGCTTATCTGCTGGCCTGCGGGCTTGCGCCGGACGATGACCTGCCGCCGCTGCGGGCGCTGCCGCCAGTCGAGCGGGACATCATCCATAAACAGGTGGCCGCCGGGTTGAATACGCCGCTCACCAGCAGCATGGGGCGGCTGTTCGACGCGGTTTCGGCGCTGGCCGGCATCTGCCAGGCCGTCACTTACGAAGGCCAGGCCGCCATCGAACTGGAAGCAGTGGTTGACCCGGCGGAAAGCGGCGCGTATGATTTTGATACGGCGGATGTGATTAACCCGGCGGACGCGCTGCGGCAGATCGTCGCAGATTACCGGGCGGGTGTATCACCGGCGGCGATCGCGGCGCGTTTTCATAACGGCGCGGCGCGGATGATACGGGATGCCTGCCTGCGCCTGTCGGAGCGGTATGGCCTGGACGAAGTGGCGCTCAGCGGCGGCGTATTCCAGAACGTGACGCTGTTGGGCAAAACCCTGCCGCTGCTGTGCCAGGCCGGTTTGAGAGTTTATACGCACCGGCTGGTGCCGCCCAATGACGGCGGCCTGGCGCTTGGACAGGCGGCCATCGGATTTGGCAGTCGTTAACCATATTGAGTGCTCGTTCCGTTCTGAGCTTTCCCTACCCCTAAATCCCCTCCCCTCAGGGGATATTCGTCCCCATTCGGGTCGCCACAAAATGGAGAGGGGACTGAGAAGCTCGTTATGATCCGTTTTACCCCTCTCCAAGATTTGGGGAAGGGGCAGGGAGAGGGGAATGGTTTAATAAAAGGCATAGGCGATGAAATATCTGGACGAATACCGCGATGGCGAAATAACCCGGCGGCTGCTGGACGAAGTAGCGCGCACCGTCACGCGCCCCTGGACGATGATGGAAGTCTGCGGCGGGCAGACGCACAGTATCCTTAAAAGCGGGCTGGATACACTGCTGCCGCCCCAGATCACCTTGATTCACGGCCCCGGCTGCCCGGTGTGCGTGACGCCGCTGGAACTGGTGGACAAAGCGGTAGCGATTGCCTCCCGCCCCAATGTCATCCTCACCTCTTACGGCGATATGCTGCGCGTGCCGGGTTCGTCCCGCGACCTGTTCAGCGTCAAAGCGCAGGGCGGCGACGTGCGAATCGTCTATTCGCCGCTGGACGCGCTCAAAATCGCCCAGGACAACCCAGAGCGCGAAGTTGTCTTTTTCGCCGTCGGCTTTGAAACCACCGCCCCGGCCAACGCCATGTCGGTTTTCCAGGCCAAACGCCAGGGCATCAACAACTATTCGGTGCTGGTATCGCACGTCACCGTGCCGCCGGTGCTGGCGGCGCTGCTGGAATCCGACGATGTGCAGGTGGACGCCTTCCTTGCGCCGGGGCATGTGAACGCCGTGATGGGCTACTGGGAATACGAACAGCTTGTCGCCCGCTACCGCGTGCCGATGGTTGTCACCGGCTTCGAGCCGGTAGACCTGGTGCGCGGCATCCTAATGGTTGTGCGCCAGCTTGAGGAGGGGCGCGCCGAGGTCGAAAACGCCTATACTCGCGCCGTCACGCGCGAGGGCAACGTCCCCGGCCAGCAGTTGGTGAGCCAGGTGTTTGAACTGTGCGACCGCAAATGGCGCGGCATCGGCGTGATCCCGATGAGCGGCTACCGCCTGCGCGACGAGTACCTGGCTTACGACGCCGAGCGGCGCTTCCCCGACGTGGCGGCCATCGAAACGCAGGAGTCGTCGGTGTGTATCAGCGGGCAGATTCTCAAGGGCATCCGCAAGCCGGTGGACTGCCCGGCTTTCGGCAAGGAATGTACGCCCCAGACGCCGTTGGGTGCGACGATGGTTTCGTCGGAAGGGGCCTGCGCGGCTTATTACCGCTACGGGCGCTTCGAGCGGGCGCGGTGATGGGCAATAAGTTAGGAACATATTTTTATGCGTGATGACAACACCCTGAACCTGACCGGCTGGACATGCCCCGCGCCGCTGCGGAACTACCCGACCGTCGTGCTGGGGCATGGCAGCGGCGGCAAAATGATGGCCGATCTGATCCAACACCTGTTCGCGCCGCTGCTGAACAACGACCTGCTGGCGCAGTTCGGCGACTCGACGCTGTTTGGCCTGGACACCGCCGGGGGCGCGCCGCGCCTTGCGATCAGTACGGACTCCTTCGTCATTCACCCGCTGTTTTTCCCCGGCGGCAGCATCGGGGAACTGGCCGTTTACGGCACGGTGAACGATGTCGCCATGAGCGGCGCGACTCCGCTGTACCTCAGCGCCGGATTCATTTTAGAAGAAGGGCTGCCGATGGATGACCTGGGGCGCATCGTGACGGCTTTTGCCGGCGCCGCCCGCGCCGCCCAGGTGCAGATGATCGCGGCGGACACCAAAGTCGTCAACCGGGGACACGGCGACGGCCTGTACATCAATACCACCGGCATCGGCGTCGTGCCGCCGGGTATTCACATCGCCCCCGACCGCGCCCGCCCCGGCGACCGCGTGCTGGTGAGCGGCACGATGGGCGATCATGGCATCGCCATTATGTCGGTGCGGGAAGGGCTGGCCTTCGATGCGCCCATCGTCAGCGATACCGCGCCGCTGCACGGGTTGGTACAGGCCATGCTGAATATCACGCCGGACATTCACTGCCTGCGGGATGCCACGCGCGGCGGGCTGGCGGCGGTGCTGAACGAGCTGGCGGCGGCCTCACACGCCGGCATTGAGTTCGACGAATCTGCCGTGCCGGTGGATATAGCCGTACAGAGCGCCTGCGACATGCTGGGGCTTGACCCGCTGCACGTCGCCAACGAAGGCAAACTGGTGGCGATCCTGCCGCCGGAACACGCCGATGCGGTTCTGGAGGCCATGCGCGCCCACCCCTACGGCGCTCAGGCAGCCATCATTGGCGAAGTCACTGCGGAACATCCCGGCATCGTGCTGGCGCGCACGCGCATCGGCGCGCGCCGCGTGGTAGACCTGCCCGCCGGGGAACTGCTGCCGCGCATCTGCTGACGGCAGCGCAGCGCGAACCGGCCTATTCCAGCCGGTAGGTCTGCCCTGGGTCAAGCACGATGGGCTGCGAATCGGTTTCGCTGCTCACACGGTTAGCCCAGGCGCTGGCGTCTTGGTCAATCAGCGGCCAGGTTTTATAGTGCATCGGTACCACCAGCCGGGGGCGCAGCAGCCGAATCGCGTGGAGCGAGTCCTCCGGCCCCATCGTGAAGTTGTCGCCAATCGGCAAAAAGGCCACATCCAGCCCCATATCGCCGATCAGCTTCATATCGCTGAACAGCGCCGTATCGCCGGCGAAATACAGCTTTTTGCCGCTCTGTTTGGTCGTCAGCACGAAGCCGTTGGGGTCGCCGCCGTATGTGCCGTCCGGGAAGGACGAGCTGTGAAAGGCAATCGTCCATTTAGCGACCACAAAACCATGATCGAAACTGCCGCCGGTGTTATGCCCGTGCGCGTTTTTTACGCCGTGTTTGCCCATCCAGACGGCGATCTCGTTGCCGGAAACGACCTTCGCGCCGGTGCGTTTGGCGATGTCTACCGTGTCACCCAGGTGGTCGCCGTGCGCGTGAGATAGAAAAATAACCTCCGCTTGCACCTCACTGGCCGATGCTGCCCCAAGCGGGTTGTTCGTCAAAAACGGGTCAAACAGCACGGCATGTCCGTCAATATCCAGCGAGAATGCCGAATGTCCGAGCCAGGTAAACGAAATGCCCATTGTTAAGCTCCTTTTTGGGGAATTAACATTTGTATGAATCGAGTTTATTCAATTTATGCTTACTTCGCCAGCGGCAGCGCCAGGGTGAAGGTCGCGCCCGCGCCCAGACCAGGGCTGCTGGCCCACACGCGCCCGCCGTGCGCCTCGGCCAGCGCCCGCACGATGCTCAGGCCGACGCCCATGCCGCCGTGATGCCGTGTTAAAGAATTTTCCACCTGATAAAACCGCTCGAAAACCCGCTCAAGCTGGTCGGCTTGCAGGCCAACTCCGCTGTCCGTCACCAGCACCCATACTTCGCCGGGGCGGTTTTCCGTCCGCACCTGAATTGTGCCGCCCTCCGGCGTAAAGCGCACCGCGTTGTTCAGCAGGTTGGTCAGCGCCATCACCATGCGAATCCGGTCAACGTTTACCATCACATCGGCTTCCGGCGGCACAACATCCAGCGTATGGCCTTTGGCCGCCGCCATGTCGGCAGCATCCGTCACGGCTTCTTCGATCAGCGCCACCAGCGGCACGGGCGCGCGTTTTAATTCGGCGGCGCTCTGGTGCAGGTAGCGCAGGTTGGTCAGGTCTTCAATGATGCGGCGGAGCTGCATGGCGCCCGCGACCACCTTGCCGACCAGCTCGCCCATTTCGCCTTCGGCTTCTTCCTGCAAAAAGCTGGCATATCCCAGGATGATCGCCAGCGGCGTGCGGAGTTCGTGCGAGATGATGGCGATAAAATCATTCTTG
Source organism: Chloroflexota bacterium (assembly GCA_014338005.1). GTDB lineage: Bacteria > Chloroflexota > Anaerolineae > Aggregatilineales > Phototrophicaceae > CFX2. The sequence continues at coordinate 39,209 of QUBZ01000008.1, read as the reverse complement.
AGCCGGTCAATCTCGCTCAATTCCTGGTTGGCGCGCCGCAGGGCCTCCACCAGCTGCGCGCGTTCGATGGCGACGGCAGCCTGCGCGGCCAGAATGCCGGCATATTCCCGGTCTGCTGCCGTCCAGGGCAGTTCTTGTTTGTTGACAATCTCCAGCACGCCCATCACGCGGTTTTGATAAACCAGCGGTACGGCCAGCAGCGAGCGCGTTTGAAAGCGGTTTTCTTGGTCAACCTGGCCGTAGTGGCGCGGGTCGCCGCTGGCATCGTCCACCTGCACGATCTGGTTATTTTGCAGCGCCGCGCCGGCGATGCTGCCCGTCAGCGGGACCGTCTGCCCGATCAGCTGCGGGTTATCGGGTGTGGTAGTGGTGGCCGCGAAGCGTAATTCGCGCGTTTGCGGCATCCACAGCAGCACCGACGCAGCATCCGCCCCGGTGATTTCGGCGGCAGCGTCCATCACATGGCCGAGCAGTGTTTCCAGTTTGAGCGTCGAATTTAATACCAGGCTGATCTGCGCCAGCCGTTCCAACACCAAAACGCGCTTTTCAACGCCTTCCATCCCGATTCCCTCATTTTTTACAACCCAACCGATACTCACCAGCATAGCGGAATTTGGGATAATACGAAACCGGGCGGCCTCTTTAAACACATGCCCTCAGATGTAGAGATATTTAAAGAATAGTAGCTTTAGTAGGGGCTGTCGAAACTGTCGAAAACTTTGTAATGCGCTTTCGTAATGTGGGATTCTTTTCCCAAACCTGTGGCGTCAGGGGCTTAAATAACACAACTTTATCCCAGGCCAATTGTTAAATGCGGGATAGGTGGGATAAAAGTTTTCGACAGGCGGCCTGTAGATAACCGGGGTGGTTTTCGACAGTTTCGACAGAAACCGACCGTTTTAGGATTCAAATACTGTCCAAACCTGCTTACAACACAAGGGGTTATCTACAGACACGATTCTACTTATCTACAGGTTTTCGACAATTTGGGTAATGTTTTCGACAGGTTATCTACAGGCATCTTCTTATAATAAGCCTCTTACTTGGATTAAATGGGGATATATGGGCGTTTGAAGCGGTTGGGATAACCCGGCGGCGGCTTTTTATCCCAGGCCGGTTTGGGATAAAAAACGCCCCTCGGCAGTATGGCGCGAGGGGCGCAGAGCGTGTACGGACGAAGTGGGCGCGTCAGCGGTTGAGGCTCATCGGCATCACCACGCAGATGAAGTCGTCCTTGCCGTCAGGCCGGATGACGCCGGCATGGGCGGGGCCGTTGCTCTCGAACACCACGCGCTCGTCGGGGATGACGTTGAGCGCCTCGATCAGGTATTTGATATTGAAAGAAATGTTGAGCGGCTCGCCCTCGACGGTGGCATCCAGCACGCCCTCGTTATCGCCGCGTTCGGCGCTGATGCCCGCCACCGTCACGATACCTGGTTCGCCGGGGCCGGCTGCCGGTTTGACATAAATTTTGGCGCTGTAGGCCGAGTCGCGGGCGAAAATTTCGGCGCGTTTGCAGGCCGCCAGCAGGTCGGTGGTATACATTACGGTAGAGGTCTGGTAGCTGCGCGGGATGATGGCGCTGAAGTCCGGGAATTTGCCTTCCAGGGTTTGTGCGGCCACATCGGTATGTTTCATGTGGAACAGTACGACGTTGCGCTCGTCCGGCAGGCTGATGGTCACGATGTCGTCCTCATCGCCGATGATGCGGGCGATTTCGCTCAAAGCGCGGGCAGGGATGACCATATCTACCTGCTGAGGGAAATGCTGTTCGATTTCGGTCGTCCGCACCGCCAGCCGGTAGCCGTCCGCCGCCGCCATCGTCATCACGCTGCCGTCGAACTGGGTATAAACGCCGGTTAAAATCGGGCGGTTATCGTCTTTGGCCGCCGCGAACACAGACTGGTTAATCAGCTCCTTGAGCAGTTTGCCCGGCAGCACCACGTCTTCCCTGCCGCCCTGGGGGATCATGGGGAACTCGCTGGCATCTATGCCCTTGATGTTGGAGGTGGTAGCTCCACACTGGATTTTGACCGTCTGGGTGGATGAGTCGAGAGTCATATCCACCCGATCCTGCGAGAGGTTGTTAACCAAATCGGCCAGCGTTTTAGCGGGCAGCGTGATCGCGCCTTCGCGTTCGACCTTGGCGCCGATCCAGGTGGTGATGCTCATTTCCAGGTTGGTAGCCGCCAGCTTCAGGCGGGCATCTTCCGTCGCCAACAGGACGTTACCCAACACCGGCAGTGTGGGCCGGCTTTCGACCGCCCGGCTGACGATGCTCAATCCTCTCGCTAATTTATCTTGAAGGACGCTCAGGCGCATCTCACATGCTCCCCCGGTAGTGACCCAACTCAATTTCCTGATGAGTATACATCAGGCCGGGCAATTTGAGTAGCGGCGGAATGGAACGCCTGTTTTAGCCCCTACGCAGTTTTTGCAGCACGATCATGGCCTGCTGGTACTCGGCTTCCAGTTCGGCGGCCATCTCGCGCAGCAGGTCGCGACCTCGCTGCCGCGCCAGTTTATCCTCGGTTTTCAGGCGCATTAGGTCGCTGTGAACCAGCCGCGCGCGCTCCGCCTGCATATTTTCGATGCGCCGCGCCAGGTCATCGTGGGTCAACCGCAGCCGGCGCAGGCGCAGGGCGGCTGCCGGCTCGTCCGGGTTGACGCCTTCCGGCTGTTCGGCCAGCAGCTGCAAGGTGTCCAGGTCGCGCCCGGCGTAGGCCTCGTTAATCAGCATCATCAGTTTGTTGCGGTAGTCACGGTCGGCGGGGCCGGTCGCCAGGTCAGGATGGTAGCGCCGCGCCAGCGCGCGGTACAGGCGTTTGAGGCGCGTTTCTGGGTCGCCCGGCAGGGCAGACTCGCGCGGGCGGTCGCCGGATGGAGGCGGCGGTTCGATGGGGCGCGGGTCTTCCCATACGCGGCGGTACTGGTCGGCCACCGGCGTAAAACCGAGCGGGCGCGCCGGTTCATCTTCCGGCGGTAGGTTGGCGATGCGTTCCAGGTAGCGGCGGCGTTCCAGGTCTTCGATGGCGGCGCGGGCAGCCTCCAGTTTGGCGTGGGCGGGCGTCACCAGCCGGTCGTACCGCGCGGCGAACTCGTCCAGTTCGCGCTCGATCTGGTTCAGTTCGGTTTCCAGGCGCGCGGCCTCGCCTTCCAGGCGGGTGACGGCAGCCTGCAAGTCGGCTATCTGTTGGTGAATGTCCATGCTTCCAGCATAGCAGAACAGCCTGCCGCGTGCATACCCTCGCCGCCGGGGGATTAACGCACAAAAACCCGCGCCTCAGCCCTCAGGCATGTGGCGCGAGGGGTTTTCCCTTCTTTTGCTGCGTACAGTACAATAGAAATCATCGTCTGTTCGAGGGAATAATGCTATGCGCGGCGAGTATCTTCCGGTCGAAATCACGAAAATAAACCCGCAAGAGCCGGTATTTTTTTACGCGCACCCCAACGGTCAGATTTCGGTTGGCGATGCCGCTGCATGGCTCAAAAACTTGCCGGATGAATCTGTTGATTTGATTTTTGCCGACCCCCCGTACAACATTAAAAAAGCTGAGTGGGATACTTTTGAATCTCAACAGGAATACATTGAGTGGTCGTTATTATGGATTGAACAGGCGGCCCGGATTCTCAAACCGAGCGGCACGCTGTATATTTGTGGATTTTTGGAGATTTTAGCCGATCTGAAGTTTCCAGCCTCGCGTTTTTTTGCCGGCTGCCGGTGGCTGGTCTGGCACTATAAAAATAAAGCCAACCTGGGCAGCGATTGGGGACGATCTCACGAGAGCATCCTGCATTTTCGCAAAAGCAGTACCTTTACGTTTAATATAGACGACATTCGTATTCCCTATGGCCGCCATACCCTCAAATACCCTGAACATCCCCAGGCCGTAACCAGCCAGTATGGAAACGGCAAAAATGGAAACCGCCGCTGGCATCCACACCCCAGAGGCGCAAAACCGCGTGACGTGATCGAAATCCCAACCACCTGCAACGGGATGAACGAAAAAACGCCGCACCCGACCCAAAAACCGGAAGAACTGGTGAGGAAATTCATCCTTGCCTCTTCTAATCCGGGCGACGTTGTTGTTGACCCTTTTCTTGGCTCTGGTACGACCGCTGTAGCAGCCGAACAGCTAAAACGCAAATGGCGCGGCTGCGATATTTCGCCGGAATACTGCCGGTGGGCAGCGCAGCGGATCGAACAGGTGCAGGAGAAGCCGGTAACGGCCTGGCTTGATTTTGATCTGTAAAACACCCTGCGTCGGAGATCAATTCGTTGACGATCAATGATCTCTTGCGGCTGCAAGCCAGAGTCCAGGATAAAGACGCTTTCAAGAATCTGGACGATTTTGGAGACATTGGCGCTGCTTTCCTGGACTTTATCGCCGTGTCACGGCTTCGACGGGTTATCTCGCCCTCCCATCCCTATTACATCTTTTATCAATACGAACAAGGTCTGATTACACGCCCGGTAAATACGACTTTGTTCATTGAAGATAAAAATTGTTCGACAGCATGTTTGTCCGTTTTATGACTTTTTTGACGGAAATTCGGACGCACAAAGAGAAAACCGCAGACCAGGCCGGCGCGCAGGAATATTTGCAGAAGCGCGAGCTAAACCGCATCGTCTACACCATCCAGCAGTCTATCGGCTGCATCGGCGATGCTTTTATGCTCTCAAACCAGGCGAGGAAGCGCATTGGGCAGCTTTTTGAGACATTCATCAAACTGATTGTTCGGGAAGTGGGGTTAACTGCCGAGTCCCGTACCGTGAGGATACCCATCCCTGGTTTTCCGGGATATGAAATGCCCTATGAACTGGATGTGGTGTTCTCTCAAAATCAGGCTGTAACCACTTCTGGAAAACCCTATATTCATCCCGGCGAGATCGTCGGCTCGATCAAAACCACCAGTAAGGACAGGATAGACAAAATATTCCTGGACAAGCATTTATTGTCCAAATTATTGCAGCGTGATATTCCGGTCGTGGCGATTTTTCTGCATGATGTCCGGCGGGCGAAAAGCGGGAACAGTATTTTTGGAATTAACTCCACTTTTAAGTCCAATCACTTTTTAGGTTACACAGCTGCGCTCCAAAAATTGGACGGGTTTTATTACGTTGTTCCCCGACCGGAAATGCTAAGCAGCCAACGCCTGCGCGAACAAATCGGGGATTTTCAGCAGCTTTTGACCGGCGATCTGTGGACACTGCTGAACTATTAGTGCCGGTTCGCTTCTGGACTTTTCTGACCCCACCCCCAAACCTCCTCGCGCTCAGGGGACGTGCATCCCCATTCGGGTCGCCGAATTCAGGGCGGGGGCTTAATGCCGTCGGCAGCCAAGTCGCCCCCGAATTCGGGGGAGATTTAGAGGGGGTGTGATCTCCATCACGGCTGTGTTGGTTGACCCGAATGCTTTTGAAGCGATTACCCGGGGGCGGCTTGTCCTGCGGCTTGCGTAATGTTATGCTACAAGTCGTGGATTAAACTCCTGGATAACCGGCAATGATCGGACGCAAATTACGCAACCGCTACCAGATTCAAGAACATCTCGGCGATGGTTCAACCGCCACCGTGTATAAAGCGGTGGATACCCGCCTGGGGCGGCAGGTCGCGCTTAAGGTGCTGCTGCCCCACGTGCGTGAGGCCACCCGCAAACGCTTTTTCCAGGAAGCCAGCGCGGCGGCGCAGTTGAACCATCCCAATATCATGGCGATTTACGACATCGCCGAGGAAGATGATCTCAACTTCCTGGTGGTTGAGTATGTCGAGGGTTTTCCGCTGTCGCATTATGTCCCCACTTCGGCGGAAGTGGTCGTGCAGTTGGGGGCGCAGATCGCCCTGGCGCTGCAATACGCTCACAGCCGTTCGGTCATCCACCGGGACATCAAACCGGCCAATATCAAAGTGACGCACGATGGGCAGATCAAAATTATGGATTTGGGGCTGGCGCTGCCGAAGGAAGCCACCCGCGTGACGGCGGACGGCATGGTGATCGGCACGCCGGCGTATCTGTCGCCGGAGCAGGCACAGGGTTTGACTCTGGATAACCGCACCGACATTTACTCCCTGGGGGTGGTGCTGTACGAAATGGCGACCGGCCACCTGCCCTTCGACGCCGACGAAATCCCGGCCCTGCTTTTACAGCAGGTCAAACAACCGCCGCCGCCGCCGCGCCTGATCGCGCCGGATATGCCGGTAGAACTGGAGCGCGTCATCCTCAAGGCGCTGGAGAAAAATCCCGTCCGCCGCTTCCAGAGCTGCGAGGCGCTGGCAAACGCGCTCAAAGCCGCCGTGCCGACCGCCCCGACGGAGGAAGCCGTCGCGCCGCCCACGCCGGATACCGCTACCCACATCCGCCCTACCGAGTCCGGCCAGGCGCTGCTCCAGCGGCGCAAGCCGGCCATTCGCGTCCTGCTGGCGGACGACCACACCATTTTACGGCGCACGCTGGCTTCGTTTCTGGAATCGCACGATGAATATGTAGTGGTGGGCGAAGCGCCGGAAGGCGAAACCGCGCTTAAACAAACGCTGGCGATGCTGCCGGACGTGCTGCTGCTTGACCTGAACATGCCCGGCAAGGGCGGGCTGGACATCCTGCCTTCCGTCCGCGCCGAAGCCCCCAACGTCAAAGTGCTGGTGCTGACCGGACGCGAGGAGGAGTGGTACATCATGCGGGCGCTGCGCGCCGGGGCGCATGGTTACATCCTCAAATCCGCCGACGAAAACGAACTGCTCGACAGCATTCAAAAGGTCACGCAGGGGCAGCTTGTTCTGGGACAGGGTGTGGCGGAACGCATCGTCGGCGGGCTGATCGGCGGTGGTACCGAATCCAAAATCAGTGAGCAGGAGCGGCAGGTTTTGTTGCAGGTGGCCGCCGGGCTGGAAAACGCCGACATCGCCCGTGTGTTACAGCTTCCGCTGCCGACGGTGATTGAGTCGCTGGCGCAGGCCATGAACAAACTGGGCGCCAAAGACCGCAACGCTGCCGCGCTTCATGCGCTGCGCGAGGGGTTCATCAGCCTGGAAGAACTGCACGACCTGTAGACGGCGCTTTTGTTCATGATCCCCGCAAATCAACCGCCTGCCCCGGAAAACACGGGGCCGGTTTTGATTCCCCCGCGCCACATTCGCGCAAAGATCGGCCTTTCGATGGATGTCAGAACTCGTTTCGTGATCTATGGTGTTATCCAGGCCGCGCAAAACAATACACCGCTGGCACAGTAGGGGCAAACAAACGGGCGGGTTGTAAGTCCCGCCCGTCCCATCATTATTCGATCACCGCGCCATCACCTTAAATCGCCACGTCCAGGCGGCGGCCCTTGCGGACGTGATACACCTGTCCCCAACCGCTCACCCGCATCTGGCCGTTTTCGACGATCAGGAAGGTGTTTTCGTCAATCGCCCAGCCTTCGGCGACCGCGCCGGTATCTACCGCGTGCAGTAAGCGGGAGAGTGTCCCCCACTGGCTGGCATGGACATCCACACTGAAGGATACCACGCCCAGTCCTGGCCGCACTTCGAGTTCGTCCAAGCCCTCGCCCGCGCCCTGATAGAGCATCTGGGTCAGGCGGTCGGCGCGCCGCACCTGCCAGCCGCCCACGATGGCCTGCCGGGGTAAAACCGCCGCGCCTGCCGACGTGCCGCCCAGCGGGATGCGGCTTTCGCGCGCGTAATCCAGCCAGGACATGTCGGCGCACAATGCTTCTTGGTAGAGCGGCGTCGGCCCGCCGGCGATGAAAATGCCGGAGGGCTGAACGGCCCGCAGCACCGCCGCGTCCACAGGGGACGCCGCCGATACGCCGATGGCATGAAAGGTCTGCTCGTCCAGTTGGAAGGTGGCGTGGGTTTCTGGCAGTTCATCCTCGCTGCCTGCCAGATACAGAAAAACAACCGGGCGGGCGGCGTCTGGCCGCGCCGCCTGCACAAAAGCCTGGAACGTGCCGGGGCGCGCGCCCCCGCCATGAAGATAAACGGGAAACGAGTTTTCCGTCATGCGCGGTTCACTTCACGGTTGAGGGCCGCCAGCGCCTTATTTACACTGCCGGTCGGGCTGACGCCCACCTGCATATCGGCCACGATTCCGTTTTCGTCAATCACCCAGTAGGAGCGCACCATCAGCGGCAAGTTAATTACATTCAGCAGCGATACCCCCCACGCACCCCAGGCGGTCAGGACACGGCGTTCGGTGTCCGACAGCAGATCGTAGGGCAGCTTTTTGGCCTGTTTCCAGGCTTTCAGTTCGGCGGGTGTGTCGGCGCTGATGCCCAGCACAACCGCGTTAGCCGTTTCGATGTTTGGGAACTCGTCGCGGAAGCCGCAGGCCTGGGCGTTGCAGCCGGCTGTATTGGCCTTCGGGAAGGCGAAAATCACCACTTTCTGGCCGCGAAAATCGCTTAGCCGAACCGGTTCGCCATCCTGGTTCGGCAGTTCAAAATCCGGCGCGGGCTGGCCGATTGTAAGCACAGATCATCTCCTTACAACACAGACAAAATACGGATGTACTCTAACCAACTCATCTGAATGCGGGATGAGAGGTTTGTGAAAAGTTTGTCGAACTTACCGGCGGGTGTGCGGCGGCGCGCTTTCTGCTACAATCGCCTTTATGGAAACACTGACCGGCTCAATTGAACGCATCACCTATTACAACGACGAAAACGGTTATACCGTCCTGCGGCTGCTGCCGGACAAAAGCCGCCCCGACCTGTCCGCCCGCGACGGCACGGTAACGGTCGTCGGCGCGATGCCGGAACTTCAGCCCGGCGAGGCGGTGGAGTTCATCGGCGATTGGGTCAACGACCCGCGTTACGGGATGCAGTTCCGCGCCGAAATCGTCAAACCGATTCTGCCCACCAGCCGCACCGGCATTATCAACTACCTCAGTAGCGGCATCGTCAAGGGCATCGGCCCGCGCACGGCGGAGAAAATCGCCGACTATTTTGGCGACGAAACGCTCCACATCCTCGACCACGCCCCGGAGCGCCTGGACGAAGTGCCGGGCTTGAAGTCCAACCTGGCGAAAGACCTCATCAAAGCCTGGGCGGAAAACCGCGTCATGCGCCAGATCATGATTTTTTTGCAGGGTTACGGCATCACCAGCCGCATGGCGATCCGCATCTACGGCGAATACGGTCAGGAAACCATCGAGCGGGTGAAGGAAGACCCCTACCGCCTGGCCGATGAGGTGTTCGGTATCGGCTTCATCCGGGCGGACGCCATCGCGCGCAGCATGGGCGTCACCGGCGAGTCGCGCGGGCGCATCCGCGCCGGGCTGTTTTACGCGCTCAACAAATTGGCGCTGGACGGCCACACCTGTGCGCCCCGCGCTGTGCTGGTGGGGGAAGCTTGCAAACTGCTGGAGATCGAAAACCCGCCGGTGGTGGAGTTCGTGCTAAACCAACTGGTGCAGGAAGAAGAACTGTACGGCGACGTGATTCATGAGGATGGCCGCCCGCTGGGCGTGGTTTACCTGCCCATGTATTACCATTCGGAACGCGGCGTGGCGCGGCTGCTGCTGGATATGGCCGGCGCGCCGTCCGCCCTGATTAAAGCCTGGCAGGATACCCACTGGCCGGATTTTTTGGCCGAACTGGCAAAATCCAACCAGGTCGCGCTCACCGGCCAGCAGCAGGACGCAGTTAAAGCCGCGCTGATCAGCAAACTGTCCGTCCTCACCGGCGGCCCCGGCACGGGCAAAACCACCACCCTGCAAATGGTCATCAACGCGCTGCTGAGCGCCAAACGCACCTTTAAGCTGGCGTCCCCCACCGGACGGGCTGCCAAACGCCTGAGCGAAGCCACCGGCCAAACCGCCACCACCATTCACCGGATGCTCGGTTATTCGCCGGACGGCCACTTCCTGCACGACGAGGATTACCCGCTGGAAGCCGATATGGTGATCGTGGATGAAGCTTCCATGATTGACCTGGTGCTGTTTTACAGCCTGCTGAAGGCGCTGCGCCCCACTAGCCATCTGATGCTGGTGGGTGATATTGACCAGCTTCCCAGCGTCGGCGCGGGCAATGTGCTGCATGATGTGATTAACAGCGGCCTGGCGCACGTCACCCGCCTGCAAACCATCTTTCGCCAGAGCGAGGACAGCCTGATCGTCGTCAACGCCCACCGCGTCAACCAGGGGCAGATGCCAACGGTGGACAACCAGAGCCGCGACTTTTTTCTGTTCCAGGAGGACGACCCCGCGCGGGCGGCGGAACTGGTGGTAGACCTGGTGCTAAACCGGATTCCCAACAAATTCGGCTTCGACCCGCTGGACGACATCCAGGTGATCGCCCCCATGTATCGCGGGCAGGTCGGCGTCCACGCGCTCAACGACGCGCTCCAGAAGGCGCTCAACGGCAGCCCGCGCCAAGCCGAAAAAAAGCTCGGCGGGCGGGTGTTCCGCGCCGGGGACAAGGTGATGCAGACCCGCAACAATTACGAAAAAGAAGTCTTTAACGGCGACCTCGGGCGCATCAGCGGCATCAACTTTGACGATAATACGCTCGAAGTCGTCATTGACGGGCGTTATATTGACTATGATTGGAACGAAGTCGAAGAACTGACCCACGCCTACTGCATCAGCACCCACCGCAGCCAGGGCGGGGAATACCCGGCGGTGGTTCTGCCGCTGCTCACACAGCATTATATGATGCTTCAGCGCAACCTGCTCTATACGGCCATCACCCGCGCCCGCCGGCTGGTGGTGATCGTGGGGACGCGCAAAGCCCTCCATATCGCCGTCAGCAACAACAAAGTGGCCGAACGGTACGGCGGCCTGCTGCCCCGCCTGCGCCCCTAAGCCCGATCGCACCCCCTCGCGGTTTCGCGTCGGTTGGCTTGACTCGCCGCGCGATTCGTGATACGATTTTTCAAAATAAGATACACTGTTTCATATTATGAAACTAATCGGTTTTTGAAACGATGATTGCTTCGGTAGCCAAAGCACTCGAAATATTAAACCTCTTTAGCACCGCCGAACCCTGCCTGACGCTGACGACCATCAGCAAACGCCTGGGGATGCATAAAAGCACGGCGCACCATCTGCTGAACACCCTGCTTCAATACGGCTTCATCGAACAGCAGGCCGACGATTCCTACGCCCTGGGCAAGACGATCATCGCCCTCACCCAGAATATCCTGGTCAATGTCGAACTGCGCGACCGCGCCGCGCCTCTTTTGCGCGAGCTGGCCGATACCTGCAATGAATCCGTTTACCTCACCGTCCGCGATGGCGACCGGGTTTTGTACATTTACGCGATTGAGTCGTCGCAGCGCCTGCTGGCGCGGACGGCGGTTGGCGATTACGCGCCGCTGTACTGTACGGCGGTCGGCAAAGCGGTGCTGGCCTTTTTGCCGCCGGCGGAAGTCAGCCGCCTGTATGCGGATCGCCCCGATTCCCTGGTCGCATTCACGCCGCACACCCTGACCAACTTTCGCCAGCTTCAGGATGATCTGGCCCGCTCCCGGTCGCGCGGGTATACGGTGGATAACCAGGAACATGAACTGAATACCTTTTGCGTGGGCGCGCCGATTTTTGATGCCCACAACGCGGTGATCGGCGCGTGCAGCATTTCCGGGCTGGACACCGAAATTATCGACTCGCGGCTGGAGGTGCTTTCAGGCGGGGTGGTATACACCGCCCAGCAAATTTCGCGGCGGATGGGTTATGTACCCGAACGCATGTCTATGGTTCGGCAGAACATGGCGGGGAAGTGATGAGCATCCTCAAAATGCCGGTGTTTGAACGCCTGAGCGACCGCCCGTTTGCCCACTGCGCGGCGCTGGCCGACCTGGGCGAAGCCGGGCTGGCGGCGGTGTGGATGGGCGGCTCGTATGAAACCGCGCCGGATGTCAGCCTGCTGGAAGCGCGGCTGCTGCCCGGCGCAGATGGCTGGACGCCCCCGCGCGTGATCGCCCAGGTGGACGGCCATTCGCTGGGACAGCCGGTTCTGCTGCCCCGGCCAGGCGGCGACATCTGGTTTTTTTACGTCGTCATCCAGCAGCAGGACTGGCGCAGCGCCGTGCCGTATGTCAAAAAATCGTCCGACGGCGGCCAGACCTGGAGCGAACCCGTCCGCTTATTTGATTATCCGGGTCTGATGCTCCGCAGCCGCCCGCTGGTTCTTCAAAACCGCATCATTTTGCCGGCTTACGACGAAAACACCTGGCAGTCGCGCATGATTATCAGCGATGACGACGGCCAGACCTGGCGGCTGACCGCGCCGATGATCTCTCCAAACGGCAATATCCATCCTAACCTGGTGGTGATGCCGGGCGGGCGGCTGCTGTGTTACCTGCGTACCGGCGGCAAGGGCGGCGTCATCTGGCGTTCGGAGTCGTCGGACGGTGGGGAAAGCTGGTCGGCCCCAGAAGCCACCGCGCTGCCCAACCCCAATTCCGGCATTGACCTGCTCAAACTGGCGAGCGGACGGCTGGCGCTGGCCTACAATAACAGCCCCACGCTGCGGACGCCGCTGTGCGTGGCATTGACGACCGGCGAAAACGAGGATTGGCGCTGGCAGCAGGTGATCGAAGACGAGTATGCCGAAATTTCCTACCCGGCGCTGCTGCAAACCGCCGACCGGGCCGTTCACCTGGTTTATACCTACCGGCGCGAAGCGATTCACTACGCGCGCTTTGACGAATACTGGCTAATGCAGGGGGCGTTATGATGACTCGACTCAAAATCATGGGCGTGATCGTGCCGATGTTAACCCCGTTCACCGACGATGGCCGGGTGGACGAACGCGGGATCGCGGCGCTGGTGGACTTTTTGATCGCGCGCGGAATCGCCGGCCTGTTCCCGTTTGGCACAACCGGCGAAGGCCCGCTGCTGACGACGGCGGAGCGCCAGCAGGCCGCCGAATGGGTTATCCGGCATACCGGCCGGCGTGTGCCGGTTATCGTCCATACCGGCGCGATCACCACCGCCGAAACCATCACGCTGACCCGCCACGCGCGCGACGTGGGCGCGGACGCGGCGGCGGTCGTCCCGCCCTATTTTTACACCCTCAGCGACGATGCCCTGTACGAACATTTTGAGGCGGTCGCCCAGGCCGTCCCGGATTTTCCGGTTTATCTGTATAACAATCCCGGCGTCACCCCCAATAACCTCTCGACCGAACTGGTCTTTAAACTGGCGGCGCTGCCGAACATTACCGGCCTCAAGGACAGCAGCGGGTCGCTGGCGACCCTGTTTGCCTGCCGCTCTTTGCAGGACGGCCAGTTCAACACGGCCAGCGGGCCGGACGGCCTGATTATGGCCGGGCAGGCGGTCGGCCTGGATGCCTGCGTCTCCGGCAATGCCAACTTCGTGCCGGAACTGGTCGTCGGCATCCTGACGACAGCCAAAAACGGCGATCTGGCGGCGGCGCGCGCGCTGCAAGCCCAACTGGATGCGGTGCGGCAAACCCTGGGCGACGGAGCCGACCTGTCCCTGTTTAAAGCCATGTGCGCCCGGCGCGGCGTCCCCATTGGGGATGTGCGCCTGCCCCTGCGCCGCGCGGCGGCGGCGCGCATCGAAGCCTGCTGGCAGGCGCTTTGCGCCCTGAATGTGATGCCGGCATCTGCCTGAGGCAGGGAAAGGAGGAGCGTTACCGGCTGAAATCGGCTGTCCATCAAAATTACTTCGATACGGTATTTTAATGAGTGAAGTGAGGAAATTGTCATGCGAAAACTGAGTTTGATGCTTCTACTGGTGGCGCTGCTGACCGGCGTCATGGCGCTCAACGCGCAGGATGTCGTCACCCTGGAATTCTGGGGCGGCTGGACCGGCCCGGACGGCGCGATCATGCAGCAGTTGGTAGACCGCTACAACGCCGAACATCCCGGCGTGCAGGTTAACCTGACCGTTCAGGCCTGGTCGCCGCTGTTTGACGCTTTCATCGCCGCTGCCAGCGCCGGCGAGTCGCCGGATATTATGGCGATGCACCCGCAGGAAACCGCCATGTTCATCAACCTGGGTCTGATTGAGCCGGTGGATGACATCGTGGCGGCCTCCGAGGTGTTCCAGAAGGATGCTTACGTATCGAAGGCGTGGGAATTGCAGTTCTACAACGGCCAGATGTGGGCGCTGCCGTTCGACCTGGGCATTCACGGCCTGTACTACAATCTTGACCTATTTGAGGCCGCCGGAATCGAAGCGCCGCCCACCAACGCCGAAGAATTTTTGGCCGCCGCGCGTCTGCTGACGGTGGACGCCGCCGGCAAACACCCCGGCGACGAGGGTTTTGACCCGGCCAATATCGTCCAGTATGCCATCAACATGCATACCAACCATCACGGCTTTTACCAGTGGTACGCGCTTTACAACCAGCTCGGCGGGCAGCTCCTCAATGAAGATGCGACGGCCTGCGCGATGGACATAGACAAAGCCGTCCAGGCCTGGCAGTGGCTTCAGGATTTGGTTTATGTGCATTACGCCGCGCCCCAGGGCCAGACCGACTATGCCCGCGACTTCATCACCGGGCGCACGGCCATGCTGGTTGACGGCCCCTGGCAGATTCCGGCCATGATCGCGGCAGAAGCCGAAGGGCTGCGCTGGGCGACCGCGCCGTATCCGACGATTTTTGATAAAGCGGCGGTCTGGGGCAGCGGCCACAACTTCACCCTGCCGACTTTCGCCGACCCCACCAAGCGGGATGAGGCGCTGGCGTTCGTCGAATGGCTGGCCGCGAACTCGTTCGACTGGCTGGCATCCGGCCAGCTTCCGATCCGCAATGACCTGATCGCCTCTGAAGAATTTAAGGAACTGCCCGGTCGTCAGGCGTTTGTAGACATGCTGCCCAACCAGGTGCTGCTGCCGAATATCCCGAAGTTTTCGGAAATTTTCGCCTCCAACGCCCCCACGCCGATGATGGTGATGGGACAGCGCATCATCCTGGAGAAGGCGGACATCCGCACCGAAGTCCAGAATGCCTGCGATGCCATTACGGCCATTCTCTCTATCCCGTAAAGTCCGTGCATCCTCCTCACACCTGCCCCCTCCGGCACGCGCCCGGAGGGGGCAAACCGGCAGACGGATGTGAGGCGCGGCAGAGCGTTACGAGGGAAATGTGTTATGCGTATATTACCCCGCACCGCCGAGTCCGGCAGTTACGCAGCCCTGGCGGGACTCGCGCCCAAACGACGACCATCCCTGACCCCCTATTATTTCATTTTGCCGTATCTGGTGTTTTTCGTCCTGTTCCGGCTGGGGCCATCGCTGGCCGGGTTGGGCATCGCGTTCACCAACTGGCAGGCCGTCGGCACGCCCCGGTTTGTCGGCTTCGCCAATTTCGAGGCCATGGCCCGCGACCCGCGCTTGGGGGATGCCTTTCAGAATACCGTCTTTTTTGTTCTGCTCACCGTGCCAACGCTGATCGTCCTCAGCCTGGCGCTGGCGCTGTTCCTCAACCAGCCTCGGCGCGGGCGCGCGGTAGGGCGGGTGGTCGTGTTTATGCCCTATGTGATTATGTCTACCGTCGTCGGCGTATTGTGGACGTGGATTCTGGACAAGGATTTCGGCCTGCTGAATGTGTACCTGAACTTTTTCGGCATCGCCAACGTTCCCTGGCTGGTCAGCGAGAGTACGGCCATGTACGGCATCATCCTGACTACCGTCTGGTGGACGGTGGGTTACGATATGGTGCTGTTCCTGGCCGGGCTGCAAGATATTCCGCACGAGCTGTACGAAGCGGCGCGCATTGACGGCGCGCGCGCCTGGGGGGTGTTCCGGTTTGTCACGCTGCCGCTGCTGGCCCCCACTACCTTCCTGGTGTTGATGCTGACGATCATTAATTCGTTTCAGGTTTTCGATCAGGTCTACGTGATGACCTCCGGCGGGCCGGGTACGGCCACCCTGACGCTGGTGCAGTACATCTATACCACGTCGTTCCAGTTCCAAAAGTTCGGCTACGGCTCGGCGGTCGCGCTCATCCTGTTCGGCATCCTGGTGATCGTCGCTTTTTTCCAGATTCGCGGCTACCGGCGCGGGCTGAAAGGGGTGGAATAAATGTCCAGAACAATATCGCGGGCGGCCTGGTACGTGCTGCTGGCGGTCGTGGTGGCGCTGGTGCTGGCGCCGGCGCTGTGGATGCTTTCCACCTCCATCAAACCGGAGCGGGAAATCATCACCACCCAGATTCGCTGGATTCCCCAGAACTTCACCGTCGAACACTTTCAGGCCATCGTCCAGAATTACCCCATGATGCAGTGGCTGTTTAACAGCCTGTTCACCGCGACGGCGGCTACACTGCTGGTGCTGGTGCTGGACTCGATGGCGGGCTATGCCTTCGCGCGGATGGAATTTCGCGGGCGCGGCCTTCTGTTTATGATCGTCCTGTCCATGCTGTTTGTCCCCATCCAGATCACCGTTGTGCCGCTGTTCATCCTGTTCTCGCGCCTGGGGCTGACGGATACGTACTGGGCGTTGATTCTGCCGGTGGGCGCGAATGTGACCGGCGTTTTTTTGATGCGGCAGTTTTTCCTGAGCATACCGGGCGAACTGGAAGAAGCCGCGCGCGTGGACGGGGCCAGCGCCTTCCGGGTATTCTGGTCGGTGGTGCTGCCGCTGGCGCGCCCCGCGCTGACGGCGGTCGCCATCATCACCTTTTTATCCACCTGGAACAGCTTCTTCTGGCCGCTGATCGTCACCCGCAGCGATTCGGTGCGGACGCTGCCGGTTGGCATCGCGCAGTTTTTAAGCCTGCGCGCCGGCATGGTTCAGGGACAGATGAGCATCGGCCAGTCTATGGCGGGCGCGGTGTTCGCGGCGCTGCCGCCCATCATTATTTTTGTGATTTTACAGCGGTATTTCATCGAAGGCATTTCGCGCACCGGGATTAAAGGCTGATGGCCGGTCTGATCGCCCGGCTGCGCGGCATCGTCACGGTTCTCAACACGCCCTTTAGCGATGATGACCGCCTGGATGTCGAGTCGCTCCAGAACAATATCGCGCTGGCGCTGGAGGCCGGGGTAACGGGCTTTCTGGCGCCGGCGATGGCGAGCGAGGTGGATAAACTCAGCCTCGAAGAACGCCGGCAGATCGTCAAAACGACGGTCGAGGCGGTGGGCGGGCGCGCGGTGGTGATCGGCGGCGCGTCGGCGGCGGACGCCCGCGCGCGCGAAAATCATGCGCGGACGCTCATTGACCTGGGCTGCGACGGTGTGCTTGCCAGCATTCCGTATGCCGGCGACGCCGATTATATCGCCCAGGTGCGGGCGCTGGCGGCGCTGCGTCCGGGTTTTTTGATGCTCCAGGACTGGGATTTCCAGGGGTACGGCCTACCGGTCCCGCTGATCGTCCGGCTGTTTGAAACGGTGGAATGTTTCCAATCCATCAAAATCGAAGTCGTCCCCGCCGGCGTCAAATATTCCGAGGTGCTGGCGGCCACCGGCGGGCGGCTGCATGTCGCCGGCGGCTGGGCGGTGACGCAGATGATCGAGGCGCTGGATCGCGGCGTGCATACGCTGATGCCGACCGGGCTGCACCGGCTGTACACGCGCATCTACCGGCTGTACGCCGCCGGGCAGCGCCAGGACGCGCAGCAGTCATTTTACCGGCTGCTGCCGGTGCTGGCGTTTTCCAACCAGCATCTCGATCTTTCGATTCACTTCTTTAAACGGCTGCTGCACCGGCAGGGCATTTACCGCACCCCGCGCGTCCGCGAGCCGATTCTGCCGTTCGACGCCGTTCACGCGCGCATCGCCGACGAACTGATTGATTACGCCATAGGGCTTATGGAGCGGGTTTGAGATGGTTCAGCCGGATTTCGCCGATAAAACGATTCTTATCACCGGCGCGTCGCGGGGTATTGGGCGGGCCTGCGCGCTGGAGTTCGCGCGGCGCGGCGGGCGTGTGGCGGTGCATTACGGCGTCAATCGCCGGGCCGCCGAACAGACGCTAACCCTGCTGCCCGGCAGCGGCCACGTCATCACGCAGGCCGACATCACCGACGCGGATGCTGTGCGGCGCATGGTGGACGAGGTGATCGAAACGTTCGGGCGATTGAACGTGCTGGTCAACAATGCCGGAATTTTCGAGGAACACCCTCTACCGGACGTGGACTATACGGCCTGGCAGGCCGCCTGGGCGCGCATCCTGACTACCAACCTGGTCGGCGCGGCCAACGCATCCTACTGCGCCGCCCACCATATGATGCGGCAGGGCGGCGGCAAGATCATCAACATCTCGTCGCGGACGGCCTTCCGGGGTAAACCGGAAGCCCCGGCTTACGCCGCCAGCAAAGCCGGGCTGAACGCCTTCAGCCAGACGCTGGCGCAGGCGCTGGCTCCCTACGGCATCGGCGTTTACGCGGTCGCGCCGGGTGTGGTCGAAACGGATATGGCGACCAACGACAAAAACAGCCCGGCCTGGGCCGCCATCCAGCAGCAAAGCCCTCTGGGGCGGGTATGCAGGCCGGAAGAAGTGGCCTGCACAGTCGCCTTTTTAGCTTCCGACGGCACAGATTACCTGACCGGCGGCATCGTGGATTTATTCGGGGCGGCCTATTTGCGGACGTGAACCGTTCCCCGGTGGCTGTCATGACAAATGCGCGGCGGATTGGTGATTTTTTACACTTGCGGCTTTAGATAGACTTGTTCCACCATAAAATCAAATTAATATTTAAACACTAAATCATTGTTAAACCGCGCTGAAGCAGCGGAACACAACCCAGACTCATCACATCTGCTGAAAGTTAGCTTTCGCTGCTTTCAGCTTTTGTTTTTTACAGGGCTGCGCAGCAGTAAAAGGAGTAAAAGGAGACATTTCTGAGCCATCTTTAACAACTTTTACCTTCGTTGCTTCGAGGAGGTGACCTTTGACCGAACAGCAAAACCTGCCTGCTCATCAAGCTGCTTCGCCGCCTCCATTCGTCCCCGGCAGCTTCCTCAAAGAAGTTATGGACGCTACGCCTGGCGATTCGCGCCTCCAGATGTGTATACAATGTGGTACGTGCGGGGGCTCCTGCCCGTCGGCGGCGGACATGGATCACACGCCCCGGCAGATTTTCGCCATGATCCGGGCGGATATGCGCGAGGCGGTGTTACGCAGCAACACCCCCTGGTACTGCGTTTCCTGTTATTACTGCACCGTCCGCTGCCCGCAGGAAGTGCATATCACCGACGTGATGTACACGCTCAAACGGATGGCGATCCGGGAAAAACTGTACGACGATTCAACCGCGCCGGACTTTTCGCAGACCTTCATCGGGTACATCGAAAACTTCGGGCGCAGCTTTGAATTCGGCCTGGCGACTCGCCACAACCTCAGACACCGCCCGCTGCAGCTGCCCTCGATGGTGCCGTTCGGCCTGGGGATGCTCACCAAAGGGCGTATGGACCTGACGCCCCAGCGCATTGAAAAAATCGAGCAGCTTCAGGCCATTCTCAACCGGGCTATCGAACTGGAGGCGACCTGATGAACAAATATCTGTTTTATCCGGGCTGCTCGCTCCAGCGCACAGCGCGCCCGTACATGGACTCGCTGCTGGCGATCCGCGAGATGATCGGCCTGGAACTGGAAGAAATCGAGGACTGGAACTGCTGCGGCGCGACCGAATACGTGGCCGTGCATCATGTGGCCGCTTATGCCCTGGTGGGGCGCAACCTGGCGCTGGCCGCCCGGCAGGTGAACGGCACGCATACGGTGATGGCCGCGTGCAGCGCCTGCTACCTGAACCTGGCGAAAACCGACAGCTACATGCGGCAGGACGCTCACCTGGCCCAGCAGGTGAACACGGCGCTGGATGCCGGCGGCTTGCACTACACACCCGGCACGGTGAAGGTGCGCCACCTGCTGGACATCATCGTTAATGACCTGGGCATCGAGGCGGTGCGGGCCAAAGTCGTGCGCCCGCTCAAGGGGCTGCGCGTCGCGCCGTATTACGGCTGCATGATCGCGCGGCCTGACCGCGACAACCGCTGGGATAACGTCGAACACCCGCTGGCGCTCGACCGGCTGTTGAAAGCCCTGGGCGCGGAAGTGATTGATTTCCCAATGAAAACGCACTGCTGCGGCGGCCACATGACGCAGATCAACCAGGCGTCGGCTTACGAACTCATCCGGCGGCTGATTCACGGGGCGGCGGAGTACCACGCCGACATCATGGTGACGCTCTGCCCGATGTGCCAGCTGAACCTGGACGCCTATCAGGCCGAGATGAACCGCTACTTCCGCACCGATTACCACGTGCCGATTATCTACTTCACGCAGTTGATGGGCCTGGCGTTCGGCCTGGAGGCGGAGGCCCTGGGCCTGGGTAAGGAGTTTGTAGACCCACGACCGGCCCTCAGCCGCATCGGCATCGAACTGCCGGCGGCTGAACCCGAAACGGTGACGGTGGGCGAACAACCCCGGCGCAAGAAAAAGGACTCCGGTTTGCCCATGCCCCGGATGCCCGGCAGCAAGGAGGCGGACGAATGACCCAACATAACGGACACACCGGACAGGAGCGCATCGGCGTTTATGTTTGTCACTGCGGCAGCAATATCGCCGGCACGATTGACGTGGAGGCCGTTGCGCTGTGGGCGGCAGAACACCTCAACCATCGCGGCGTGGTGGTCGCCCGCGACTATAAATTTATGTGTTCCAGCCTCGGCCAGGAATTGATCGAAAAAGACATCCAGGAACTGGGGCTGACGCGCGTGGTGGTGGCGGCCTGCTCGCCGCACCTGCACGAGCAGACCTTCCGTATCGCCTGCCAGCGCGCCGGCTTAAACCCCTACCTGTGCGAGCTGGTTTCCATCCGCGAGCAGGCATCCTGGGTGCATACCGACAAAAAAGCCGCCACCGAAAAAGCCAAAGCCATCATCTCCGGCGGCGTAGAGCGCGTGGTCTGGCACGCGCCGCTAGAGCCGCTGCGCGTGCCGATTCACCCGGCCACGCTGGTGGTCGGCGGCGGCATCGCCGGCATCCAGGCCGCCTTAGAAATCGCCGATGCCGGTTTCCCGGTCTATCTGGTGGAGCGCGAGCCGTCCATCGGCGGCCATATGGCGCAGTTCGACAAAACCTTCCCGACGATGGACTGCGCGGCCTGCATCCTCACGCCGCGTATGGTGTCGGTCGGCACGCATCCCAATATTACGCTGCTGACGTGGAGCGAAGTTATGGAAGTGCAGGGTTACGTGGGCAACTTCACCGTCACCATCAGGAAAAAAGCGCGTTACATCAAGGAAGACCTGTGTACCGGCTGCGGCATCTGCCAGGAAAAATGCCCTAAAAAAGTGATTGATGAGGTCTTTGAGGCCGGGCTGGGCTACCGCAAGGCTGTTTATACGCCCTTCCCCCAGGCCGTGCCAAAATACCCGGTGATTGACCGGGAAAACTGCACTTACTTCCAGAAAGGAACCTGCCGCGCCTGCGAGAAGTTATGCCCCACCGAGGCCATAGACTTCGAGCAGACCGACGAGCTGCTGACGGTCCAGGTCGGCAATATCATCCTGGCGACCGGCTTCGACATCCTGGACGCGCGGCGCATCGGCCAGTACGGCTACGGGCGGCTGGCGAACGTGTTTACCAGTCTGGAATTTGAACGCCTGAGCAACGCCGCCGGGCCGACCAACGGGCAGATCGTCCTGCGCGACGGCGTGACGCAGCCGCAGACGGTCGGCATCATCCACTGCGCCGGTAGCCGTGACCGCAACTTCAACAACTACTGCTCGGCCATCTGCTGTATGCAAAGCCTCAAGTTTGCCCATCTGGTGCGCGAGCGCACCGGCGCGACCGTCTACAACTTCTACATAGACATCCGCACCACCGCCAAAGCCTACGACGAGTTTTACCAGCGCGTGCTGGACGACGGCGCGATCCTCATCCGGGGGCGCGTAGCCGAAGTGACCGACGCCGCCCGGCTGCCCGGCGAGGAAGGTAAGCTGATTATCCAGGTGGAGGACACGCTGGCGGGCAAACAGCGCCGTATTCCGGTGGATATGGTGGTGCTGTCGGTGGGGTTGGAGCCGCGCCACGACGCCAAAGAAGTCGCCCACCGCTTCGGCATCTCGTGCAGCGCCGACGGCTGGATTATCGAAAAACACCCCAAACTCGACCCGGTTGCCACCATGACGGAAGGCGTTTTTGTGGCCGGTTGCGCGCAGGGGCCGAAGGATATTCCCTCTACGGTCGCCCAGGGCGCGGCGGCGGCGGCGCGCGTACTGGCGCGCATCCAGCAGCACGAAATCGCGCTGGAGCCGGTGCGCGCCAGCGTGGACGAAAGCAAGTGTTCCGGCTGCCGCATCTGCAACGGCCTGTGTCCGTTTAACGCCATCATCTTCCACGAAGACCGCATGGTGACGGAGATCAACCCGGCGCTGTGCCAGGGCTGCGGCACTTGTGTGGCGGCCTGCCCGGCGGGCGCCATCAGCGGCACGGTCTTTAGCAACGAGCAGGTGCTGGCGCAGATCGAAGGGCTGCTGCTGGATGTTGCCCGGCGCGCCCCTGCACCCGAACCGGCGCCGGTGTAAGGGAGGCACAACATGAGCGATTCGTTTGAACCCATACTCATCGGCTTCACCTGCAACTGGTGCAGCTACCGAGCCGCCGATCTGGCCGGAACGGCGCGAGTCAAATACCCGCCCAATATCCGGCTGCTGCGGCTGATGTGTTCCGGTCGGTTAGACCCGACCTTCGTGCTGAAGGCGCTGGCTTCCGGCGCGGACGGTGTGTTAATCACCGGCTGCCATCCCGGCGAGTGCCACTACCTGGAGCAGAACTACAAGGCGCTGCGGCGCTACCTGCTGCTGCGCCGGATGCTGGCGCAGATGGGCATCGAGCCGGAGCGCGTCAAACTGGTGTGGGCCAGCGCCGCCGAGGGCGTCAAGCTGGCGCAGGAAATCACCGATATGGTCGAGGAAATCCGCGCGCTCGGCCCGCTCAACTGGCCGCAGCGCCACAACGGCGCGGCGCCGCACGCGGACGAAAAAGCGGTCAAGGAGGGGACGGCATGAGCGCCAACGGCAAACCCAAATTTGCGATGTACTGGGCCGCCGGCTGCGGCGGCTGCGAAATCGCCGTCCTCAACATCCACGAAAAAATCCTGGACGTGGACGCGAACTTTGAGGTGGTCTTCTGGCCGGTGGCGATGGACGCCAAATACCAGGACGTGGAGGCCATGCCGGACGGTTCGATCACCCTGACGCTGTTCGACGGCGGCATCCGCAATTCCGAAAACGAGATGCTGGCGCGCCTGCTGCGCCGCAAGTCGCAAATCCTGGTTGCCTTCGGCTCGTGTGCCTGTCAGGGCGGCATCCCCGGCCTGGCGAACCTCAGCGCGCCGGAGTCGCTGTTCGCGGCAGTTTACGACGGCGTTTCTACCGACAGCCAGGGCGTCCGCCCACAGGCGGTCTGGCAGGTTCCCGAAGGCGAGCTGCACATCCCGGAATTTTACCCGATCTTAAAAACGCTGGCGCAGGTCGTGCCGGTGGATTATTTCATGCCGGGCTGCCCGCCGGAACCGCACCAGATCGCTGCTGTGGTTGATCTGGTCATCCAGGCGCTGCATGGGCAGGCGGAACTGCCGCCGCCGGGCAGTATCATCGGCGCGGGTTATTCGACGGTCTGTGACGAATGCAAGCGCGCCCGCAATGTCAAACATATTCGAGCCTTCGAGCGCATCCAGAATCTCGATCACATTGACCCGGCACTGTGCCTGCTGGAACAGGGGCTGCCCTGCAACGGCCCGGCCACGCGCAGCGGGTGCGGCGCGTTGTGTCCGCAGGCCGGCGCGCCCTGTATCGGCTGTTATGGCTCTGCCGAGGGCGTGCTGGACTACGGCGCGCGGTTGTTGAGCGCCTTTGCGTCGGTTATTGACGGTAACACCCCGGAAGAAATCGAACGCTGCCTGGACGGCATCCCCGATCCTGCCGGGCAGGTCTACCGCTTTAGCCTGGCGAACTCGCTTCTGCGGGGCGGCAAAACTGCCTGCGATGACGAGGAAGCAGAACAGGAGTTAATCCATGAAGCAGCGTATCACGATTGACCCCATCACGCGGCTGGAAGGTCACGGGAAGATCGAAATTTTCCTGGACGAAGCCGGCAACGTCGCCAATACCTACTTCCAGATTCCCGAACTGCGCGGGTTCGAGCGGTTTTGCGTGGGTCGCCCGGTGGAGGAAATGCCTATTCTGACCAGCCGCATCTGCGGCGTTTGCCCGGAGGCGCACCACATGGCCGCTGCCAAAGCCGGCGATGCCGTCTACGGCGTGACGCCGCCGCCCGCCGCCCGCAAGCTGCGCGAGCTGCTGTACAGCGCCTTTTTTGTGGCCGACCACACCACGCATTTTTATGCCCTGGGCGGGCCGGACATCATCATGGGGGCGGATGCGCCGCCGGCGGAGCGCAACATCCTGGGTATTATCCACAAGGTCGGGCTGGAAATCGGCGGTAAGGTCATCCAGGCGCGTAAGTACGGCCACAGCGTCATCGAGATGATCGGCGGGCGCCAGGTTCACCCCTGCACGTCCATCCCCGGCGGCCTGACCAAAGGCATTACCGAGGAGCAGCGGCGCGAAATCGAACGTATGGGGCGCTGGGCGGTGGAGTTCGCACAGTTCAGCCTCAAGCTGTTTGATGATCTGGTCGTCCGCAACCAGGCCTATCTTGACCTGATTCTGGGCGATACCTACACCCACTATACCTACTACATCGGCATGGTGGACGAAAACAACCACGTCAACTTCTACGACGGCCAGATCAGCGTGGTCGCGCCGGACGGCGAGCGCATCGGCAAATACGCGCCGCAGGATTACCCCCACTGGATTGCCGAACGCGCCGAACCCTGGACGTACCTTAAATTCCCGTATCTTAAAAAAGTGGGCTGGAAGGGTTTTGTGGACGGCAAAGGGTCGGGCGTGTACTGCGCCACGCCGCTTTCCCGGCTGAACGCTGCCGACGGTATGGCGACGCCGCTGGCGCAGGAAGAATACGACCGGTTTTACGCCACGCTGGTTTACGAGGAAGGCGAGCGGTACATCAGCGCCGGGCCGACCAAAGTCGTACATCACCGGCTGGCGACCCACTGGGCGCGGCTGATCGAACTGCTGTACGCTGCCGAACGCTGGGTGGAACTGGCGACCGACCCGGAGATCACCTCCGACCAGGTGCATGCCGTACCCACACAAAAACCGACCGAAGGCGTCGGCTGTGTGGAAGCGCCGCGCGGCACGCTGACGCATCACTACTGGACGGACGAACGCGGCGTCCTGACGCAGGTAAACCTGATCGTCGGCACGACCAACAACTACGCGCCGATCAGCATGTCCATCAAAAAGGCGGCCCAAAACCTGATTCATGAAGGTACGGTCGTCACCGAAGGGCTGCTGAACCGGATCGAGATGGCCTTCCGCACCTACGACCCGTGTTTCGGCTGCGCCACCCATTCCCTGCCCGGCCAGATGCCGTTGGAAGTGACCATTCGGGATGCCCAGGGCGTGCCGGTCGAAGTTTTGCGACAGTTTTGTTAAAATCGGCATGGGCGCGGTTCAAGGTGGAGTCTTAACAATGCCGATGGACGCGGCGTGCCGCCCGGCGCTGGTGGTGGGGTTGGGCAATCCCCTGTTGGGTGATGACGGCGTGGGCTGGCAGGTGGCCGAACACGTCCGGCGCGAAGCCGGCCCGGCGGTCGAAGTGGACTGCCTGGCCGTCGGCGGGCTGCGGCTGATGGAACGGCTGGTTGGCTGCCACCAGGCCATCATCATTGACGCGCTCGCCACCGGGCGGCAGCCGCCCGGCGCGATCAACGTTTTTTCGGCTGCCGACCTGTTCGGCCTGGCCGCCGGTTATTCCACGTCCGTCCACGATATGACGCTGGCAGCGGCGCTGCGCCTGGGGCAAACGCTGGCGCTGCCGCTGCCGGAAACGCTGTGGATCATCGGCATCGAAGTCGTACCAACCTTCGACTTTACCGAAACGCTCACCCCGCCCATTGCAGCAGCCGTTCCTCAGGCCGCCCGGCTGGTTCTGGAACTGCTGCGCCAACCCGTCGAGGAAGGACAAATGATATGATTTCCCCTGAGATGCTGCGCCGCTACCCGTTTTTCGGCGGCCTCAGCGATGCGCACCTGAAAGCAATCGCCATGCTGGCGGATGAGCAGTCGTATCAGACCGGCGACACGCTGTTTGAGATCGAACGCGCCGCCGACGGTTTTTATTTTCTCGTCGAAGGCAGCGTTGACCTTCACTACACCGTCACAGACCGGGATCATCCCGATCTGCGGAAGGATTTTTTCGTCGGGCAGGTGAATCCGGGCGAGCCGTTCGGCATTTCGGCGCTCATCGAGCCGTATGCGTACACGGCGACCGCGCTTGCCAGCAGCCCATGTCGGGTGCTGAAGATCGCGGCGGACGGCCTGCGAAAGTTATGCGAAACCGATTCCGATCTGGAGATCGTGCTGACGCGCCGTATCGCCCGCGCGGCGATGTCGCGTTTGCACGAAACCCGTATTCAGTTGGCGGCGGCGCGCGCCTGACCGGCCGGCCCTGATGCAAAGCACTCAAAAAGGAGCAATGATTATGGAAACGCTAGAGCCGATTTTGACCAAACACCCGTTTTTTGCCGGACTTGAAAAACATTACCTCGAACTGCTGACCGGCTGCGCCAGCAACGAACGTTACGATGCCGGCGAATTTCTCTTTCGAGAGGGGGACGAGGCAACCAAGTTTTTCATCATCCGTCATGGCAAGGTTTCCGTCGAAGCGGCTGTTCCCGGCGGCACCACGATCCTCTATACGCATGATGAAGGTGATGTTGTGGGCTGGTCGTGGCTGTTTTCGCCCTACCACTGGCACTTCAGCGGGCGGGCGATGGAGCTGACGCGGGTCATCGCACTGGACGGCGTATGTTTGCGTACCAAATGCGAGCAGGACCCGGTGTTGGGTTACGAATTCATGAAGCGGTTTTCGCACAAAATGATGCAGTCGTTGGATCACACGCGGATTCAACTGCTCGATCTGTACGGGCTTGGCAAAGAAGAAACCGGCCATCGTTAAATAACCGATGGCCGTACCCCTCACCCTTCTCCCCGAACTTAGGGGAGAAGGGCTATAGGGACATGCTTCTGCGTGTCCGATGTTTTTGTTTGTTTCCCCGCGTTGCCGGTTGGCACGCTTTGCGTTATGCTTGCTGTTTGTATTTCTCTTTACGGTAGATTTGTACAACCTTATGACTCTCGAAGCTCTGGGTTTTGCGGCTCTGCTGTTCGGCCTGCGGACACTGAATAACGCCATCGGCACGGTGCGGCTCATCCTCATCACGCGCGGCCAGCGTTTCCTGGCGGCGGTGCTGGCCTTCATCGAGGCGTTTATCTTCGCCGTTGTCATCGCCAATATCGTCAGCGACCTGACCAACGTCCTGAACATGGTGGCCTACTGCGGCGGTTTCGCCATCGGCGGTTATGTCGGCATGGCGATTGAAGCGCGTTTCATCACCAGCTACATGGTCGCCACCATCATCACCCACCGTAACGGCCACGACATCGCCCAGGCGCTGCGGGAACGCGGACACGGCGTGACGGAAACGATGGGCGAAGGTAAGGACGGCGCGGTGTTGATGCTGCGCTGCGTGGTTTTCCGCCGCGATGTGGCGGACGTACTCCAGACCGTCCGCAGCATTCAGCCGGACGCTTTCGTTTCGGTCGAAGAAGCGCGCGCCATCCAGCATGGCTGGCTGCGCCACACACGCGGCAATTACCGGTAGGCTGGCCGTAGGGTAGGCGTGGGGAACCTGAAAGGCATTCGGCGCGTCTTATTGGTGGCGTCGTGATACAATAAACGGCGTTATACGAAATGTAATCTAAAACCAGGAGGACGCAGCAATGAAACAGCGGTTTCCCTTAAATTGGCGTGTCATGAGCGCCGCCAGCGCGGTGCTGCTGGCGGTGATGGCACTGCTGACGGTCGCCGGCGGCCCGGCTTTTGCCGTGCAGGCCCAGGGCGGCTATCTGCCCACGAACTCGATCACCGTGAGTGGCAGCGGGCTTGCCAGCGGCTCGCCCGATGTGGCTTACATTAACCTGGGCGTGGACAGCGTGAACGCCAGCGTCAGCCAGGCGGTTGCCCAGGCCAACCAGACGATGGCGGCCATTATGCAGGCGCTTACCGCCCTGGGTGCGGCGGCGGAGGACGTGCAGACGGTCAGTTTTAACGTCTATCCCGAAGACCGCTACGACCCGCAGACCAACATGCCCACCGGCGAGCGCGTTTACCGGGTGAACAACATGCTGAACGTGACTGTGCGCGACATCAACCGCGTGAGCGAGGTCATCCAGGCCGGGCTGGACGCCGGCGCGACCAGCATCAACAGCCTGACCTTCGGCATCGCCAACACGACCGACCTGGAGCAGGAAGCCCGTCTGAAGGCCGTCGAGGACGCCCGCGCGCGCGCCGAACGCCTGGCGGCGGCGATGGGCGTGACGCTCGGCCAGCCGGTCATCATCAGCGAGGGTATGGCCGGCGGCGCAGTCCCGCAGATGTTCGCGGCGATGGGTTACGGCGGCGGCGGAGTGCAGATCGCCCCCGGCCAGTTGAATGTCAGCGTACAGGTGAACGTGACCTTTGCCATCGGCGGTTAGCCCCCGGCGGGGCGACTATCTCTGACAGGGGCGGCGAGCAGGCCGCCCCTTTTTTGTGTTTTTTCCCTTTTCGACGACAGATGTCCGCCTTTTTGCTGAAAGATCACACTTGACAAAAATTTTAGGTTGATCTAAAATGACTAACAGATTGATCTAATTAACATATAAGGTAGTTCTATGGCAGTCTCATCGCTGACCCTTGACCAGCTTATGAAAGACCAGACGGCGGAAGTGATCGAACTGGCAGTTACCGGCGCCGAGCGGCGGCGCCTGATGGACCTGGGCATTTTGCCCGGCACGCGCATCGAGGTTGAGATGCGGAGTCCCCTGGGCGATCCCACCGCCTACCGTGTGCGCGGCTCGGTGATCGCCCTGCGCCGCCGGCAGGCCCAAAACATCGTCATCCGACTGCTGCCCAACAAGGAGGAATAAACCATGTCTGTAGTTGTGACCGGAGCCTGCGAAACCTGCCCGGCCTACCACAGCGCCGCGCTGAAAAAACTCGGCCTCAACGTCGAGAATTTCGATTATGTGGTCGCCCTGGCCGGCAACCCCAACACCGGCAAAAGCACCGTTTTTAACGCGCTCACCGGCCTGCGCCAGCACGTCGGCAACTGGCCGGGTAAAACCGTCGCCCGCGCCGAGGGCGGCTTCGCCTATGAGGGCAAAAACTACAAACTGGTTGACCTGCCCGGCACGTATTCGCTGCTGTCCACCAGTACGGATGAGGAAATCGCCCGCGATTTTATCCTGTTCGGGCAGCCGAGCGTGACCGTCGTGGTGGTGGACGCCACGCGCCTGGAGCGCAACCTGAACCTGGCGCTGCAAATCCTGGAAATCACCGACCGGGTGGTAGTGGCGCTGAACCTGATGGACGAAGCCCGGCGGCACGGCCTGAAGGTGGACGATCGCCACCTGGCCCGCGAACTGGGTGTGCCGGTCGTGCCGATGGCCGCGCGCCGGGGCCAGGGCATCCCGGAACTGCTGGACGCTGTCGCTCAGGTGGCGGCGGGGCGCTTCGTCACGCGACCGCACCGCATCCACCAGCGCGATGCGCGCCTGGAACAGGCCGTCGAAAACCTGGTGGCGGCGCTGAACCAGGAATTTCCGGGGCTGCCGAACGCCCGCTGGGTGGCGCTGCGCCTGCTGGACGGTGACGCCAGCATTGAACAGGCCGTGCGCGACCGCACCCTGGGCGACCTGACACGGGGTCAAAGCGTGCTGCCGGCCCCGGTGAGCGACCGGATTCCGCTGGAGGTGGCCTCATGACCGGCAGCGATGTGCTGAAAACCGCCGCCCAACTGCGCGCCGAACTGGGCGCGGATTATCACGATAAACTGATGGAGGCCATCTATACGGATGCCTCGAAAATCGCCGACCGCAGCGTGAGCCACGACGGCACGCGCGCGCGCCTGACCTTCGACCGCGCGCTTGACCGGGCGCTGACGCATCCGGTATGGGGTTTTGCGGTCATGGGGCTGATGTTTTTCGGCGTTTTCTGGCTGACCATCACCGGCTCGAACGTCCCTTCGTCCATGCTGGCCGACCTGCTGCTGGGGAGGGTTTACGGCGCGCTGCACAACCTGGCCGCCGCCCTCAGCGCCCCGGCCTGGCTGTCCGGGCTGCTGATTGACGGCGTGTACATGGCGACCGCCTGGGTGGTGTCCGTCATGCTGCCGCCGATGGCGATTTTCTTCCCGCTGTTCACGCTGCTGGAGGACTTCGGCTATTTGCCGCGCGTGGCCTTCAACCTCGACCGGCTGTTCGCCGCCGCCGGCGCGCATGGCAAACAATCGCTGACCATGATGATGGGCTTCGGCTGCAACGCCGCCGGCGTGGTGGCGACGCGCATCATAGATAGCCCGCGCGAACGGCTGATCGCCATCCTCACCAATAACTTCAGCATTTGCAACGGGCGCTGGCCGACGCTGATCCTGATGGGGACGATTTTCATCGGCGCGTCCGCCCCACCGGTGCTGGCAAGCGCGGCAGCGGCGACCAGCGTGGTGACGGTGGCGGTGGTGGGCATCCTGGTCGCGCTGGCGGTGTCGTGGGGGCTGTCCAAAACCTGGCTGAAGGGCGCGCCTTCGGTGTACAGCCTGGAACTGCCGCCCTACCGCCCGCCGCAGATTCTCAAAACGCTGTATACCTCGGTCATTGACCGCACGCTGATCGTGCTGTGGCGCGCGGTGATGATGGCCGCCCCGGCGGGCGCGGTCATCTGGCTGACCAGCAATATCACCATCGGGGATGCCAGCATTGCCGGGCATATGGTCAACCTGTTGAACCCGCTGGGGCTGCTGCTGGGTTTGAACGGCATCATCCTGGTGGCTTACATCGTCGCCATCCCGGCCAACGAGATCATCATCCCCACCATTCTGATGCTGACGCTGACGCTGGGCGGCTCGCAGATGGCGCAGGCCGGCGTGATGCTGGAACTGGAGGACGCGCAGACCTATACGGTGCTGACGCAGCTCGGCGGCTGGACGCTGCTGACGGCCATCAATCTGATGCTGTTCAGCTTGCTGCATAACCCATGCAGCACCACGCTGCTGACCATCTGGCGTGAGACGCGCAGCCGGCGCTGGACGCTGGTTTCGGCGCTGCTGCCGCTGGCGCTGGGTTTCACCGTCACCTTCATCACCGCCACCTTGGCGCGGCTGTTCGGCTGGGCCTGACGCCGACCGCCGGACAGCAGTCTGAAAACGGGCGCGCGGGTATAATAAACCTCGCGCGTCTTTGATTCCCGGCGTTTTGCGCGCTTAAAGGAGGATGGGAGATGCCTAAACCGCTTGCCGGCGTGCGCGTGCTGGATTTAACCCGCCTGATTCCGGGCGGCGTGTGTACGATGATGCTGGCCGACCTGGGGGCGGATGTCATCAAAATTGAAGACCCCAACGGCGGCGATTATGGCCGCTGGATGCCTCCGCTGGTAGACGGCCTGAGCGTGTTTTTCCGCATCTGCAACCGGAACAAACGCAGCGCCATCCTCGACCTGAAAACGCCGGATGGCCTGGCCGCGCTCCGGCGGCTGGTTAAAGGCGCCGACGTGCTGGTGGAGGGTTTTCGCCCGGATGTGATGCGCCGCCTGGGCTGCGATTACGAGTCGCTGCGCGCTGTCAATCCCCGCCTGGTTTATGCCTCGATTTCCGGCTGGGGCAGCGACGGCCCGTATGCCGCCCGCAGCGGTCACGACCTGAACTATACGGCGGTCGCCGGGCTGGTGGGCGCGATGAAAACGCCCCACGTCATCGGCGGCCAGACGGCAGACATCGGCGGGGCTTATGTGGCGGTGGCCGGCATCGCCGCCGGTTTGTTCCAGGCGCAGCGCACCGGCGAAGGCTGCCATGTAGAGGCTTCGCTGTTCGAGGCGGCGCTGCCGTTCGTGTTATATCCCTGGGCGGAGGCGCTCAAAACCGGCGTGGGCGGCGGCCAGGGCGCGCTGACCGGCGGCGCGGCCTGTTACAACGTCTACCATGCCCGCGATGGTCGCGCGGTTTCGCTGTCGGCGCTGGAGCCGAAGTTCTGGGCCAACTTCTGCCACGCCGTTGAACGCGCCGACCTGATCGCCGACCACCTGCTGCCGGAGCGCCAGGCTTACCTGCGGGCGGAACTGGCCGAACTGTTCGCGCTTAAAACCGCCGCCGAATGGGACGAGCGCCTGCGGGATGCCGACTGCTGCTTCGCGGTCATTAACGCGCCCGGCGAAGTGGCGAACGACCCGCACATCCAGGCACGCGGCGCGATGGGCATCGGCGCGGACGGCACGCCCTGGATGCGTTCGCCGCTGCGGCTGGAAGGCGAGGCATTCGAGCCGGGGCGCGTGCCGGGGTACGGCGAACACACGCGCATCATCCTGGCCGAAGCCGGTTACGCTGCCGGCGAAATCGAGGCGCTGATCGCCATCGGCGCGGCGCGGGCGGGCTGAATGCAACCCGCAGGCCGGTTTTTGCGTAAAGAGTTCAGGAGCGTGTCGGTTTTTTCAAAACCATACGGGCGCTTGCCGGAAAGAACCCTAATATGTTCCCGATTTTTATACCCCCTGAGTCCGATCAAAACCCGCGAATGCGAAGACGTGCCAAACTGAGCCTCGTCATCGGTCTGACAGTCGCCGTGCTGATACCGCTGCTGTTTCGGAGTGGAGCGGCTTCCCCGTTCCCCTGGGTGGTTTTCACCCTGGTCATCATTATGGGCATCGCCGGGCTGCTGGCCGTCTTTGCTGTTCAGCGCAGCACGCAGGAAAGCGAAAAACACAAGCGTGAAGGCGTGGATATGTACACGCTGATTGACCGCCTGGTGGATGACCTGGACGAAGACGAAGCCGCCTACCTGCGCCGCCGCCTGGACGACCGCGAGCGCGGCCTGGAAGAAAGGCCGCTGGAGGATGCGCTTAAACAAACGCTCGACCGGCGCGAGGATGACCGCCTGGCCGGGCGGCGCTGAAAATTGTCTTTGACTCGGCACTCAAAACGCATCACTCAGCACAGTTTTTATTGGACGGCGCGGACATGCTGCCGGCCAGCGCCATTTTTGAGGAGTGAATATCATGCTGCTGGCGATTGACATCGGCAATACCAACATTCACATGGGGCTGTGGCAGGATAGCTCATGGGCGCTGTCGTGGCGGGCGCGCACCGTGCCGGACAAAATGCCGGATGAATACGCCGTGCTGGTGCGGAACTTTTTGAGCGACGCCGACCTGGGCTACCGCGCCATCAGCGGCGTCGTCATCGGCAGTGTCGTCCCGGCGCTGACGCCGGCGTTCGTGGAACTGGTCGAAACCTACATGGGGCATCACCCGTTGGTTATCACCAACGAGACGCCGATGGGCATCAAAATTGCCATTGACCAGCCGGAGCAGGCCGGCGCAGATCGTCTGGTGAACGCGGCGGCGGTGGTGGCGCTTTACGGCGCGCCGGCCATCGTGATTGATTTTGGCACGGCCACCACTTTCGATGTGGTTTCGGCGGACGGCGCGTACTGCGGCGGCGCGATTGCCCCCGGCATCGGCATCGCCCACGACGCGCTGGTATCGCGGGCGGCCCGCCTGCACAAGGTAGACCTGTTCCCGCCGCCCAGCCCGATTGGACGCAATACCATTCACGCCATGCAGTCCGGCATTTTCTGGGGATATGTGTCGCTGGTGGAAGGGTTGGTGGCGCGCCTCAAAACCGCGCTGGATGAACCGGAAATCAAGGTGATCGCCACCGGCGGGTTAGCGCCGCTGTTCAACCAGCACACCCAGGTGATTGATACCATCGCGCCGGAACTGACGCTGGACGGCCTGCGGATCATCTATGAGATGAATCGTAACCGCTGACAGAGCGCAAAACCCGTTGTGCCGGGTGGCGGATTACACCATCATCCACGAGTTATGCCTGTCGAAAGACCCTGGACTGAGATATTCCCATTTCTGGCGGTCGGTCATAAAAATTCTCTCTCAGCCGCCGTAGGCCACTTCCAAATACCGCTCGATCAGATAATCCGGGTAGCCGATGCGCCGCAGATTGACCTCGCAGTCGGCCAGCGCCGCGCCCTGCTGCCGCCAGTACGGCACGCGCTTCAGCAGCGTCTCCACCCGTTCGCGCGGGGTGATGATCCAGGTGTCCTTCGGCACAACGCTGAACCAGATCACCTCCATTTCCTCGGTCATGCGTGTATTTTTCATGAACGGCGCGATCAGCACCGCGTCGCGCGCGCCCTGGCTTAACAAAAGCTGCCGCACAAAACGCGCCGTGCCGCCCAGGTCAACCAGGTCTTCCACCACCGCCACCACATGCCCGGACACATTGATCGTCAGCGCCTGGATGACGCGCGGCTGGTCGAGCGGTTTGCCCGGCCCGGCATAACACTGCACGCCAAGCGTGCCGAACTCAATCGGCGGGATGTGCGGTTTGGCGCTCCAGGCGATGTGGTCATGCAGCAGCACGCCGGGCAGCAGGCCGCCCATCGTCACCATCACGGCTTTGGTGATCTGCCGCCCGTCCTCGGCGTGCGCCTTCTGGTAATCGTAAACCTGCCAGGCCAGTTCGGCGGTCATGTAGGCTTCCACGTCGTCGGGGATGTACAGGAACTTCAGTTCGTCGCCGGGAATGGGGACGCCTTCCGGCTGCCGCCAGTAGTCCATATTGATGGTCATCATCAGGGAAGCACCTCAAAATGGGGGATGTGGTTTAGTCTGACATATATGCAATCTCTGCAAGCGTTGATTGCGGCAGGTAGATTGTTCTGTGAGCTTTCAATATATTTATGTCCTATTCTCCAGATCATCCTACGATAATTTTACTCGAATATGCTGGACAACTCCTATAGCTTTTTGTAATCGTCCCTTACCGCACCACCACGCGGCTGCCGCCGGGCGTTTTTTGCACCACCACATGCACCGGGAACGAATCGCGCAGGTCGTCCAGATGGGTGATGACCAGGATAAGGTCAAAATCCTCCTGGATGGCGGTGATGGCTTCCACCAGTTTGTTGCGGCCATCTTCGTCCTGCGTGCCGAAACCCTCGTCAATGAACAGCGTCCGCAGGTGCGCCCCGGCGCGGCGCGCCAAAAGCTGCGACAGCGCCACCCGGATGGCAAAGTTGATGCGAAATGCCTCGCCGC
The DNA here is from genome assembly GCA_014338005.1 of Chloroflexota bacterium. Lineage (GTDB taxonomy): Bacteria > Chloroflexota > Anaerolineae > Aggregatilineales > Phototrophicaceae > CFX2. The sequence continues at coordinate 4,058 of QUBZ01000008.1, read as the reverse complement.
CGCTGTAGGTTTCATAGGCGCGCGTGCCGAGTTCGTCGGCGATCTGGATGTCCAGCGTTTCGATCACGCCATCCCCGGCGGCTTTTTCGCGCTGGGTGCTGAAGCTCAGGTTCATGCGCCCGTCGGTCATGCGCGCCAGCAGCCGGTTGGCCGACGACTCCAGTTCCGGGATGGCGGCCTCGATAATCATGGCCGGGACGCCGTTTTTGCCGAAGGCCGCCCGCAGGTCTTTGTACAGCGATTCCTCGTGGCGCTTGCGGGCGCGGCGTGTTTCCAGGTCGGTTTTGCGGGCGCGCTGGCTGTCCATCGCGGCCAATTCCTGCTGGGCGATGGTGAGCCGCTCGTGCGCGGTGCGTTCGGTGGTTCGCAGGCGGTTGACCTCCTGCTGGCGAATCTGCTGCTCTTTCACCAGTACGTCCAGCCGGGCGATTTCCGCCCGCAGCGCCTCCAGCGCGGCTTCGTCCTCGCTCAGCGCCTTGAGCGTGCGCTCCCGGCGGTTGAGCGCCCCCTCTAACGCCTGGCGCGCGCCGTCCAGGCTGGTGAGCGCGATCTGAAGTTGTTGGTAGCGGGCATCGTAAACGCGGTAGGTTTCCAAATCCTGCCGCGCCAGGGTATGCGAATCGGCGTCGTAGCCAATATGGGCGCGTTCATCATCCAGCGCGGCCATTTGCTGGCGGATGTCGTGGGCGAACTGCTCGCCCTTCAGGGCGGCGCGGACGGCCTCCAGGCGGGCGCGTTCGTCGTCCAGCCGGGCGGCGGCTTCAAAAGCGGCCTGCGCCTGCTGCTGAAGTTTGCCGGCCCGTTCAATCAGCTGCGGCAGGCGCTTTAATTCCTGGTCAAACTCGGCGAGGCGCTCCCGGCGAATTTTCACTTCCTGGCCGATGGCCTGGATGCGCGCCTGGTTGGCGGCATAGGTCGCCCGCCGGGATTCAATTTCCTCCTCCAGTTGGGCGATCAATTCCTGCCGGTGTCCGGCGTCGAGCGGCTGGCCGCACAGCGGGCATACCGCTTCGGTCGTCACTTTCAGGCGTTCCAGCCGTTCGCGGAGCGTTTGCCCTTCGGTGGTGAGCGTCTTTTTAATGCCTTCTAGTTCGGCTTTTTCTTCGGCCAGGGCGCGCGTTTCTTCGTCCAGCGCGCCGCGTTCCGCTTCTCTGGTTTTTAGTTCGCTCACTTCTGCCTGTACGGCGGCCAGTTCATCGTCGCCGGAGTCTTTAATCGCGCGCGACAGTTCGGCGATGGTCGCCTCGTAACCGCTGGCCTCGTTTTCCAGCGCAGCGCGGGCGGCCTGAAGCTGTTTATCCAGCGTATGATAGCGGGCGTCGAAGTCGCTGAGGGCGCGCAGTTTATCGGCCAGCGCGTCGTGGGTCTGGCGCGCGGCGACCAGCGCGGCATAGCCGGTTTCGATGTCACCCTGGGCGGCCACCACCGCTTCGTGTTCGGTGACGCGCGCCTGCTGGGCGATGATGTCCTTCTCGACCGACTCCAGGTCTTCGCGGCGCTCTTTCAGGCGGCGCTCCAGGTCGGCCAGGCTGGATTGGGCGGCGCGGCGGGCTTCCGGCGCGTGGGCCACCTCTTCCAAGCGTTTTTCGGCAGCCTCCAGCGCGGCCTGGGCTTCCTGCTGGGCGGCGGCGGCCTCATCCAATTGGGCCTTCAGGCGCGGCTCTTTTTCCAGTTCGGCCTCGATCTCGCGCAGCCGCATTTCGATGACACGCAAATCGTCGTCAATCTTCTTCAGCTCGGTTTTGGCGGCTTCTTCGTAAACTTCCCACTGCGCCAGTCCCAGGATGTCCGCCAGGATTTGTTTACGTTTGGCCGGCTGCTGGGTGGTGAAGGCGTCCGCCTTGCCCTGCTGCAAAAAGGCCGAATGCACAAACGTCTCGTAGTCCAGCCGCAGCAGTTGGTTAATCTTCTCCTGCGTCTCGCGGATGGATGGCTCGCTTAACGAGTTTAGCTGCCCGCCGTCCAGCAGCGAAAACAGGTTCAGCTCGCCCGTGCCGCGATGTTTGCGCGACCGCTTGCGAATCGCCCGGTAGAGGATGCCTTCCTGCTCGAAGTCAAGCTGTACCAGCATGTCGCTCTGCCCCTGATGGATCAGGTCGTCGTCGCGTTTGGCGCGGGCGCGCCCCCACAGCACCCAGGTGATGGCGTCCAGCAGCGACGACTTGCCCGCCCCGTTCGGGCCGGTCAGGCAGGCCAGGTGGATGCCGTCGAAACGAATCGGGTCGGGGGTGCGGTAGGCCAGAAAGTTTTTGAGTTCAAGCCGGACAGGAATCATGATTTTTAACTCACGAATCGAGACAGGCCGGGGCGAGTTTACCCCACCCCGGCGGCGCATTTTTAGAACATCTGTGAGTCTAGCGGGTTATCAGCCGCCTGTCCAGTCGGGGGGCGCGCCGCCCGTTTACGGCGAGGCCGCGCCCAGCCCCGGCAGCCACATCTGGATGAACTGCGCCGAGTCCACAAACTGGCCGTTGACGGCTACCTCCCAGTGGAAGTGCGCGCCGCTGGTGCGCCCGGTATTGCCGACTGTGCCGATGATCTGCCCTTCGTTGATGCTCTGTCCGCGCGTGACGTGAATTTGCGACAGGTGCGCGTAGGTCGAAAAGATGCCGTAACCATGATCGAGGGCCACCATATTGCCGCGAATGTCCATAAAACCGGCGTAGGCCACCCGCCCCGCGCCGATTGCCATGATCGGCTGTCCCAGGGTGGCGCGGATGTCCCAGCCGGTATGCCGCGTCTGGAAGGACTGGTTGAAGGTGCGGAACGCGCCGAACGGCGAGGTCAGTTCCGAACCCAGGATGGGCAGTTGGAAACCCTGGCCGGCCCACAGCCGCTCCGGCGTGATGGTGCTGAAGATGCTTTCCAGCCGGGCGAACTCGGTGCGTTCGATTTCCGGGTCAATCAGGTAAACCTTGTCCGGGGCCAGGTCTATATTCTGCCGGATGAAACCCGCGCTGGTGACTTCGACCTCAGCGTTGATGGTCTGGCGCGCGCCGTCCGTATACCAGACGAACACATCCAGCGGGTAGCGGCGCGGGTTCTGCTCCATACTGACGGCCAGCAGGGCGAAATACCCGTCGCCCGGCACGGGGAAACAGTCCACAACGGCGTTCAAAAAGCGCGTGCTGCACCCGGCCATACCGTCGCCGGTCACGCGCAGCAGTCCGCTGCCGCCCTGGCTGAGGCTGGCGAAAAAAAACTCCACCGTCGCCCGCTCCTGGGTGAGCATGTCGGTCGGGCGGGGGCGCGGCATGGGGGTCGGCGTGGGCGGCAGGGTCGGCGCGGGGATGGGCGTGGCTTCCTGCGCCAGCGCGAAAGCGGCGGACAGCCCCCCGAAAGCCAGCAGAACGACGAACAGGAACACTCGTTTCACCAGGATGACTCCAGACTAACCGGCAGGCATGGAACAGAGCAGCGCCATTGTGCCGATTTTCGGCGGCCAATGCAAGCGCCATTTGCGCGGCGTGCCAACCTCACCCTAAATCCCTCTCCATAAGAGAGGGACTTGACTCCCCCTCTCCACATGGAGAGGGGGTTGGGGGGTGAGGTTCGCGCCCCCAAAACGGCCAATCGGGATTACAATACAGAAGCGCGTAATAGATATAAATAGGACGACGCCATGCCCACGATTTTTATCAGCCATGCCACCGGTGATGATGCCGCCGTCAATCAGATCGCCGACCGCCTGGACGCCGGCGGGTTCGCCGCCTGGGTTGACCACCGCAAGGGGGGCCTGACGCCCGGCACGCCCAACTGGGAGCGCGCCCTGCGGGAGGCCATTCAGGGCTGCGACCTAGGCCTGCTGGTGATGTCGCCGCGTTCGCTGGCATCGGATATGTGCAGCGCCGAATGCCTGCTGCTGCGCGAACTGGGTAAGCCGCTCTACCTGCTGCGCCTGGAAGCCATCCCGCCGGAAACAATCTGGCTGTACATCAAGTTCATTCAATACGCCGACGCCGCCGGCAGCCTGGACGCCGGCCTGGACAGCCTGCTGGCCGCCCTGCGCGGCGAAAGCGCCGGCCCCGGCTCGCCGACCGCCCTCAGCGGGCGCTTCA
>QUBZ01000007.1 GCA_014338005.1 Chloroflexota bacterium | reverse complement strand
GTTCGGCTTCGCCCCGCCGTCGGTGTAAATGATAACCTGCGGTTTCGGTTCGTCCATCGCCGCGCCTCGCTCAGGCCAACGCCTGCCGCAAATCCTCGATCAGATCGTCAACATGCTCGATGCCGACGCTCAACCGCACCAGCGCCGGAGGCACGGCAATCGGGCTGGCGGCGGTGCTGGCATGGGTCATGCTGTAGGGGTGTTCGATCAGGCTTTCCACCCCACCCAGGCTTTCCGCCAGGGCGAACAGCTTCGTCCGGCTGACCATCCGGCGCGCGGCGTCCGGGCTGTCCAGAATGATCGAAATCATGCCGCCGAAGCCGCGCATCTGGCGTTTTGCCGTCTCATGCCCTGGGTGGCTTTCCAGGCCGGGATACAGCACCGTTTTCACAGCAGGATGATCGGCCAGAAACGCCGCAATCAACCGCGCGTTGGCGCTGTGGCGTTCCATGCGGACGTGCAGCGTTTTGATGCCGCGCAGCGTCAAAAAACAGTCCATCGGGGCCGGCACCGCGCCGACCGCATTCTGTAAAAACTTCAGGTCGTGATACAGGCTTTCATCGTTCATCGCCAGCGCGCCGCCTACCACGTCGCTGTGGCCACCCAGGTATTTGGTGCTGCTGTGCATCACAATATGCGCGCCCAACCGGAGCGGCTGCTGCAAAGCCGGGCTGGCGAAGGTATTGTCCACGCCCACCATCACGCCCGCATTTTCGCCCAGGTAGGCCAGCGCCCCGATGTCCGCGATGGACAACAGCGGATTGGTTGGTGTTTCCAGCCACAGCAGCCGGGTCTGCGGCGTGAAGGCCGCGTGCACGGCGTCCAGGTCGGCCAGGTCTACCCAGCTAAAACGCAGGCCGTAACGCGCGTATACGCGCTCGAACAGCCGGTACGTGCCGCCGTAAACGTCGCTGCCCACCAGAATATGATCGCCAGGGTTGAACCGGCGCAGCAGGGTATCAATCGCCGCCATGCCGCTGGCGAAGGCCAACCCGTACCTGCCGCCTTCGATGGCTGCCACCAGGTTTTCCAGCGCGGCGCGGGTGGGGTTGTCGGTGCGGCTGTATTCGTAACCCTTATGTTCAGCCGGGGCGCTTTGCACATAGGTCGAAGTCTGGTAAATCGGCGTCATGATCGCGCCGGTCGTCGGGTCAGGCTCCTGCCCGGCATGAATCGCTAACGTGTCAAAATGATAATGTTCCATCATCCTCAGTGTTCCCGCTTGGCAAATTGATCGGGCAGGAGTATAACAACAATCAGCGATAAACGGTCAAGTTTTGGGCCGTTAACCGGGACACATCCAGGACGCGCCTCAGGTTTCAAAAATCAAATACGGAAATCCATTCATGCCGTCTCAACCAACCAAATATTTCGTCGCCATCGCCGGCAACATCGGCGCGGGTAAAAGCACGCTCACCGGAATGCTGGCAGAGGCCTTTGGCTGGCAGCCGTTTTACGAAGCCAACGCCGAAAATCCCTATCTGGCCGACTTTTATGCCGATATGAAACGCTGGAGTTTTCATTCCCAGGTGTTTTTCCTGGGCAAACGGCTGGAACATCACCACCAACTGCTCCAGCACCCCGGCAGCGTCATTCAAGACCGCACCGTTTATGAAGACGCCGAAATTTTCGCCACCAATCTGTACGAACAGGGGCATATGGCGGAACGCGATTACGACGCCTACCGCCGCCTGTACGATGCGATTCGCGCCTTCGTCCCCCCGCCGCATCTGCTCATCTACTTGCAGGCGAGCGTGGATACCCTGCTGGCGCGCATCCACAAACGCGGGCGCGAGTTCGAGCGAAGCATCGCGCCGGAATACCTCGAACGGCTGAACCGCCTGTATGACCGCTGGATTACGGGCTGGACAGCCTGCCCCGTGCTGCGGATTCCAACCGACGGTATGGACTTCCAGTTTAACAACGGCGATTTCGCCCGCATCGTCGCGGAAGTGGAAACCGCCCTGGCTGTGAAAATTCACTAAAAAAAGGCGCGAATCCTATAGACAGGATGGACAAAGTGTGTTACACTTTTTCCTATGAAAAATAGGATTAATCAGATGAATAGGGGCAGCCATGCCCGACCGCATTGACCTCGACTCCGACCTGCTGAACTACATCATCAAAAACGGCTTCCAGCCCGGCGACCGCCTGCCGACGATCAGCGAGCTGCAAGACCCCAACAACCTGGGCATCAGCGTCAGCAAAGTGCGCGAGCAGCTTGAAGTCGCGCGCGCGCTGGGGCTGGTCGAAGTGCGCTCCAAAACCGGCACTCGTTTGAAAGAATACAGCTTCACCCCGGCGGTGCGCCTGAGCCTGTTTTTTGCGCTGGCGACCGATCTGCGTTTTTTCGAGCAGTTCAGCGCGCTCCGCACCCACCTGGAAGTAGCCTTCTGGAACGAAGCCTGCGCCCGGCTGACGGCGGACGACCTGACCGAACTGCGCCAGTACGTCGGCGCCGCGCGGGCGAAACTGAGCGGCCAGTGGATTCGCATCCCGTCGGAAGAACACCGCGCCTTTCACCTGGGAATCTTCAAACGCCTGGATAACCCGTTCGTTCTGGGCCTGCTGGAAGCCTATTGGGACGCCTACGAAGCGGTTGAACTCAACCGCTATGCCGATTACGCCTACCATCAGCAAGTATGGGACTATCATGAACGCATCCTCGACGCGATCTGTGCGGGTGACTTCGACGCGGCGAAGACGGCGTTCATCGAACATACCCGCCTGCTGCGCCACCAACCGCGAATGCAGGATATGGAATCGTCAGTCGAGTTTTCTTCCGAAGTCACCGAATAACTGAAAGGAGCAGCGCGCAGCCGCCTGCGCAAGGGGAAAAGTTATGGGTGTGATAGACATGCCTGCCGAGTCACAGATTCAAGAGACCGGCAAACCGATTGTGAACGATTTTGCCTTTATGGTTGCCACAAAAAACGGCTCTGGCAGCCAGACTTCCAATATGGCACTGGTGCGGGCGCTGTTTAAGATGGGTATTCCGGTCAACGGCAAAAACCTGTTTCCGTCGAATATCAAAGGGCTGCCCACCTGGTATACCATCCGCGTCAGCAAGGATGGTTACACCGCCCGCCGCGCCACCACCGAAATCGCCATTGCCTTTAACGAGTCCACCGCTGCCGAAGACATCGCCAGCCTGCCATCCGGGGGGGTGTGTATTCTGCCGCAGGAATGGAACTGGGGACACACGCGAGAAGATATTACCTATTACGAAGTCCCGGTTAAAGATACCGTCAAAGCCTTCGACATCCCCACCGAACGCCGCGAGCAGGTCAGCAATATGGTTTATGTGGGGGTGGTCGCCCGGCTGTTCGACATCCCGCTGGAGCTGACCCGCGAAGCCCTCGTGGATCAGTTCGGCGGCAAAGAAAAACCCGTGACCATGAACTATCAGGTCATCGAGGCCGCTTACAACTGGGCTGCCGAAAATCTGGTCAAAAGCGACCGCTTTCACTTCGCCCCGATGGACAAAACCAAAGGCAAGATCATCATCACCGGCAACGAAGCCGCCGCCCTGGGCGCGCTTTTTGGCGGCGTGACGGTGGTCGCCTGGTATCCGATCACGCCCTCTACCAGCCTGGTAGACGCCATCATCGAAAATCGCCACCTGCGAACCGACCCCGACACCGGCAAGGACACCGTAGCGATCATGCAGGCAGAAGACGAAATCGCCGCCGCCGGCGCTATCGTCGGCGCGGGCTGGGCCGGGGCGCGGGCGATGACCGCCACCAGCGGGCCGGGCCTCAGCCTGATGGCGGAATTCGCCGGCCTGGCTTATTTCGCGGAAATCCCGATCGTCATCTGGGATGTCACCCGCATGGGGCCAAGCACCGGCCTGCCCACCCGCACCAGCCAGGGCGACATCCTGTTCGCTTATTTCATCGGGCATGGCGACACGCGGCAGATCTGCCTGCTGCCCGGCAGCGTGGAGGAATGTTTCGAGTTCGGCTGGCACGCCTTTGATCTGGCCGAGCAGTTCCAGACGCCGGTTATCGTCCTCAGCGACCTTGACCTGGGCATGAACAACTGGATGGCCGAGCCGTTCACCTATCCCGACCGACCGTTGAATCGCGGCAAGGTGCTGGATAAAGCGGCGCTGGAAAAATTTATCGCCGAAAAAGGTGAATGGTATCGCTACCGCGACTACGACAAGGACGGCGTTGGCTACCGCACCCTGCCCGGTACGGATCACCCGCGCGCGGCATATTTCACGCGCGGAACCGGCCACGATGACCGGGCCGTTTACAGCGAGCGTTCCGACGACTGGGTGGAAAACATGGCCCGCCTGCACCGCAAGTTCGAAAACGCGCGCGGCCATGTGCCTCAGCCGGTGGTGGACTACGACCCGTCCCGCAAGATCGGCCTCATCTCCTACGGCTCCAACGACCCGGCAGTATGTGAAGCGCGCGACCGGCTGGCCGCAGAAGGCATCGAAACCAACTACCTGCGGATTCGCGCCCTGCCCACCACCCAGGCCGTACACGATTTCGTGATGAACCACGAGCGTGTATACGTCATCGAAAACAACTTCGACGGCCAGTTGTGCCAGGTCTTACGAATCGAAGTGCCTGAGGACACGACCCATATGCGGTCGCTGGCGCTGGGCGACGGCCTGCCGATGACGCCCAAGTGGATTTATGAAAACGTGAAACGTTACGAGGATAAATAACGATGGCGGCGAATCGAACAATCGGAAAAATCAACGCGCTCGGCCTGACGCGCGAGGATTATAAAGGCGGCAAAAGCACGCTCTGCCCCGGCTGCGGCCACGACTCGATCTCCAACCAGATCATCAGCGTCGCCTACGACGTGGGGCTGAAGCAGGAAAACGTGATTAAACTCAGCGGAATCGGCTGCTCCAGCAAAACACCGGCCTATTTCCTGGGGCGCTCGCACGCTTTTAACGCCATTCATGGGCGTATGCCCTCGGTAGCCACCGGCGCGACCCTGGCAAATCACGATCTGGTAGCGATTGGCGTCAGCGGTGACGGCGACAGCGGCAGCATCGGCTTCGGCCAGTTCAAACATCTCATCCGCCGCAATGTGCCAATGGTTTACATCATCGAAAATAACGGCGTCTACGGCCTGACCAAAGGCCAGTTTTCCGCCACCGCCGATGCCGGACAGGTGTTGAAGTATTATGGCCGCAACGAACTCCCGCCCATTGACTTGGCGCTGGAAGCCATCATCGGCGGCGCGACCTTTGTCGCCCGCAGCTTCTCCGGCCATGCGGAACAGGTTCGCTCGCTTTTAAAGGCCGCCCTGGCACACCGGGGTACGGCGGTGATAGACATCATCAGCCCGTGTGTCACTTTTAACAACACGCCCACTTCCAGCAAAAGTTACGACTACGGCAAGGCGCACGAAATCGCCCTGCACGAGATCGAACTCATCCCTGAAGGTTTTGTGCCGGAACGGGAAGAAATTAACATCCAGGATTATGAGGAGGGGCAGATCATCGAAGTCGAGATGCACGACGGTTCGTACATCCGGCTGAAAAAAGTTGGTCCTGACCACGACCCGCGCAGCCGCGTGCAGGCGATGGAGCTGCTGGAAAAGGCGGGGACGGAACAGTTATTCCTTACCGGCCTGCTCTACTACGAAGAGCCGCGCCCGACGCTTGGCGAAACCCTCAACCTGACGGATACGCCGCTGGCGCATTTACCCGAACACAAGCTGCGCCCCTCGAAGGAGGCGCTCGATAAGCTGATGCAGGGTTTGATGTAACCCTGGCGGGGGCGGGGCAAAACCCGCCCCTTTTATGTTCTGTTCGGCTCCGGCTTACGCCTCATAAAAACATAATTAACCCGTTACTTTTTAATGTCCCCCCAAATCCTGGGGGTTCTCTGGCGTAGAGCCGGATAATATGATTGGCAATGTTTAGGGGGCAGTATAGAAAATTCAAACCCAGCGCCTCTTTATTATTTTATTCCTCGCAGACGACATTATAATCAGGACAGATCACGGGGAGTCCTCATCATGCCTGACTTTTACAGACTGAGTATTGATGAAACGCTGGCACAGGTCGAAAGCGACAGCGACGGCCTGACCGAAACACAGGTCACAGAGCGTCAGACTCGGTACGGCAAAAACGTTTTGCCGACCGAGAGCGGCACGCCCTGGTACAAAATCCTGCTCAGTCAATTCACCGAACTGATGGTGATTATCCTGCTGATTGCGGCGGCCATCTCCGCCTTTCTAGGCGATACCAAAGATGTGATCGTCATCATGGCTATCGTCATCTTAAACGCCATCCTCGGCACGTACCAGGAATATCAGGCCGAAAAAGCCCTGGCCGCCCTCAGCGCGCTCCAGGTCCCGCTGGTGCGCGTCCGGCGCGGCGGGGTTATCAAACAGATCAGCGCCGAAGACCTGGTTCCCGGTGACATCGTAATCCTCGCTGAAGGCGACCGTGTGCCTGCCGATGGCCGCCTGATCGAAAGCGTCAATCTCCAGATAGATGAGTCCGCCCTGACCGGCGAATCCGTCCCGGTTGAAAAAAACACCCAGGCGATCAAAAACGACCGCGCCGTTGCCGTTGGCGACCGCAACAACATGGTTTTTATGGGAACGGCGGTGAACTTTGGCCGGGGCGCGATGGCCGTCACGCAGACCGGCCTCAAAACCGAACTGGGTACTATCGCCGCTATGCTCATGCAGGTTGAGCAGGGAATCACCCCCTTACAGCGGCGGCTGAACCGACTGAGCAAAATCCTGGCGACCGGCGCGGGGATAGTGGTGGCGATTGTTTTCCTGGCCGGCGTCATTCGCGGCATCCCGGTGCAGGATATGTTCCTGACCGCCATCAGCCTGGCCGTCGCTGCCGTGCCGGAAGGGCTGCCGGCGCTTATCACCATCAGCCTGTCGTTGGGGGCCGCGCGTATGGTCAAACGCCACGCGCTCATCCGGCGGCTGCCGGCAGTTGAGGCGCTTGGCTCGGTTACGGTCATCTGCTCCGACAAAACCGGCACGCTGACCAAAAACGAGATGACCGCCACCCGGCTGGCGCTGCCCGGCCACGATGAGGTCAAAGTCAGCGGCATCGGTTACACCACCGAAGGCCGGTTTTACCTGGACGGCGGCGCGCCGCTGAACGCCAAAGAAGATCCGGCGGTGGCGCGCTTTTTGATTGCGATGGCGCTTTCCACCAACGCTAATCTAGAAAACGGCAGCGGCAGCAACCTCTACAATATCATCGGCGATACTACCGAGGGCGCGCTGCTCATCGCGGCGCAAAAAGCCGGCTGGACGCGCGCGCACCTGGAAAAGGACTTCCCCCGCGTGGCGGAAATCCCCTTCAGCAGCGAGCGTAAGGCCATGACCACCATCCACGCGGTACACAACATCGAAGCGCAGAACATCTTTTGCGAATGCGGGTATGTCGCCATCACCAAAGGCGCGCCCGACCGTTTAGTCGAGTGGGCCACCCACGAACGAGTCCCGAATGGCTCCGAACCGCTGACGCCGGAGCGCCGCCAGAAATGGATGGAACAGGTAGACCAGATGGCCGCCGAGGGCCTGCGCGTGCTGGGGCTGGCCTATCGCCCGCTTGACCGCGTGCCGGACGATATGAACCCCGACCAGATGGAACGCCAGCTTCATATGCTCGGACTGGTCGGCATCGTAGACCCGGCCCGTCCAGAAGCCAAAGAAGCCGTACAGGTAGCGAAGGAAGCCGGCATCCGCACCATCATGATTACCGGCGATCATGCCCTCACCGCCGAGGCCATCGCGCTTGATCTGGGCATCCTCCAGCCGGGGCAGAAGGCCATCACCGGCAGCCAGCTTGAAACCATGTCCGACGAGCAAATCCTGAAGGCGCTGGAAACGACCTCCGCTTTCGCCCGTGTTTCGCCAGAACACAAACTCCGGCTGGTGCGCGTCTTGCAGGGGCAGAATCATATCGTTGCTATGACCGGCGACGGCGTAAACGACGCGCCCGCCCTCAAGCAGGCCGACATCGGCGTGGCGATGGGCATCACCGGCACGGACGTGAGCAAGGGTGCGGCGGAAATGGTGCTGACCGACGACAACTTTGCTTCTATCGTGGCGGCGGTCGAAGAAGGCCGCGCCATCTACGATAACATCCGCAAGTTCATCAAATACCTGCTCAGTTCCAACGTGGGCGAAATCCTGGTGATGTTCATTGCCCTGCTGGCCGGGCTGAAAATCCCGCTGCTGGCGATTCAAATCCTGTGGATTAACCTGGTGACGGACGGCCTGCCGGCCATCGCAATCGGTTTTGAGCCGGCAGAACCCGGCGTGATGAAAAAGAAACCCCGCCCCATCACCGAAAGCATTTTCGCCGGCGGCATGGATCGGCATATCATGTGGGTATCTATCCTGCTGACGACCATCACCCTGGGGACTTACGTCTATGGCTACGGCCTGCACAGTATGGACCCGCTCAGCCCGACGCTGGCATTGGAAAACCTTAACGAAGAACAGCTTCACAAGATCGTCGGCGCGGAAAACGTCCTGGCGAATTGGGACGAACTTTCCCAGGAGGCGCGGGTTGAAATTCTGCTCAACCACGAAAACGACGAAGCCTCGCACGAAGCCGTCAGCGGCGGGCTGATCGGCGAAGCGGAGCGCATCCCGCGCACGATGGCCTTTACGGTGCTGGCGCTGGGGCAGATTTTCCACGTGATGGCGATTCACGGCGGCGACCGTATCTCGTTCTTCAAAATCGGGTTCGGCAAAAACACTATCCTGCTGCTGGCGGTGGCCTCGACCTTCCTGCTGCAGCTCGCGGTGATCTACCTGCCCTTCTTGCAGCATACCTTTGAAACCGAGGCGCTGCGCCTGGAAGAATTGGCCTTCACCCTCGTCGTGGCATCCGTCATCCTGTTCGCGGTGGAGATCGAAAAAGCCATCCGGCGCAGCCGCGACAGTCATCAGCCCGGCGCAGCCGCCGCTTAACGACACAATCTCACACGGGGCGGGCGAAGATGTCCCGCCCCCGCTCATCTCTCAGCACTATCCCCCGTCCGGGACGTAGCCGCGTTCGATCAGGCAGGCCAGCACGCGGCGCGCCGCCGCTTCGACCGGCTCGTGATCGGTGCGAATGTGGATGTCTGGGTTTTCCGGCGGCTCGTAGGGGTCATTTACGCCGGTGAAGTTGGGGATTAGGCCGGCGAAGGCTTTCGCGTACAGCCCTTTGGTATCGCGCGCGACGCACACTTCCAGCGGCGCATCCACGAACACTTCGACAAAATGGCCGGTTTCCCGACGGGCATGGTCGCGCATGGCCCGGTACGGCGAGATGAAGGCCGCTAGCACCGCCACATTGTTGCGGCTCAACAGTTTGGCGACGAACGTCACCCGCTCGATGTTTTTATCCCGGTCTTCCTTCGAGAACCCCAGATCGCGCGTCAGGCTTTGCCGGACGGTATCGCCGTCCAGCCGCTCGACCCGCATCCCGCGCGCGCGCAGATCGTTTTCCAGCGCCAGCGCCAGCGTCGTTTTGCCCGCGCCGGACAGCCCCGTGAACCACACCACAAAACCGGGATGTTCGATCATTCAGATAACTCCGTCAAGGCGAAAAGACTCAACGCTAAGACGCAGGAGGCAAAGGCGCAAAGGATTCATCAGCCGATGACGCGCCCCTGCAAATCGCCCGGCACGGCCAGCCCCATGCGGTCGAGCAGCGTCGGCGCAATGTCCATCAACTGGTGGCCGGCGATGCGCCCCGCCCCGCGCCGGTTCGGCTCGTGCAGGATGAACAGCCCATTGACGGCATGGTTGGCGTCGTCCGGGCCGGTGTCGTTTTCAAACGTGTAGTGCGCGCCGTGTCCCAGGCTGCCCACCGAACGCCAGTGCAGCCCGCCGAAATACACCATCAAATCCGGCGCGATGTTATTGACTTGCTGATAAATTGCCTCCGGCTTAAAAACAGTTGTATCCAGCCGTTCGCCCGCCGGGCCGGGAACAGCCGCCAGCGCGGCGGCCAGGTCGTCGCGCACCGCCGCATAATCCCGGCGCGGCACGATTCCCGCCGGTTCGCGGCCTTCCACATTCAGGAACACGCGCCCGTAATAACCGCCGCTCGACCAGGCTTTCGTGCGCGGCCAGTCCACCTCGGCATCCTCGAATCGGAGCAGAGTCCCATCCGGCGGCGGGTTTTTGAGCGCCAGCCAGCCTTCGCGCCACAGCCATTCGTTAACGCAGATGCCGCCATCCATGCGCGTAACGCCGTGATCGCTGACCACCAGCACCGTTGTATCGTCGCCCGCCAGCGCCACCAGTTCGCCGACAAAACCATCCACCATGCGGTAATAATCGCGGATGGCATTAACGAACGGGCTGCCCGGTTCGTGCAGGCGGTGCTGCGGGTCGTGAAAACGCCAGAAGCCGTGATGCATCCGGTCTACGCCGATGTTCACGTACATAAAAAAGTCCCAGGCTTTGGTCGTCAGCGCGTGCCGCACCAGCCGGTGCTGGACTTCGGCCAGGTCGAACAGCCGCCGCAGCAGGCCGGCCTTCTGATCGGTGCGAAAACCCTTCACGTCGAAGGCGTAATCCGGGACGGTTTTTAACACTTCCTGTTTGAAGATAGCCGGGTAAGTGAAGGCGCTTTCGACGCCCGGTGTCAGGAAGTCGCTCACCAGATGGCCGTTGAGCGGACGCGGCGGGTAGGTCTGCGGCACGCCGATGACCACCGACTCGCGCCCGGCAGCGCCCACATAATCCCACACACGGGGAAGCGTGATAGCGGCGCTGCTGGCCGTCACCATGCGGTCGTAGGAATAATCGGCGCGGTTGCGAAAGCCGTAACAGCCCAACACGCCGGGGTCGCGGCTGCTTAACATGCTGGCCCAGGCCGGAATGGTGATACATGGGATGCTCGACTCCAGGTCGCCCCATGTCCCCCCGGCCACCAGCCGCGCCAGATTCGGCAGGTCGGCCTTAAACTGGTCGAACACCAGGTCGGGGCTGGCGCAGTCCAGCCCCAGCACCAGCAGACGCGGCTGCCGTTTGCGACGGAAAACCACGCGCCCTACCCCACCGACATCGCGTTCATCAGCACCCGGCTCACTTCTGGCCGGGTGAAGGCTTCCGGCAGCATCTGGCCGCTTGCCAGCAGCGCGCGAATCTGCGTGCCGCTGAGGTGCAGCCAGCTTGTTTCGCCGTGCGGGCAGGTTTTGGCCGTCACCACCTGGCCGCAGTCCCGGCAGTAAAAAGCGTGTTCAAACCGGACGGGGACGATGCCGATCAAGGCCGGGTCGAAGGCGTCAAAAATGCGCTGCGCGTCATATGTGCCATAATAACTGCTCACCCCGGCGTGGTCGCGCCCGATGATAAAATGCGTGCAGCCGTAGTTTTTGCGGCAGATGGCATGGAAAACCGCCTCACGCGGGCCGGCGTACCGCATGGCCGCCGGGAAGGCCGCCAGCAGCACACGGCTGGCCGGGTAATATTTCTCCAGCACCACCCGGTAGCTCTCCACGCGGACGGCAGCCGGCACATCGTCGGCTTTGGTTTCGCCCACCAGGGGATGCAGCAGCAGCCCGTCCACCATTTCCAGCGCGCATTTTTGCAGGTACTCATGGGCGCGGTGAATCGGGTTGCGCGTCTGGAAGGCCACTACCTGCCGCCAGCCGCGTTCGACAAAAATCTGCCGCGTCTGCTCCGGCGTCAGCGCCAGATCGGGAAAAGCGGATGGACGAAGCTCAAACAGCCAGATGTCCCCGGCCAGATACACATCCCCCTGCGCGTACAGGCGCGCCACGCCGGGATGCGGCGCATCGGTCGTCCCATAAACAAGCTGCGCCTCGCGGATTTTATCGTAGAGGAATTTTTCGCTCAGCTCCAGCAGCCCAACCAGCCGCCCCGCCCCGTCCATCAGGCCGACATCCGCGCCGACACGCAGCGATTCAGCAGCGTCAGAATCCACTGCCAGCGTGACCGGCAGCGTCCAGGGCAGGCCGTTGGGCAGGTGCATATCCTCGATAACCGAACGATAAGCCGCCGGCCCCATGAAGCCGGTCAGCGGGCTGTAAACACCCTGGGCGATCAGTTCCAGGTCGGAAAGCGCCACATCGGACAAACGCACGCCCGGCGCAGCCTGAGCGCGCGCCAGCAGGCCGCTTTCGCCGGCGCGCAGCCGGTTAATCAACGTGCCACCATGCGGCGCGATCAATGTTCGGTTCGTGTGGTTTTCCTGCACAACAGCCCCTTTTATCACGTTCAGATCGTTTTTAGCTCACAAAATCTGCTGACCGAACAGGCTGGCTGCCAGGTCAACCGCGACCTCGGCTGTCCGGTTGCGGTGATCGAGAATCGGATTGACCTCGACCAGATCGAGCGAACACACACGCTCATCGTCGGCCAGCATCTCCATCAGCAGGTGCGCCTCGCGGATGGTCAGCCCGCCCGAAACCGGCGTGCCAACCCCCGGCGCAATACTTGGGTCGAGCGAGTCCATGTCAAAACTGACGTGAATCGCGTCTACGTTGCCCAGCACCCGCAGCGCCGCCCGCATCACATCGGCCATGCCGTTTTCGTCAACTGCGCGCATGGTCATCACCTTGATGCCGCTGTTCCGCAGCGCGACACGTTCTTCAGGGTCAAGGTCGTGAATGCCGATCATCACGATCTGGTCGGGGCGCAGCAAACACTCGCCGATAACCAGCGGCGGCGGGCATAAACCCATCAGTGCCGCCACCACCATACCATGCACACTGCCGGAGAGGGTCGTTTCCGGCGTGTTAAAATCGGCGTGGGTGTCCACCCAGATCACCCCCACCCGCCCCGGACGGCACAGCGCCGCCGACACCGTACCCAGGGCGATGCTGTGGTCGCCGCCCAGGAAAACCGCGCGTTCCCCGGCGGCGATGGTGTCCAGCATGGCGGCATGAACATGGCGGCACACCTCGGCAATTGCCCGCGCTTGGCGCATCCGCGTTTCGGCGGGCGCGTCCGGCACTTCTTCGATGCCCGGCGCGCCGATATTGCCTTTATCGTGAACCTCCAGCCCCAACTGCTCCAGGCGCTTTTGCAGGCCGGCATATCGAATCGCGCTCGGCCCCATATCCACGCCGCGCCGGTTCTGTCCCAGGTCAATCGGCACGCCGTACAGGCGCACCGGCATTTGAGAAAAACGAGAGGTCATGATGGAGACTCGCCGTCCTGTACACCCAATAAAGCCGCTTCATGAAAACCAACCACCCGCGTCACAAATTCGTCCGGGGCGGCCCACAGATACCCCCCATGTCCCGCGCCTTCCACCACCCACAGGTCGGCGTCCACGCCGTTCGCCCGCGCGCGTTCCAGCATCAGGCGCGCGCCGGCCAGCGAAACCTCGCGGCTGCCGTACACCAGCAGCACCGGGCGCGGGCCGATTTTGCCGATGGCATCCAGCGGGTTCAGGTCATGGATGTCGCCGCCGGTCAGCAGCGGGTAGGCCACCACCGCGCCAAGCTGGTAGAGCGTATCGAAAAAGTTGGTCGAGCGCCCCCAGCCCAGCATCTCGGCGTAGTCGTGGTAGCCGCCCTCGGCTGAAACCGAGCGTATATCCGGCATCCGCGCCATCGCCATCAGGCCGGTTGCGCCCGCCGACGAAAACCCGTGCAGGCCGACCCGCGCGGCGTCCACATCCGGGCGTGTTTTGAGGTACTCGTAGGCCGCCTCAACATCCTCAACTTCCTGATAACCGAGCGAAATCCAGCCCTGCGACGTGCAAACGCGCGAATTGAAGGTCAGCACGTTAAAGCCGGCGCGATGAAAAACCTCAGCGTAATATAGTTCCGACCCCCTGCCGCCTTTAAAAGCCGGTATCAGGATGATCGTCGCGCCGTTTGTGCCGGGGATAAAATAGCCCTGCTGAGTGATTCCCCTAGCGGACGGAAACAAAATATCTTCATAGGGCATAGCGCGGTCGGCGGGGCTGCCGCCCGGCACGCACAGGCCGCGTGTTAGCACCCACATGCTGAACGCACCCATCAAAAAAGGCAGCAAAAACAGCGCCCCAACCAGCGCCACCAGGAACAGCTGCGCCAGCCGCAGCCAGTATACGCGGGTGCGAACAGCACCCCGGCGGGGGCGCTCCGTCTCATCCAACATCAATCCACTTTGGCGATTCGCCGCCCGATTACCACCAGAAAAATGCTGAGGGCATACAGTCCCAGCAGCGGCCCCATCACCAGAAACATATTCACCGGGTCAATGGTCGGCGTGATGAGCGCCGCCGCCACCGACGCCCCCACGACGGCAATTCGCCAATTCCGCAGCAGCGTCCCGGCGCGCACCATTCCGAGCAGCGCCAGCACAAAAAACACCAGCGGCGTCTCGAACGCCACCCCCATCCAGAACAGCAGCGCCGTCACAAACCCCAGATACAGGTCGGCTGTCCACTCCGGCTTGAACAAATCCGGCTGGAAGCTTTGCAAAAAGCCCAGCGCCGGCGGGACGAGGATAAACCAGGCAAACGCCACGCCCACCAGGAACAGCAGCGTGATGGCCGGCAGCGACATCAGCAAAAAGCGCCGTTCTCTGGCGGTCAGGCCGGGCAGGACGAACATCAGCAGTTGGTACGTGATGACCGGAATCGCCAGGATGCCGCCGATCATCAACGAAACGCGAAAGTACGAAACGACCGATTCGGTCGGCCCCAGCGTTTGCAGCCGCTCGCCATAAGGGGCGATCAGATATTGCAGCACCGGCGTGGCGGCGGCAATGCCGATGCCCGTTCCAAAAACCAGCGCCAGCGCCGCCCGGAACAACCGCCGCCGCAGTTCCTCCAAATGTTCAAAAAAACCCATCCGGGGGCCGCCGGTTTCTGCCGGCTCTTGAACCGATTCGTTATCCGGCAGCTCCGGCGCAGGTTTACGCGAACGGGGAAATCTCAACCGGGAAACCATCCTTCACTCTCCGTTTCCGGTTCCAGACGTTTCGGAAGCCCAGGCGGCGCGCAGATTGTCTACCGTTTCGGCCAGCGCGCCCAATACGCCGTTAATAAAACGCGGCGCGCCCTCCGCGCCGAACAAACCGGCCAGTTCCACCGCCTCGGCTATCACCACCCCGACCGGCGTGGAAGGCTGCGCTACCAACTCATAAATCGCTATCCGCAGGATGTTACGATCTACTATGGCGATCTGTTCCAGCGGCCACTCCGGCGCGTACTGCCGGATCACGGTGTCCAGGCGGCTGCGACTCCGCATCGCGCCATGAACCAGCCGCCGGACGTAACGCACAGCGCGTTTGCTCAACTGTGGGTAATCTTGCAGGCGCGCATCAATCACCTGGTCAGCCGGGTGTTTTACGCAGTCAATTTCGTACAGCACCTGCAAAGCCACACGGCGAGCGGCGCTGCGTTCGGTGGGCGCTTCCTGGTCATGTTCAATGATTTCGGTCAGCTCCACATCATTCGATTCAAAATCCGGCAAATCCGACACGCCGTTCCCTTTAATACTCCCTGCTGGACGACAACACGCACAGTTTACACCAGATGATGAGGTTTGCCTATTGAAAGACGGGACGCCTCATCCCGGAACAGCCTCGATTAACCGCCGGTCATCACCCTGCCGGATCACGCAGCCCGGTGGAACGACCAGAAATTCATCCTCCGGCCACTGGCCGGAAAGCAGCATTTCGACCAGCCGGCGGCTGCCCTGCTTGCGTTCAAACAGCCAACCGCGCCGTTCGGCCTGCTCGCGCGCGATCTGTTCAAAGGCGCTGCCGTCCCCCAGGCCGGTATCAATGAACGCGGCGCGGTCGTAATGTTTGCCCCATTCGCCCATCACTTCCATCAGATAGTCGGCGTTATCCTGGCCGTATTTCTGGACATATTCTTCATAAAGTTCCTGCATCACGCCCAGATTGGCCGCGCCCAGCCCGGCATTCGACCCCGGCTGGCTGTGTTCCAGGTAGTCCATGCTGTACCAATACGTGCCGGGGTGCGCGTCGAATTCTTCCTGGTAACGCTGGCGCGAACCCAGGTACAGCGTGATGCAGTCATGCGCGCGCGGCATCACCAGCGGCGTATGGCGGGCGGCCAGCCCCAGCGCCGACGTTCCGCAGACCCCATATGCCAGCAGAACCGCATCGCACTCGCCCGGCTCAACGGCATCTATGCCCGCTTGCAGCCTGCCGCGCAGGTTTTTCGGCGTATTGTGCAAACCCTGATCGAATAAGCGGACGGTGGCGGTATGCGGCGAGACGGCGGCAGCGGCATACACGCTGCGCGCCAGCGCCGAGCAGGTGAGCGCGATGAACTTCTGCATGGTTAAATCCCTTTCATGCCGGTGGACGGCCTGTTATTTACGCTTCGGCGGCAGCGGCAGCGATGGCGCGGATGTGGTCGGGCGTGCTGCCGCAGCACGCGCCGATGATGCGCGCGCCCCGTTCGCGCACACGGCGGGCATAGGCGGCCATCACCTCCGGCGTGGCGTCATAAACGGCGCGGTCGCCTTCCATATGCGGCAGGCCGGCATTGGCTTTGGCGACCAGCGCCACGTTCGGGTCAGCCGCGTGCATTTTAGCGATCACCCCCTCGATCTCGTCCGGGCCGTTGCCACAGTTGCCGCCCAGCGCCAGCACGCCGAATTCGCTCAGCGTTTCGAGCGCCTTTTCCGGCGTGACGCCCATCATCGTGCGCCCGTTGGTATCAAACGTCAGCGTCGTCACAATCGGGAAACCGGGCGCGGCGCAGCGGCAGCCTTCCACCGCCGCGCGCACTTCTTCCAGGTCGGACATGGTTTCGATCCACAGCACATCCACGCCGCCGGCAATCAGCGCCTCTGCCTGCTCGCAGAACGCATTTACCGCCTCGTCAAACTCCAGCGTGCCGTAAGGGGACAGCAGCTGGCCGGTCGGCCCCATCGAACCGCCCACCACAACCGGGCGCGGAGCAGCATCAGCCTCGGCGCGCGCCAACCGGGCAGCCGCCTGGTTCAGTTCGGCGGCGCGCTCGGCCAGGCCGTGCAGTTCCAGGCGAAAACGGCTGCCGCCAAAGCTGTTGGTCAGCACAATCTGCGCCCCGGCGGCGATGTAATCCCGGTGAACGGCGCGGATGTCGTCCGGCCTCTCCACGTTCCACAGCTCCGGGGCGCTGCCCCGCGCCAGCCCGCGCGCGAACAGCAGTGTACCCATGCCGCCATCGGCGACGATAGTCTGCCCGGAAGCCAGTAAGTCCTGCAATGTTGTTTTCATCGGTTGTTTCCTCAAACTTTTTTGAGATTCTATACTTAATTTCACCGCGCCATCAGGTGTTCGAGATGCGGGAAAACGTCCGCCGCGTGGGGCAGCGCCAGCGCATCCACAAAAGTATCCTGAAACACCGCCAGCGACGCCGTTTCGACATACTCCACCGAACGCGCCGCCAGCCATGCCGCCTCGCGCCGCTCCACGTTTAACAGCGCGATGCGCGCGCCGTCGCCCGCCGCGTTGCCGATGGCGATCACCTGCGACAGGTCACAGTCCGGGATGAGGCCGATAATCATGGCGTGCAGCGGGTCAATATAACTGCCGAACGCGCCCGCCAGTTTGATACGGTCTACCCGTTCGATACCCCGGCGGTTCAGCAGCAGGCGCACCCCCGCATACAGCGCGCCTTTCGCCAGTTGAACAGCGCGAATGTCGGCCTGCGTCACGACGATTTCTTTGCCGCCGGCCGTTTCATCCGCCGGGGCCAGCGCCAGCTCCGCCGTCCTGCCGGCATATCGAATGCGCGGGTTCAGCCGGTCGGCTTCCGGCACAAAACGCCCGCTTTTATCCAGCAGCCCGGCCATGAACAGTTCCGCCACCACTTCGATGATGCCGCTGCCGCAGATACCCGTTGGGCGCAGCGTTTCGCCGGTTTCCAGTTCATCACTCCAGCGCGGGTCGCCGATCACCTTGTACCGAACCGCGCCGGTTTGCGGGTCTATACGCACACGCTCAATCGCCCCGGCGGCGGCGCGCTGCCCATGTGTGATGTGCGCGCCCTCGAAAGCCGGCCCGGTCGGGCTGGAAGCCGACAGCATCCAGTCCCGCGTCCCCAGCAGAATTTCCGCGTTCGTGCCGATGTCCACAATCAGCGTGATTTTATCATCCAGATGTGTCTGTTCCGCCAGCAGCACGCCGACGTTATCCGCGCCCACATACCCGGCGATACACGGCAGGATATGTACCATCGCGCCGGGATGCACGGCCTTCAGCCCCAGTTCACGCGCTTTGATGTCCACCGGGTCGTAGGTCGCCAGCGCGAACGGCAGTTGGCCGAGTTCCACCGGGTCCAAACCCAGCAGCAAATGGTGCATCACGCTGTTGCCCACCAGCACCACGTCGGTGATTTCGTCCGGCTTGATTCCGGCATTTCCGGCAGCAGCGGCGGCCAGTTCGTTCAGCGCGCGTATCACCGCCCGGTTCAACCGCTGGAGGCCCTGCGCTTCGGTCATGGCATACGATACGCGGCTGAGCAAATCCTCGCCATAACGCACCTGCGGGTTCATCATCGCTTCGGTCGCCAGCACGTCCCCGGTTTGCAGGTCGCACAGGTGCGCGGCTATAGTCGTCGAACCCACATCCACCGCCAGCCCGTACAGGCTTTCGACGTATCCCGGCTCGATACGCAGCACGTCCCGCCCCTGCCAGACCGTCACCGTCACCGCCCAACTGCCCTGCCGGAGCGTTTTTTGCAGCCGCTGCAGCGCCGCCGGGTCTATCGTCAGGCCGCGCAGATGGTGATTTTCGGCCAGCGCCGTTTGCAGCCGCTCCCAATCACCGGGGCTGCCCAGGTAGGCCGGTTCGACTTCCACATAATACAGCCGCACCGCCGGCATCACCTCGACCGCGATTTCCCCGGCCTCCTTGCGGATCACCTGCTTGCGCGTCTGGCTTTCCTCCGGCACCGTCACCAGCACGTCACCGATCACCCGCGCCACACACGACAGCCGCCGCTGGCTGAGGTCTATGCCATGCGCGGCGGCAAAAGCGCGTTCCGCGTCGTCCGGCGGCGATAGATGCCCGGCGCTGGAGGAAATGGCGTGTTTGGCGAACTGGCCGTCCTCCGGGGCGATCTGACATTTACCGCAGGTCAACCGCCCGCTGCAAATGGACTCGATTTCGACCCCCAACGCGCGGGCAGCCTCCAGAACAGTCGTGCCATGCGGCACATCACCCTGGCGACCGGATGGCATGAGGATGAGACGATGAGTACGTTGGTTCTGGGACATGGCGTGCCTGCGCTGCAATGTTTGATAATTTTCCCATTATAACCACAGGACTGGGCCGAGGGCATGAGTCCAGAAAAAATAGTTGTGGTAATATCTATAAACCAGGACTGATTGAAGACCTGATCGAAGATATAGGCATAGATAACTTCATCATCATGCTGGAGGAAAGCCGAAAATGGCCGTTTTAGACGAAATTAAAGAAGCTGTCATTAATGGGAACAAAGCCGCCGCAGCATCCGGGGTGCAGCAGGCGCTCGACGAGGGTCTCACCCCCGGCGTTATCCTCAACGACGCCCTCATCCCCGCCATGACCGAAGTCGGCCTGCGCTTCGAAAACGGCGAATACTTTGTCCCCGAAATGCTCATCGCCGCCCGCGCTATGCAGGCCGGCCTCGATCTGCTCAAACCCCTGCTCGTCCAGTCCGGCATTCAGCCTATCGCCACCGTTGCCATCGGCACGGTCAAGGGCGACCTGCACGACATCGGCAAAAACCTGGTGGCGATCATGCTGGAAGGCGCCGGTTTCGCCATCCGTGACCTGGGCGTGAACGCCGCGCCGGAGAAGTTCGTGCAGGCGGCAGCGGAAGGCGCGCAGATCGTGGCGATGTCGGCGCTGCTGACGACGACCATGCCGAGCATGAAGGTGACGGTGGAAGCATTGAAAGCGGCGGGGCTGCGCGAGCGGGTCAAGGTGATGATCGGCGGCGCGCCGGTGACGCAGGCCTATGCCGACGAGATCGGGGCGGACGGTTACAGCCCGGACGCCAGCAGCGCCACCCGTCTGGCAAAAAGCCTGTTGGGGGCTGTTTAGTACCAGTTCAACGTGCCGCCTTACAGCCGCGCGACCTGCTGACCGGGCAAACGCAGCCTTTCGCCCCGCGCGAACAGGGCTTCGTGGCACTGCATTTGCCCGGTCAAAACGATACGGCTGCGGAAATCAACCCGGTTTAGCGGCCTTAAACACGGTTTTTTTCGCCCAGCGTGTCGAGCGCCTCATCCACGCTGATCCCATCGTGGATAATCCGGCGCATCACTTTCAGCATCAGGGGCGGCTGCGGAGCCTGAAAGACGTTGCGCCCCACAAACATGCCGCGCGCCCCGGCCTCCAACGCGCCCTGCACCATTTCCAGCGCCTCGCGGGTGGTGGTGGTTTTTGGCCCACCGGCGATCAGAATGGGGCAGAACGACGACTCGACCACGTACCGGAAACTGCCGGCACTGCCGCTGTAGTCGGTTTTTAACAGGTCAGCGCCCAACTCACAGGCCATCCGCGAAGCCAGGGCGATATATTCGGCATTAAAGGGGTTATCGCCCACCCGCAGCCCGCGCGCCATCGGCTCAATAATGCAGCCGATACCCAGCGCCTCGCAGTCCTGCGCTACCCGTGCCACACTTTCAACCTGCTGCGCTTCTGCTTCCGGGTTTTCGTAACCGATGAACATATAAACCAGCACAGCATCGGCGCCCAGCCGCGCTGCATCTTCTACCGAAGCAATCAAACAACCGCGCCCTTCGGGATACCCCAGTTTACTGGGATCACGCCAAAGATCAGTCCAATCTAGACGCAGAATCAGGCCCGGTGCGCCGCGTCCGGCGAAAATACTGGCGTAGGTCCGGGCGATGCCGGGCGCGACCAGAAAGGCATCCGCCCCCGCTTCGGCCAGGCTTTCAAGCATCTGGCCGGGATTGATGTTGCCGGGAATCGTGCCGACGTGCAGGCCGTGATCGTAAGCCACCACCGCCGCCCGGCCATCCTTCGGGCTGATGATGCGCCCCATCCGAATGGTTTTGCCGGCATTGGGGTAATACATTGGATTGTAGTTTGTCATTGGATTTCCCTCTTTCAACGGCGAAGACCAGCGGCCCTCGCCGAAATCAAATCATGTCCAGATAGTTCCGGTCGGGCATCGTCATGCCGCCATTTCCCTGAGGAAAGGCAGAACATCGGCTGTAATGAGTGTGTTCAATTATAACCAATTGCGCTGCACATTCATCGTTTCACCAAAGAGGGTTATCGTGTCCGAAGCATTTGGCCGCCCCATCGCGCATCTGTTCTGCAACACGCACCTCGATCCCGTATGGATGTGGGCATGGGAAGACTGCGCCTGAGCTTGACGCGCATCCTGTTCCTCAGCGTTGAACCGGCCACCATCGCCCTCGGCGCGTTAAAAAAAGCCGAAGACGCCGAGGCGCTGGTCGTCCGGCTGGCGGAAACCGCCGGCCAGTCCACAACCGCCCAGGTCAAACTCGAAGGCGGCGCGGAGCAGGAAATGCGCTTCCACCCCTTCGAGATCAAAACGTTTTGGGTCGCGCGCCAGGGCGAACGAATCACCTAGACGGCGTGTAACCTGCTGGAAGAAAAACCGTCACGGCCACTCCTGGGCGAATGATCGCCCGGCAGGCCGGTTAGCCGGCTTCCGGCAGCAGCCAGCGGCAGCCGTAAGCCTCCAGCCGAACCGAACCGCTCACCGGCCCGACATCCGGGTACAGCGCATCCGAAAAAACGATGCCCGGTTCAAGCGGTATATCAAGCGGTTGGTCGGACAGGTTGTGCAAAGCCAGAACGGCCCCCTCCGCCGAGCGCCGCCAGAAGCACAGTGTTTGCAGCGGCAGGTCGTGCAGCCATTCCAGGCTGCCCCGCGCCAGCACCGGCAGGTTTTTACGGGCGAAAATCATCCGGCGAACGGCGTGCAGCAGAGAAGTCGAGTCGGCCTGCTGCGCCTGCACGTTCACCTGATGATAACCGTAGACGGCATCGCCGATGACCGGACTGTACAACGCTGGCGCGGTAGAAAACCCTGCGCCGGGGCCGTCAATCCACTGCAAAGGAGTACGCACGCCGTTCCGGTCGGGCAGCGTTACGTCATCGCCCATCCCGATTTCGTCGCCGTAGTACAGCACCGGCGCGCCCGGCAGCGTAAACAACATCGAATTCATCAGCTCGATTTTGCGGCGGTCGCCATCCATCAGCGGCGCCAGCCGCCGCCGGATGCCCAGATTCAAGCGGTAGTGCGTGTCGGCGGCGTAGGTCTGCCACATAAAGTCCCGGTCTTCCGGCGTGACCATCTCCAGCGTCAGTTCGTCGTGGTTACGCAGAAAAACCGCCCACTGGCAGCCCTCAGGAATCGCCGGCGTATCGTCAAGAATCTGCACCACGCTGGAACGATCCTGCCGCGCCAGCGCCATATACAGGCGCGGCATCACCGGAAAGTGAAAACACATATGAAACTCGTCGCCGGCGCCGAAATAATCCAGCAGTTCCTGCGGCCACTGGTTGGCCTCGGCCAGCAGCAGCCGCCCAGGATAATGCGTGTCCACAAAATGGCGCAGTTCCTTCAAAAAGTCGTGCGTCTCCGGCAGGTTTTCACAGCTTGTCCCTTCGCGCTCGTACAGGTACGGCACGGCATCCACACGGAAACCATCAATCCCCATATCCAGCCAGAACCTGACCACATCCAGCATAGCCTGGCGAACCTTCGGGTTGTCGTAGTTCAGGTCTGGCTGGTGGCTGAAAAAGCGATGCCAGTAGTACTGTGAAGTCACCGGGTCGAACGTCCAGTTGGAGGTTTCGGTATCTACGAAGATGATACGCGCGTCGGCATACCGGTCGTCGGTATCGCTCCAGACGTAAAAATCCCGCATGGGCGAGTCCTTCGAGCGCCGCGCTTCCTGAAACCAGGGGTGCTGGTCGGAAGTGTGATTCACCACCAGATCGGTGATGATCCGCATCCCGCGCCGGTGAATTTCGTCCACCGTCATGCGGAAATCTTCCAGGAAGCCGTAATCGGGATGAATGCCATAAAAGCTGCCGATGTCATACCCATCGTCGCGCAAGGGCGATGGGTAGATCGGCAGCAGCCAGATGCAGTCAACCCCCAGCCATTCCAGGTAGTCTAACCGCTGCCGCAGGCCGGCAAAATCGCCATGACCATCGGCATTGGAATCCGCAAAAGCGCGTAAGTACAGTTCATAGAATACGGCGTTGATGTACCACTGCATCGCTTCATCATCATCCTTTGACCGAACCGGCCAGCAGCCCGCGCACGAAAAACCGCTGGAAGGCGAAGAAGATCAACAGCGGCACGGCGATGCTGATGAACGCCGCCGCCGTCATGCGGTGCCAACCGCCGCCCAGCGAATCAACCAGCTGGCTAAGCTGGTAAGTCAGCACCGGCGCGTTGTTGCCCAGGAAGATCAAAGCCACCAGCAGGTCGTTCCACACCCACAAAAACTGGAAGATCGCCAGCGCCGCAATAGCCGGCAGCGCCAGCGGCAGCACGATTCGCCGGAACACCGTGAAATGATTCGCGCCGTCCAGATAAGCTGACTCAAACAGATCGGCAGGCAGCCGCCCGACAAAATTACGAATCAGGTAAATCGCGTAAGGCAGGCCGAAGCCGGTATGGAACAGCCACACCCCCAGGAACGTGCCGTTTAAACCCAGGTCGGTATACATGCGGAAGATCGGCACCAGCACCATCTGAAGCGGCACAATCTGCAAGCCCACCAGCGCGGCAAACATCACCCGACGCCCGTTAAAATCCATCCACGACAGCGCGTAAGCGGCAAAACCGGCCAGGATGATCGGCAGGAAGGTGGCCGGAACGGTGACGATGAAGCTGTTAATCATGCCCCGCAAAACCGCGTTCGGCGCGGTAGCATCCGTCCAGAAATCGCAGGTTCGCGTCCCGGAAGGGCCGTCCGCCGCGCAGACCTCATCATACGTCCCGCCGCGCGCCGAATACCCGACCAGCACATCCTTGTAATTGGCGAACGTAAACCGGGGCGGGGACTCCTGCAAGCCGGAGGCGATCCGCAGATGGTCGAGAATATCCGCTGTCTGCTGCGCGTCCGGGTGCTGATCTTCCGGGATATGGATGACGCCGTTGTATTCCCGGTTAAACGTCCCGGACAGTTGAATAGACCGGCGGTACTGAGCGATCAGGTCTGGGCTGCTCAGGTCGGCGTTCGGCAGCGCGTTGTAGTTTTCCCCATGACACTGCCCGCAGTAGGTCTGATATTCATCCGTGCCGGGGCGCGTAGCTGCCAGCGCCATCCACCAGCCCGATTCGTTAACGGCCTGCTGCGGGCGAAACGACGTGATGAACAACCCTAGCGTCGGCAGCAGCCAGATGGCGCATAATACGATGATCGCCAGATTCAGCGGAATACGGTTAACGAACATCACAAAGCGTTCTTTGTTCATTTTTCCGCTTCCTCCACGCCGAACCGGCGAATGTTATAGACCGTCACCGGAATAATCAAAACGATGAGGATGATCGCATATGCTGATGCCAGGCCGTTGTTCCGGTCAAGATACAGCTCCGACACCATCCGGGTAGCGATCACATCGGTTTGAATGCCCTTCATCACCCACACGATGTCGAACATCTTCAGCGTGTTAATGGTCATCGTGGTCATCACAACGGCGATGGTCGGGGCCAGCAGCGGCAGCATGATGCGGAAAAACAACTGAAGTTCATTCGCGCCGTCCACCCGCGCCGCCTCGATGATCTCCATTGGGATGCTTTTTAAGGCGGCGGCCAGCAGCGTCATGGTGAAACCCGTCCAAATCCAGATGCCGATGACCGTCAGCAGCAGCGTATTCCCCGGCGGGTCGGTCGCCAGCCAGGCGCGCGACTCGCCGCCGAGCGCCGTCACCAGCGCATTCAGGATGCCGATGCCGGGGTCGGGATTGTAGACGAAACGCCAGATGATGGCCGCGCCCACAAATGAAATCGCCATCGGCATGAAGATGATCGCCTTCGCCAGCGCCTCGTAGCGCACGCGGTCGGTCAGCACCGCCAGCAGCAGGCCGAACAAGGCCGTCCCCGGCACCATCACCAGCAGCCAGATCGCCGTATTACGCAGCGCGATCTGCCCCTGCTGACCGGCAAATGCCTGGCGATAGTTTTCCAGAAAACCCCAGCAGGGCTGGTCGGCAGCGCACCTTACCGCCGCCGAAGCCGTCCCGTCGTTATTCTGAAAACTATACAGCCCCGTGCGAATGGCCGGGTAAGCGACATAAATGACCAGAACAATAATGGCCGGCGCCATGTAAAGCCAGGGAGTCCAGCGCCCTTGCCGCATAACCATCAGGGTACGCATAGGCAAATTCCTCAAAAAATATTGTTTTTGTGACTGAGGGCGGTAGCCGCTGCTTTTAACAGAAGTTACCGCCCTCATTAACTCTACTGAGAGGTCGAAGTGACCACCTACATGCCGGTCGCTTCCTCGTATTTGGCCTGAATCTCGTTCAGCAGCGCGACAATATCCCCACCGCCGACCGCCGCTTTAATATTATCAAATTCGGCCTGGCCGACTGCCGGGGGCATCAGGTCGCCTACGTCGAAGCTGACATCCGGTGCCGACAGCAGCGCGGCAGCTTTGTCCGCCGAAATCGGATTAGCGTAAGCGCCCAGGTCTACCGCGCTGTTGGGCGTCAGGTCGAAGCCGCTGGCGGCCCAGGCCGACGCGCCATCAGCACTGGAGAGGTAGGCGATCATGGCGTTAACCGCCGGCGTATCATTGAACACGCCCAGGAAGTCGCCGCCGACCTGCATCGCTGCCGGCTCGCCGTCCGCCGTCGGCAGTACGAAGAAAGCAAAGTCCTCACCATACACGTAGTCCGGGAAGTTCGGCTGGATGAAGGCGCTGCCCGCGAAACCGGACTGCTTCACCATCCAGGCCGCCGCCGGGTCCTGGAACGGCTGCAAAATCGCATCGCCGAACGAGGTCGTCAGCGCGCCATCCGCGCCGCCGGCGCCATATTTGTTCACCCACTCCACATACAGCGTCCAGGCATCCACCACACCCTGATCGTTCCAGGCGGTTTCGCCGGAAACCAGGCCGTTGACGTACTCCAGTCCCTGCGTCCGCAGCAGGATGTCCTGCACGAAGTCGGTGGCCGTCCAGCCGGTCGCGCCGCCGCTCTCGAAGCCCATCGCCAGCGGCGCGGGGCCGCCGTCCGCCACCATTTGATCCATCAATGCGATGAACTCGTCCCAGGTGGCCGGCACGCTGTATCCGGCGGCTTCAAAAGCGACCGGGCTGTACCACACCAGCGACTTAACATCGGTCTTGAGCGGCAGACCCAGCCAGCGGCCATCCACCGAGCCAAGCTGCTGCCAGCCTTCCGAATAGCTGTCGGGGTTCACACCTACGTCCGTCAGAGCGACCAGATTGTTGGCAAAGGTCTTGATCGCGCCGGGGTTCGGCAGCAGGGCGATGTCCGGGGGCGCGCCGCCGTCAACGCGGGTGGGCAGCACCGTGTTCAGGTCGCGCGTGCCTTCGTAGCTCAGCGTCAGATTGCAGGCTTCGATAACCGGAGCGATCACCTGGCGGAAGGTTTCTTCTTCTTCGCCGGCCCATGACCCCAGAATGGAGAGCGCAGAGCCTTCGCTGCCAAAACACTCCGGCCCCGTACCCTGGGCATAGGCGCTGCCAACGATCAAAAGAAGAACGACCATGATGAGTGAAAATCGCTTAAACATACATCCTCCCTAACTTTATATTGTTGAACGAACCATCGAGCGCGCAGCCTTTACGCCGGACATTTGATCGTCGAACGGCGGACTACCAGCTCGGTTGGTAACAAAATTCGCGTGCCGGGCAAACTTTCGCCCCGGATAATCTTTAACATCAGGTCGCCCGCGCTGCGCCCCAGTTCGTAAGCCGGAATACGAACGGTCGTCAGCGGCGGCATGGTGTAGCGCGCATACAGAATATCGTCAAAACCGACCAGCGAGATGTCCTCCGGGATGCGCGCGCCCCGGCTGCGGATGGCCTCCATCGCCCCCAGGGCGACCATATCGCTGCCGACAAAAACGGCGGTCGGCGGATTCGGCAGATCAAGCAGCGCCCGCATCGGCTCGTAACCGCTGGAGGCCGTAAACTCCCCGGCCAGCACCAGCGACTCGTCATACGGGATGCCGGCTTCCGCCAACGCCTGGCAGTAACCGTCCAGGCGGTCGGAACTGGATGCATACGAAAACGGCGCGTTGCTGATATGCCCGATCCGGCGGTGGCCCAGATCAATCAGGTAACGAACGGCCATGTACGCGCCCTGACGGTTATCCACGTCCACACTGGGGATGTCCTGCGTGTCGGTCGCGCCGTGTAAAACAATCGGCGTTTCTTCCCGGTACAGCAGCCTGACCTCCTGATCGTTCACCAGCGGCGATGAAATCAGCAGTCCATCAACCTTATGCGTCCGCACCAGCTTGCCATAAGTGCTTTCCCGCGCATCCGGTTCGGCAGCATGAATGACCAGATGGTAGTTTTCGGCTTCGATCACGCCGGTCACGCCGCGAATGAATTCACCCGCAAACGCATCACCTGACATTTGCTCCGATGTTTGCCGAACCACCAGTGCAATCATCATGGTTTTTCCCGTTGCCAGGTTCAGGGCCTGGACATTCGGCATATAATTCAGTTCGCGTGCGATTTGCAGCACGCGCTGGCGGGTCGCATCGGGGATATTGGTATCGGGGACATTATTCAAAATAAACGAAACCGTTGTTCTCGAAACCCCGGCTAATTTTGCGACATCCGCCATAGTGACCCGTTTTTTTCTAACCATTTTAAGTTACGCGGGTTACTAACGCGAGTTACTAACATCAGCATAAAAGAATATCCACTTCCTGTCAAATAGATTTGGATAAAGTGCATAAGATTGGCGAACAACGGCAGGATTCGCTACAGTGAATAGGTTTGTGGTATTGAGAGAAAGCCTGTTGAAACGTCGTCTTTTGCTTCCTGTACTGGCGCTGGGCGGCGCGGCAGCCTGGCGAACATTCGCCGCCCGCCGTAACCGCATCGTTTACCCTGCCCCGGAGTCGCTCATCATCGAACCGGATGCCGACTCTGCCGGCAGCGACCGTTTTATCGCGCTGGAAGGCGCGGCCAATGTGCGGGACATCGGGGGATATGCCACATCGGATGGGCGGCATGTGCGGCGCGGACGTGTCTACCGCTCCGGCACGCTGGCCGAAATCACCGAAAACGATCAGCGCGCCCTGCAAACATTGGGTTTAAAACTCATCTGCGACCTGCGGAGCGACTCCGAAGTCACCAAAGCGCCCGACCGCCTGCCGGTCGGCATCACCTATACCCGTATCCCGGTGAACGCCGACCCCAAAGACGAGCAGCAGTTCCGGCTGCGGACGCTGCTCTTTCACAAACGGCGTTTTTCGGCTGTCGTGGCCGAGTTATACCGCCGCATGATTGACGACCACGCGCCGGTTTTTGGGCAGGTGTTCCGGCGTCTGGCCGATTCGGACAGCCTGCCGGCGCTGGTTCACTGCACCGCCGGCAAAGACCGCGCCGGGCTGACGATGGCGCTGCTGCTGCTGGCGCTGGGCGTGCCGGAAGCAGTCGTGATTGCGGATTACAGCCTGAGCAACCGCTATTATGACCACTTTCGGCGTTATGTGCCGTTAAAGCGGCTGCGGCTGCTGGGGGTGACCGTCGAGGACATGCAGCCATTTCTGGTAGCCGACCCGCAGATTTTGCGGGACGCGCTGCGTTACCTGGCCGAACGCTACGGCTCGGTTTTGGACTATCTGCGCCAGCAGGCCGGCGTAGACGACGAAACACTGGAACGTTTAAAGGCTAATCTGCTGCTGTAGACGATTATGCGCCTCGTTTATCTGGCACTCGGCTGGTCGGCAGGCATCCTGCTGGCCGCCAACAACCACCAACAGGCCCTCGCGCCGGTCTGGGCCGGGTTATCTGCCCTGGCGCTGCTGGTTGTCTGGCTGTCCTGGCCGGAACGCAGCCGCCGCTGGATGGGGCTGGCGCTGCTGGCGTTTACACTGGGCGGCCTGCGTTTGTCGCTTGTGCCGACTACCAGCGACATCGCCCGTTATAACAATACCGGCGGGCTGACGGTGGAAGGCATCATCACCGCCGAACCCGACCGGCGCGACGACCGCGTGCTGCTGCGCCTGGAGGCCGAAACGTTTACCCAGGCCGGGCGAACGGCTGCCACCGGCGGCGCTGTCCTGGTCTACGCGCCAGCCACGACCGACGCCCGTTACGGCGACCGGGTGCGGGCCACCGGCATCCTCATCACACCGGCGGAGTCCGACACGTTTTCGTATGCCGACTATCTGGCGCGGGGCGGCGTTTTCAGCATCATGCAGAATACAGCGGTTGAGGTCGTCTCGCAGGGCGGCGGAAACCCGCTTTACAGCGCCCTGCTGGACTTTAAAGCCCGCGCTTACGAGCAGATCGCCCGCCATCTGCCTGAACCGGCGGCAGGGCTGCTGGGCGGCATCCTGTTGGGCGATGAACGGGGCATCGCGCCACAGGTGCAGGACGCCTTCAGCGCGGCGGGCGCGGCGCATGTCGTCGCCATCAGCGGTTTTAATATGGCGCTGCTCAGCGGCATCGTCATCGGCCTGCTGGGGCGCTTCCGCATCCAGGGCTGGCGGGCGGCGATCATCGGCATGGCTTTCATCGCCGTTTATACGCTGATGGTCGGCGCCGGCGCGGCGGTGGTGCGCGCTGCCATCATGAGCAGCCTGCTGGTGTTCGGCGCGCTGCTAAAGCGCAAAACCTACGTCCCGGCCTCGCTGGGGCTGGCGGCGATTCTGCTTTCGCTGCAAAATCCGCTCGTGTTATGGGATGTCGGCTTCCAGTTGAGCTTTTTCGCCACCCTGGGGCTGGCGCTGTATGCCGACCCGTTCGCCCGCCGCCTGGATACCCTGCTTTACCGGCTGTTCCCCCGCCGCGCCGCGCGCGCCCTGGGCGACTTCCTGGCCGAACCGCTGGTGGTTTCGCTGGCGGCGCAGGTTGCCACCCTGCCCCTCATCATCCTGGTGTTTGGGCGGCTGTCCCCCGCCGCGCTGCTGGTTAACCTGCTGATCGTGCCGGTGCAAGGCTACCTGCTCATCCTGGGATTGGCCGCCACGCTGGCCGTCTGGATGCTTCCGGCGCTGGCGCAAATCCTGTACTGGCTGGCCTTCATCCCGCTGGCCTGGACGCTCGGCGTGGTGCGGCTGGCCGGCGGACTGCCCTTCGCCGACCTTGAATTTCACGCCGACTCGCGGCTGATCGCGCTGTTTTATCTGGCGCTGTTAGGAGGCGCAATGATGCAGGCCACACAACCCACCTGGGCGCTGCGGCTGGCGCGTTTCGTCCGCGCGCGCGCCGTTTTTACCACCACGATTTTTGCCGCATCCGGCCTGGCTTTTTTGCTGGGCGCTGCTGCCCTCAGCCGCCCTGATGGTTATCTGCACCTCTGGCTGCTCGATATGGGACACAGCAACGCTGTCCTCGCGCAGACCCCCGGCGGCGCGCACATCCTGGTGGACGGCGGGCGCTTCCCGTCGCGGCTGCTGACGGCCCTGGGCGACCGGCTGCCGTTCACCGACCGGGAAATCGAAGTCCTCATCATCGCCCAGCCGGACGAAAACGACCTCGGCGCGCTGCCCGCCGTGTTAGATCGTTACAGTGTGGGCGCGGCGCTGGTCAGCGGCCAGCCCAACCTGAACGAGTTTTACCTGTCCCTGCTCGACCGGTTGCCATCAGATCGTATCATCGCCACCCAAGCCGGTTATACGCTGGAGATGAACGACGGCGTAAGCCTTGAAATCCTCCATCCGCAGCGGCAGCCGTCCATCAGCGATCCCCTGGACGATCAAGCCCTGGTCGCGCGGCTGTGGTACGGTGAGGTATCGTTTTTACTGGCCGGCGACCTGAGCGCCGACGGCCAGCGCGAGCTGCTGGCGGGCGGGCAGTGGCCGGCGGCTTCGGTGTTACAGCTTCCCAAACACGGCGGGGCGCGCACCTTAGAGATGGCCTTTCTGGAAGCGGTTCAGCCGCAGGTCGCGGTTTTACACAGCGACCCGGCCAACCGCCAGGGCGACCCCAACCCGGACACTTTGGCCCGCCTGGGCGATATTCCCCTGTTCCGCACCGACGGCGGCGCGCTGCACCTGTGGACGGATGGTCAGAATTTATGGATAAACCAGGAGAAAAACCGGTGAAAAAACGCGCGGTAATTTTTGACTACGGCGGCGTGCTGGTCAAAACGGTTGATTACAGCCCGCGCCACGCCTGGGACGACCGCCTGGGTTTAACGCGCGGCAGCGTGGAGCGCGTGGTGCATGGCAGCCAAAGCTGGCTGGACGTGATGAGCGGGCGCATTTCGTCGGCGGATTACTGGTCGGACGTGGCGGGGCAGCTTCATCTGAACACGGCTGAAGTCGCCCGGCTGGCGCGCGATTTTTACAGCGGCGACCGGCTCGATGAAATCATCGCAGCTTACATACGGCGGCTGCGCGAAGCCGGCCATACCGTCGGGTTGTTGAGCAACGCCAGCCCGGCCCTGCGCGGCGAACTGGTCGAACTGGGCGTGATTGACCTGTTCGACCCGCTGGTGATTTCGTGCGAAATCGGCGTCCTCAAGCCGAACCCCGGCGCTTACCAAGCCGTTTTATCCCGGCTGGGCCGCCCGGCGTCGGAAGTCATTTTTATTGACGACATGCCCGCCAATATCGAAGGCGCGCGCGCCCTGGGCATTCACGGCATTTTGTACACCGCCGGCATGGATTTATCCGCCGCGCTGGCCGCCCTGCTGCAAACCGGCTGATTTGCTGTGAACCACGCCAAGATGTGATAATATCATCGCCAAATTTTACGGCCTCATGTGGAGGGGGATTATGTATCTGGCTCAGCAGATTAATATTCCGATGAACGAAATTATCGCCCGCTTGGCGCCGCGTTCCGGCGTAGAACTGCTTTACGACATCTGCCTGTATATCGTCTTTTTCCTCTGTCTGATCGTTATGTTCATGCAGTCCGACAAACAGCTTGTCCCCACCATCCTGGCCGGCCTGGTCGGCGCGCTGGCCGTAATCGCCAAACTGAACGTGTTCGACCCCAAAGCCTTCGGCTCGCTGGTGATTAACGCAACCATCTTCGTTTTTCCCATCATCGTCGCCGGCATCACCAAAGCCAAACGTTCGCAGCCGCTTGCTATCATCGCCGGGGTATTTGGCGGCGTTTATTTCTTCATGTTCTGGTTTATTTCGCAGCGCGGCTAAACATTTCTCGCGCGGGGGCGAATGTTTTGCCCTCGCCGCGTTTAGAGGTTGGTTCAGATGCGTTTTCTCGGCGTTTTCCGCAAAGCCATGTGGGAACAACGGCGCGATTTGTTGATTCTGAGCCTCACCCTGCTGCTGGGGCCGTGTTTCGTCCTGCTGTACGCCCTCTTTTTTCCGACCGGCTCGACCACCTACGGCGTACTGGTCTGGAATCAGGATACCGCCGGCGACGGTAACGCGCTCATCGAACGGCTGCGTCAGGTCGCTTACAGCGACGGCCAGCCGCTGTTGGTCGTCAATCAGGTGAACTCCCGCGCAGAGGCCGAAAACCCGCTCCGCGACCGGGATGCCGAAGTCCTGCTGGTCATCCCGCCCGATTTCTCGCAGACGCTCCAAGCCGCCCGCGCCAGACAAGCTGCCGCCAAGACGCCGGTCATATTCGTAGGCGACCTGACCAATCCGTATTACGCCGTCGCCGCCATCATGGCGAATGCCGCCCTCGACCAGTACATCCAGGAAACCACCGGCCAGGCACGCCCGGTCGAAATCGTCGAGGAGGCGCTGGGCGCGTCGGCGGCGCGCAGCGAATTTGAAACCTATGTGCCGGGGCTGCTGGTGCTGGCGGTGATTTTGCTCATCTACCAGTCGTCCATGACCATCACGCGGGAGATCGAAACCGGCACGCTGCGCCGCCTGCAAACCACCGGCATGACGGCGCTGGACTTCCTGGGCGGTACAACCGCCGCGCTGACCCTGACGGCGCTGCTGGCCGTCGCGCTCACTTTTTTGACGGCGCTGGCGCTGGGTTTTCGCAGCCAGGGGCCGCTCTGGCTGGCTTTTCTGATCGCCGCGCTCACCGGCGTTTCGATCATCGGCACAGGGTTGATCGTGGCCTGTTTCGCCCGCAGCGGGATGCAGGCTTCGATTATCGCTTATTTCCCGCTGGCGCTGTTTATGTTTTTCTCCGGCGCGGCTTTTCCGCTGCCGCGCGTGCCGCTGTTCAGCCTGGGCGGGCGGGTCATCGGCCTGTACGACATCCTGCCGCCCACCCATGCCGTCGCGGCGCTGAACAAGGTTTTTACGCTGGGTGCGGAACTGAACGATGTCCTCTACGAGCTAACCGCCCTGGTGCTGCTTTCGGCGCTGTATTTTGCGCTCGGTGTGTGGCTGTTCAGCCGCCGCCACCTGCGGGCGGCCTGAAAAACATGGCCGCCTGCCGATGAAGTGTTAAAATCACCCTTGCTGTTTATCCAAATCAGGAGGCCGGATATGTACCGCATCGAGTCGCTGCTTTCGGCGCGCCAGTTTGTCGCCCCACAAAGCATCGGAGAGAGCATTTATTTCGTCAGCAACCTGGCCGGATTCATGAGCCTGTACCGCATGGATCACGGCGGCAGCATCCCCGAACCCCTGCTGCCCCCCAACGTCGTCCTCCAGAACCCACACCTGATGAACGGGTATTTGTACTTCGTCTACCCCAAACTGGGCAAAATCCTGGTCATGCTGGACGACAACGGCGACGAAAACTACCAGCCCATGCTCATCCCGCTCGACGGCGGCGCGCCCGAACCGGCCTTCGCGGACAGCTTTGCCAATTACCGCTGTCATGCCCTCAAGTGCGACGCCGACCACAACTACGTTTACATCACGGCGGAGTCGCGGCAGGAAGCTATGCTGGAGTCCTTCCGCTGCAACCTGGAAACCGGCGAGATTATCAAACTGGGCCAGAGCGCCTGGGGCGTTTATGTTGTCGGCGCGAACGCGGCACACAACAAAGCCGTCCTGCTTGATGGTTATACGGTCGCCGACAATGTGCTGTACCTGTGGGAGGGCAAACCTAACCAGTTCCGGCTGCTGTACGGCGTGCCGCTGGACGACCGCCATCCGGGGCAGCAGGTTCCGCTCAACGGCATCAACGCCTGTTATTTCACGCCGGAAGATCGCGGCCTGGTGTTTTTTACCACGCTGTTCGATGACGCCGGCGGCCTGGGTTATTTCACGCTGGACAATCCCCAGGACGCCAGACCCGTCGCCATCACCGGCATACAGCATACAGGCATCGGCGAACTCGACCGCTTCGACCATCTGGAAGGCAGCCGTTATCTGGTCGGCTACAATATTGATGGTGTTTCCTGGCTGTACGCCGGGATGTTCGACGAAGCCGGTTTGACGCTGGCGCTCGATACCGTCCTGTGCGGCCAGGGCGCGATCAAAGACGGCGTGCTGGAGTCGCACCACTACGATAAAACATCCCGCCGCCACATCGTCTCTTACTCCACCGCCACCTCGCCAACGCAGATTTACACCATCGAAAACGGCCAGGCCGTCCAGCACACGCGGGAACGCATCCTGGGCGTGCCGGTCGAACTGCTTTCAACCGGCGAAGATGCGTCATTTACGTCCCACGACGGCCTGCGTGTGTCGGCGCGGCTGTACCTGCCGGCGGAATCGCTCGGTTATACCGGGCCGCGCCCGCTGGTTTATTACGTACATGGCGGGCCGCAAAGCCAGGAGCGCCCCGATTTCGCCTGGTTTTCCATGCCGCTGATCCAATTCCTGACGCTCAACGGGTTCGCCGTGTTCGTGCCGAACGTGCGCGGCAGCACCGGCTACGGCCTGCGCTACACCAAACACGTTGACCGCGACTGGGGCGGCCAGGATCGTCTCGATCACGTTTACGCCATGACGAAGGTGCTGCCGAACGACCCGCGTATAGATGTAAAACGCGCCGGCGTCGTCGGGCGTTCCTACGGCGGTTATATGACCCTGACCCTGGCCGCCCGCCATCCCGAACTGTGGGGGGCGGCGGTGGATATGTTCGGGCCGTATGACCTGCTCACCTTCATTGACCGGCTGCCGGAAACCTGGAAACCGTATTTCACCATCGCCGTCGGCGACCCGCAAAAAGACCGCGATTTCCTGGTCGAACGCTCGCCGCAGACCTATATTCGACAGATCGCCTGCCCGCTGCTGGTCATCCAGGGCGCGAACGACCCGCGCGTGACCGAGCGCGAGTCGCGGGACGTAGTGGAACAGCTTCAGGCGGCGGGCAAGCAGGTCGAATATCTGATGTTCGAGGACGAAGGCCATGACGTGCTGAAGTTCCAGAACCGCGTGACCTGTTACAATGCTATCACCGACTTTTTCAAAAAGTGCCTGAAGCCGTAAACAAAGGTTTTTGATGGGTTATACCATGCGTTATTTCGCCGCCGACGAAGGCGGCATCACGCTGCCCCAGATCGAGGCGGCGTTGCGGCAGATCAACCCGGCTTACGCTGTTGTCAATACCGACGTGCCGGACATCGGCGACCTGATGTTCGGCACGCTGCCGCTCGGCATCATCGAAATCAACCGCCCCGGCGACGACATTTTCGACGATGACATCGCCGAATTTACCGATCTGGTCGGCGCGGGTGACTCCCCCGGCCAGCAGCGCGTCCGCGAGGTGCTGGCGAACACGCGCGCCATCATCGCTGTCGAGGCATCCTGGCAAGGCGCGGAGGCCGAGCCGGTGCTGTCCCGGCTTGACCCGCTGTGGGACTGGCTGTTCGCGCAGACTGCCGGGCTGCTCCAGGCGGATAACGAGGGTTTTTACGATGGCAACGACCTGATATTGGAACGCCGGTTCATGCTGTGAGCAAAGCCGCCCGGCGCTGGCCGATTCTGGAAAGGAACAACACGTTTCCCGCGTCAAATATCCAGCAACGGTCAAACTCGCAGGAGATGGTTAGTTTTATGCCTGTTTTCGACACGCCGATCACAACCGACGCCGGCAGCCTCAAAAAAGTGCTGGCGCAGAACCTGCCGGTCGTGCTGTACCTGTACGACAGCCGCCAGGGGAACAGCAAGCCGGTCGAAGATGCCTTTACCAAAATCGCCAAAAAACATGCCGGCGAACTGCTGGTCGCCCGCGTGGACGTGGCCGCCAATCCAGATGTGCATCGTGAATATGGCAGCCTGCCCACCCCGGCGGTGTTGACGCTGGCGAAATCCCTGTTCAGTCGCAAGCTCAAGTCGCAGGCCGGCAGCATCCGTCCCGCCGATATTCGCGCCCATGTGGATTACCTGCTCGACCGGGGGCCGCAGCCTGCCGCGCCGGAGCCGCCGCCCGCCCCGTCTAAAACCGCCGCCGGGGGCGAACGCCCCACCGCCCAGCACGTCACCGATTCCAACTTCAGGCAGGTGGTTTTAAACAGCAAAGTCCCGGTGCTGGTGGATTTCTGGGCACCCTGGTGCGCGCCGTGCCGCATGATCGCGCCGGTCATCGAGCAGATGGCGAAGGAATACGCGGGCCGCGTGAAGGTCGTCAAACTGAACGTGGACGAAAATCCGAAAACCGCCGGGCAGTTTGAGGTGCGGTCTATCCCCACGCTCATTCTGTTCCGGGATGGCCGCGCGCTGGAACGGCAGGTCGGCGCGAACCCGCGCGTCATCCGGGACATGATCGAAGAATCGCTGCTGCCCAGCCGCTAACTTATTCCGAAGTGGATGCCTGCCGGTCGTGCCGCAGGTAAATGAACCAGTAGACCCCGGCCACCATCACCACGCCGCCGATGATATTACCCAGTGTGACGGGGAAAAGATTCTCCAGAAAACCCGCCGGGGTCAGGTTCGTTAAATCCAAGCCGGCGCCGGCGGCGAAGGCCGGGTCGAATATTTTAATAAACCAGCCCAGAGGGATGAAATACATATTGGCGACCGAGTGTTCAAAGCCGGCGGCGACAAAAGCCGTTATGGGAAAGATGATCGCCAGGATTTTATCGGTCGTCGTGCGCGCCCCCAGCGTCAGCCACACCGCCAGGCATACCAGCGCGTTGCACATAATACCCAGCGCCGTCGCCTGGACAAATTCCAGGTTCACTTTTGCATTGGCGATATTTAACGCGGTTAAGCCCACCGCCCCGCCGCCAAAAGTATATTCCCGCGTCAGGAACATCAGCCCGGCGGTCGCCACCGACCCGACCAGATTGCCCGCATAAACAATCACCCAGTTCCGCAGCAGCGCCCCGGTGCTGATTTTTCGGCTGGCCCAGGCCATGATAATCAGATTGTTGCCGGTGAACAGTTCCGCCCCGCCCAGCACCACTAGAATCAGCCCCAGGCAGAACACCAGCCCGGCCAGCAGCCGGCTGACGCCGTAAGGCAGCCCGCCGCCAGATGAAACAACCGTCGCAAAAACAGCCCCCAGGGCGATGAACGCGCCCGCCAGCACAGCCAGCGCAAACATACTCAACGAATCCAGGCGCGCTTTTTTAACGCCCGCTTCCTCGGCGCGCGCGGCGATTTCCGGCGGCAGCAGGGCATCTACTCGGATGATTGGCTCGGTCATGCTCGTACCTCGGAAGTGCGCGAAGGGACGCGGCCAGCACGTCCCCCCCATCTATAATCGCGGAATTAAGGCCTGAAAACGGCTAATCGCGGTCTTTTTCGCCGGTTTTAACGGCAGCCTCAACGGTCTGGCGAGGTGCGGGGACGGGGAACTGCGCCGGAGGCAGCGGCTGTGCGGGCGTCTGACCGGCGGCCAGTTCGTTAATCCCGTTGCGAACCTGATTCAGCGCCCGGTTAAGCTGCTGTTCCAGCTTCGCCAGCGTTTCCATCACATAGCGGTCGGCCTCGGCGGTGATCGCTTCGGCTTCCTGCCGCGCCTGCTCGATGATGTTGGCGGCGCGGCTCTGGGCAGCCTGGACGGTCGCCTCGCGGTCAATCAACTGGATGCCCTGCTCGCGCGCCTGCTGGATGACGCGCGCGGCTTCCTCATTGGCCGCCGCCAGGATGCGGTCACGCTGCGCCAGCACGCGGGAGGCTTTTTCAATTTCTTCAGGAATCGAAATCCGCATCTGGTCAATGATCTCCAGCGCGCGTTCTTCATCAATCATGGTGTATTTGCTGAAGGGCATGTGCCGCCCCTCATCAATCAGGTCCTCAAGCCGGTCTACCAGATGCTGGATGTCCATTCCCTACCCCTCCGTACCTTAGTCCCGAATGCTCATCATATAGCCCGGGCTGCTCTGATTCGCATGGAGTTCAGCAAACCGCCGTTTGAGCGCCTCGTCCACAAAGGCCGGAACCATCCCGGACACATCACCGCCCAGTTCGGCGATCTCGCGGATGGTGCTGGAGCTGATATGCAGGTGCTTTTCGTCGGTCATAATCGAGATCGTTTCGATTTCCGGGGCCAGTTTTTTGTTGGCTAACCCCATCCGAAACTCAAACTCAAAATCCGAAAAGACGCGCAAGCCCCGAATAATCGCCAT
Organism: Chloroflexota bacterium; assembly: GCA_014338005.1. Taxonomy (GTDB): domain Bacteria; phylum Chloroflexota; class Anaerolineae; order Aggregatilineales; family Phototrophicaceae; genus CFX2. Next base: position 37,081 of record QUBZ01000007.1, on the reverse strand, counting down.
CGCGCCGATTTCTTGAGCATAGTTTACAGTCAATCCTGAATATCGCGCAACTCGAATATTACTAAAGTCCGCGAACGCCCGTTCCGCCAGTTCCACGCGCTCCTCGGTGCTGAACAGCAGCTTTTTTTTCGGCATGTCATAAATGCCGACGATCACTTCATCAAACACTTTGGCGGCGCGCAGGGCGATGTCTATATGCCCGTTATGAATCGGGTCAAGGGTCGCGGGATACAAGGCTCGGCGAATCATCGGCGTTTCTCCAACAGATCGTGGATAGGAACGCGCTGCCGGGCGTCCCCATCTTCAAATGTCGAAAGTTAACTTACATCGCTGCGTTCATTATGAACCATGAACACGCGCTGCGCCAGCAGCCGGTGCTGCGGTTGGCTTAAATCCGGGTCTTCTTCGTAAATGGTGCGCGCTTCGCGCTGCGCCAGGTCTACCAGATGCGGCGACATCAGCTCCGCCAGCTGTAGTTTGCTGCCGCCGCTCTGGCGCGTGCCGACCAGATCGCCCGCCCCGCGCAGCTTCCAGTCTATCTCCGCCAATTTAAAGCCGTCGGTCGTGTTTTCCAGGGCTTGCAGGCGCTCGCGCGCTTCCTCGGAAGCGGTATCGGACAGCAGCAGGCAGTACGAAGGATGTTCGCCCCGCCCCACGCGCCCGCGAAACTGGTGAAGCTGCGCCAGTCCAAAGCGGTTCGCCCCTTCGATGACCATTACGCTGGCGTTCGGCACATTCACGCCCACTTCGGCCACCGAAGTCGTCACCAGCACATGGAACTTGCCGGCGGCAAAATCGGCCATCACCTGGTCTTTTTCGGCGGGTTTCATCCGGCCATGCAGCAGGCCGACCTTGTGGCGGAAAAAGACCCGTTTCAAACGTTCGTAAGCCTCGACGGCGGCGGGCGCCTCGATTTTTTCCGACGCCTCTACCAGCGGATGCACGATGAAGGCCTGCCGGCCTTTGTCCAGTTCGGCCTCGACAAACTGGTACATCCGCTCCCGCTGAACCGGCTCAACGATGCGCGTTCGGATCGGGATGCGTCCCGGCGGCATTTCGTCAATCACCGTCAGGTCAAGATCGGCGTAGACCGTCAGCGCCAGCGTGCGCGGGATGGGCGTAGCGGTCATCACCAGCAGGTGCGGATTTGTACCCTTGCCGCGCAGCGCCCCACGCTGTTCGACGCCAAAACGGTGCTGCTCGTCAACAATCGCCAGCGCCAAATCGTTGAACTGCACGCCTTCCTGAATCAGCGCGTGTGTGCCGATCACCACGTCAATCGAGCCGTCCCGGATGCCCCGGTAGATGGACTCCCGCTCGGTTGTGGTCAGGACGCTGGTCAGCAGCGCCACCACCGGGCGGCGCTCCCCCGGCATCCGTTCCAGCATCTCACCAATGATGCGGTAGTGCTGTTCTGCCAGGATACTGGTGGGGACCATCAGCGCGGCCTGTTTGCCGTTCGCCAGCGCCAGCGCCAGCGCCACCGTCGCCACCGCCGTTTTGCCCGACCCAACATCCCCTTGCAGCAGGCGGTTCATCGGCACGGTTTGCGCCACGTCGCGGCGAATGTCCGCAATCGCCCGCTGCTGCGCGTCCGTGAGCGGGTATGGAAATACCGTCTCGATAAAATGCTGCAAATACTCGTCCGCCACCATCAGCGGCTGACCCGGCACGGACTGCCAATCGCGGCGGTTACGCAGTACGGCCAGCTGCTGCAGCAGCAGTTCGTCAAAAATGAAGCGCGACCGGGCATGGTTCAGATGATCCGGGCCTTCAGGAAAATGCAGGTTCTGAATCGTCCAGCCCAGGTCGGCCAGGTCGGCGCGTTCCAGCGTCGCTTCCGGCACGTAGTCCGGCAGCCGCTCCGCCCAATACTGCACCGTTTTACGCATCAGCTTTCGCAGCGCGCGGGCGCTAAGGCCCTCGGTCAGCGGGTAAACCGGCACGATGCGGCTGGTATGCAGGTTCTCGGCGTCCAGGTGTTCCCATTCCGGGTTGGTCATCTGCACCTGATGGCCGAAAATGGACGTTTCGCCGCTCAGGACGATCTGCTGGCCGGCGCGAATCTGGCGCGACAGGAAATGCTGGCCGAAAAACATCACCCGCATCCGCGCCGAACCATCGTCTAGCACGATAAAAAAGTCGCGGCGTCCGCCCTTGCCGGCCCGCACCTCGGCATGAACCACGCTGCCGATCACGGTCGCCATCTTGCCGGCTTCCAACCGGGCGATCATACTCAGGCGGGTATAATCGTCATAGCGCCGGGGCAGGAGCAAAAGCAGGTCATTGACGGTGAAAACGCCCAGATTTTCCAGCAGTTTCGCCATGCCCGGCCCAACGCCCTTGACCACCGTTACCGGCTGCTGCAAACCGCGCAGGATGTCCACCGCCTGCTCCGGGTCGAGCGCGGGGCGCGGTCGTCTGGGCGGGCGTGCCAGGCGCGGCGGCTGAGGCAGTTGCGATTCGACAGGATGGCGGATGCGCTCGCCGCGCGGCGCTTTTGGCGCGGGCGCGTCGTAGCTGTCATAACCGGCTTCCTGCGGTTCATCAGCGATTTTATCCTGGGAAAGATCGTCCGCTTCTTCATCAGCCGGGGCGGGTTTTTCCGCGCGCGGCGGCGGGCGCTGGCGGTCTTTTTTCGGTTTATCGCGGTGGGGCGGCCTGGCCCGTTCGCCCCTTTCCGGCGGGGCGGCTGGGGACGGCGGCAGCATCTCCGGCGGCGCAGCTGCCGGAGTTTCCGGCAGGCGGTATTCCGGCGGCGGCGGCACGCGGCCAACGATGCGGTCGAGCATGTAGGTGATGGTTTTGTGCCGCTCGATTTTGTTTTCCATCGCCTCGTAGCGCCGCAAAATGGACAGCAGTTCGTCCACCAGCAGATGATGTTCCGGTTTACGGGCCTGGGCGTGGGCATCCAGCGCCCATTTTTCGCTAAAAGCCGCCAGGCCGCCGATAACGGCGGAGTCCTTACATCCCTGCTCACGTTCCAGTTTTAATATCTTGACCAGTGTTTCCAGTGCTGAAGGCATATTATCCTGACCACAATCTATGGGTTTTCGACCGGCAGGCGCGCCGGGATGAATACAGGCTGGACGGCGTAGGCAGACACCCAGCCGTAACTATCGCCCGATTCAACCTTGTACCAGCCGCCGTCGGCGGTTTGTGCAAAAACGATCAATTTAGACTTCGCGCTTTCGATCACGGCGCGATCTGGCCCGCGCCGGATATTCACCCCGGTGTCGCTGTTCGGCCTGACCAGACCCAGCACCGGCCAGGTATTTTCGGCAGCGCCGTAGATAAAACAGCCGCCGCTGGTGTCACCTGTCGGCACCAGACCGAACGAGTGGTACGAGACAGCCAGCAGCGTACCGTCGGGGCTGAACTGCGGATAACCCACCACCGGCACAAACAGGCGTTCGCCGGTCGCTACGTCATACACGCCGTCATTCTCGGTTACCACCAGCGCGCTGTCCGGGCTGAACATGGCCGAATTGGCCGCAAAATCCCCCTGGAACGCGAAGCGGCGTTCGCCGGTGGCAGTATCGTATACGCCATCGCCTGCCACTGCAAGCAGCTTTCCGTCCGGGCTGAACGCGCCGGCATAACGAATGGCGAAACGACGTTCGCCGGTTGTTATATCATACACCCCGTCATGGTTTACAACCAGCAGCGCCCCGTCCGGGCTGAAGCTGACGCCGCCCGTGCCGTGAGTCTCGAACCGCAGCACGCCGGACGGCACATCATGCACCCCATCGAACAGCGCGACCAGCGTGCTGTCCGGGCTGAAGACCGGCAGAGACCCCGTGATTGGGAAATGCTGCCAGCCGGCAGCCGCGTCAAGCAGCCAATCCCCGGACAGCCAGCGGCTATCCGGGCTGAAAACCGTCGGGCCAATGCCGTAAGCGTACAGCCGTTTCCATGTTCCCGCCTCATACACGGCATCGCTGCCGACCGCGAACAGCCGGCCATCCGGGCTGAAGACGCCGGTGCGGTCAAAGCTGATTTCCCCGCTGGCGACATCATAAACCGTGCCGCCCGGTTCAGCCGAAGCCAGGCCGCCCACTTGCAGCCATTTGCCATCCGGGCTGAACCACCCGCCGTTTTCAGAAAAGAACGTGACAAACCGGCGTTTCCCGGTCTGTACATCATAAACGCCGCGCCCATCGCTGACCAGCGTCCAGTCCGGGTTAAACTGGCAGGTCGGCAGCACATAACCCAGCGTCAGGCCGGCCAGGTTTTCCGCCGTGATCGGCACGCGGCTGGCAGCCGTTTGAGCGGAAACCGGCAGCGCCGACGCAAGCGCCAGCGCCAAAAACATTTTGCCCCAGGCGTTTAAGCGACTCATGCCCCTCTACCTTTTTGTGACGCCGGGCGGCTACCGTGTCGCGCTGCGGAGGGTGGCAACACCCAGCGAGTCCGGGCCGATGTGGACGCCGATTACCGGCGTCACGCCGAGGATGCGGGTATCCGGCGGCGCGATGTCGGCCAGCCGCTCCCTGAATGCCTGCGCCGACTCCAGATTGTGCGTGTACAGGATGGTAAGCTGTTCCAGCGGCGCTTCGGCGCGCGCCAGCTCGGCCAGCTTGTCCAACGCGCGGGCGAAGGTGCGGACGAGCGCCACCTGCGGCACTTCTCCGTTCAGCACGCCGATGACCGGCTTGATCTGCAAAAGCGCGCCGACGCTGGCTTTCGCCCAGTTCACACGCCCGCTGCGGCGCAGATATTCCATCGTCGCCAGCCCTGCATACACCCGCACCCGCTCCCGCGCGCTTTTCACCGCTTCCAGGACACGCTGGAGGTCGCCAGTTTCTTCGGCGGCCAACGCACCCGCCAGCACCTGATAGCCCAACCCCATGCTGACCATACCGCTGTCCAGCAGCGTGGCGCGATCCTGCAAACCCAGGCTCTCGACACCCAGCCGCAGCGTATTATGAATCGCGCTCAAGGCCGCGGGGGCAGTCAGCACGACGATATGATCGGCATCCTCGGCCACCTGGCCGATCACCTGCTCGGCCAGCCCCGGAGAAGGTGCGGATGTGGTCGGGTGCGGGCGGATGGATGGCAGTTGTTGGTAAAACGTCTCCCGGTTTAGCTCGCGGCCATCGTCGGCATAACTCTGACCGCCGTAATTCACGAACGAAGGCACAACGCCGATTCGATACCGGGCGACCAGCTCTTCCGGGATGTCGCAGGTGCTGTCGGTCACAAACCGAATCTTTTTAGAAGTCGTCATCTGGCTCGTCAGCCTCGCTTTCAAGGATGACAATCCCGGTCGCCTCGGCGCCTACCAGCGCCGCCAGCGAGGGATTGTAAAGCGTGTAAGGAAAATGCTGCCCCGGAAAATCAATCGCCAGGCGATCCTGCACCAGGCGCGTCTGCTCGCTGAGGTATGGCCGGTGCTGGACGATGATGACATCTTCAATATCGGTGAATTCCACCACAAATTCCACCAGGCGATCAATCGCTTGCAGCCGCGTCCGCACCTTTTCGATAAGCTGCAAACGCCCATCCTCGATACCCAGGAACGGTTTGATGCCCAACAGCATCCCCAACACCGTATGCGAGGGTGACATGATTTTATTCTGTAGCAGATAATTCACCGACTCGACATAATAAACGCCGAATATCCGCTCGGTCGCCCCGCGCACGGCCCGCACCATGTCCTCAACCGTACTCTCACGTTCGATGGCTTTGGCCGCCACCTTCACCAGCATCCCCTGGCCGGCGCAGATGGACTGCGAATCGATCACCACCACCTGACAGTGACCGGCGACCTGGCGCGCCGCCCTCACTGCGTTCGCCCAACTGGGAAACATCTCCCGCGAGGCGTGAATCGAAATGATGGCGTCGCACGTCCGGGCAAGACGATTATACACCTCGACATATTCGGCTTCGGTGGGGGACGAAACCAACGGCGCGTAAGGTTGATGCGCGATCAGGCGCAAAGCCTCCTCGGCGCTTAAATCAACCCCCTCGCGGTAAGTTTTGCCGGCGATGCTGATTTTATTCGGAACGATAGTAACCGGGTGCTGCTGCAAAAAGTGCGGTGTCGCCAGATTCGCGCAGCTGTCGGTTACGATATGGACAATCGGCATTTATTCCACGCCAAAAATATAGGGATAAAGCGGCTGCCCTCCATCTACCAGTTCAAACTCCTGATCGCTGTATTCCTGCCGCAGCGTTTCAACCAGGGATTCGGCATCCGCTTGAGCCACGTCACGTCCATAGTATAACGTAATCAGCTCACGTTTGTCCGCCCCGGCTTTTCGCAAAAGTTCGCGCACGACCGCGACCATCTCATCTCCGGCCACCGCCAGCACGTCGTTAATCAGCCCGATCAGCTGCCCGGCGCGCACCGTCACGCCGTTCAGCGAGGCGGCCCGCGTGGCGGTCGTCACCTCGCAGCTTATCACGCCGGGCATCGCCCCATTCATCGCCTGGGCCAATGCCTCGTGACTCAGCATTTCGCGCTCGTTTACATAAGTGAGCATGGCGCTGATGCCCTGCGGAATGGTGCGGCTGGGGACGACGCGCACATGTTTATCCTGCGCCAGCGCCGCCGCCTGCCGCGCCGCCATAATGACGTTCGCATTGTTCGGCAGCAGGATAATTTCGTCATTGGGCAGCGACTCGATGGCCGCCAGAAAGTCCTCGGTGCTGGGGTTCATGGTCTGCCCGCCGGCGATCACAAACGCCGCGCGAAGTTCCTCCGCGAACAGCCGGCGCAAGCCGTCGCCGCTGGCGACCGTCACCACCGCCACCCCTTCAACCGGCGTATGCTCGCGGGCGCGCCGCTCCTCGATATAATGCTGGTACTGGAGCTGCATATTTTCCACGACCACATCATCCAGCATCGCCCCGGTTCCAATCGCGTAGCTGATCGGCGCGCCGGGGTCGTGGACGTGAACATGCACTTTTATCAGGTTTTCGTCCCCCACCACCAGCGTTGACCAGCCGATTTCGGAAATAGCTGCCCGCACGGCCTCCACATCGAAAGGCCGGTCAAGCCGTTTCATGAGGAACTGCACGTCGTACCCGTAACCTTCGGCATCTTCCGGCTGCAGCGCTTCCTGCCAGCCGGGCCGCTGGACGGTGACGGCTTTCACCGAGCGGATATGGATGTCCTCGCCGCGCAGCAGCCGCAGCATCCCTTCCATCATGAATGTCCAACCCTGCCCGCCGGAGTCTACCACGCCCGCATCTTTTAGCACCGGCAGCAGGTCTGGCGTCCGCCGCAGGGATTCATAAGCCGCTTCGACTTGGGTTTCAAACAGCGATTGCAGGTTATTTTCGCTGCGCGCGCGTTCGTTGACGGCTTCCATCGCCTGGCGCGTCACGGTCAAGATCGTGCCTTCGACCGGCTTCACCACACCTTTATAAGCCATTTCGACGGCGCTCCGGCACGCCTGGGCGAACAGTTCCGAATCAAAAACGGCCTGCCTCTCCAGCACCTGGGCGAACCCACGCCACCACTGCGAAAGGATGACGCCGGAATTGCCCCGCGCGCCCATCAGCGCGCCGCGCGCCAGCGCGCCGCTGACGTTCCCCACGTGCGCGTCATCCATGTGGGCGATCTCCTCATAGGCTTTCCGCATGGTCAGGTACATATTCGTGCCGGTATCGCCGTCCGGCACCGGAAAGACATTCAACTGGTTGACCTTTTCCTGGTTATTCGCCAGCCAGGCCAACCCGGCCTCCGTCAGCCGTTTAAAAAGATGCCCATCACAGGCTTCGATACTTGCATTGGCAACCATGATCGTACTGCTGAACTCCTGTTATTATCGCGCCAATCGGCCACCCTCGCCCCTTGCATCTTATCGGGCGTTATGGTAGCATCGCCTCAATTGTCGCATGGCTAAAAAACAATTGAGGCGATCCATCATGGCGAAGTGTGAAATGTGTGGCAAGGGGCCCATGTTCGGCAACCGCCGCAGCCACTCGATGCGCGCGACCCGGCACAAATTTAAACCGAATCTCCAGCGCGTGCGGGTGTATGAAAATGGGGTCTACGTTCGCAAAACGCTTTGCACCAAGTGTATCAAGACGCTGGCAAAGGCGTAAGCCCGCCCCATCCTGATCGGAAGCCGGTTGAACCGGCTTTTTATTTACTAACCGCCTGCCGCAGCGCACGGATACCTTCCTCCACGCTGTGCCGGTCGCTGTAGATCGCACTGCCCGCGATCAGCACATTCGCCCCGGCCTCGATCGCTGCCCGCGCCGTTTCCGCCTGGATGCCGCCGTCCACCTCGATATCAAGCGGCTGCCCGCCGGCCTCGGCCATCGCCCGAAGCTGCCGGATTTTGGGCAGTGTTTCCGGCAAAAAGGCCTGCCCACCAAAACCGGGATTGACGGTCATCACCACCACCACATCCAGCAGCGGCAGAACCTCGCTCAAAAAACCCGCCGGCGTATGGGGGTTGATGGCAACCCCCACGCCGCACTTCAGCTCTCGCATGATCTGTAAGCTGCGATGCAGATTTGGGCTGGCTTCCCAATGAATGCTGATCTGGTCGGCCCCCGCGTCGGCAAAAGCTTGCAGATGGCGCTCCGGCTGGACGATCATCAGGTGAACGTCCAGCGGCAGCGTCGTCACGCGGCGCACCGCGCGCACGACCAGCGGCCCCATCGTGATGTTCGGCACGAACTGCCCATCCATCACATCAATATGAATCAAATCACCCCCGGCGGCCTCGGCTTCCTGAACCTGCTCGCCCAGCCGGGTGAAATCGGCAGAGAGAATTGACGGCGCAATGCGAACGATGTTTGTCAATTTTCAACACCTGCTTCTGTGTAAGTAGAACAATCATAACCGCTCAAAGTTGCGCGAAATATCCATCCCCTAATGCCCCAATATGGGGTGCGGCTGGTACGGCGCCTCCAGATACGCCATGTCCTCTGCCGACAGCTGAATATCCAGCGCGGCCACCGCTTCCTCAAGCTGGTACATCTTGCTGGCGCCGATGATCGGGCTGGTGATGCCGGGTTTGTGCAGCATCCAGGCCAGCGCGATCTGCGCCGGCGAAACACCCCGCCCTTTCGCCAGTTCCATCACCCGGTCAAGCGTTTCAAAATCGGTATCCTGGTAATACATCGAATGCGCGAAACGGTCGCTTTTTGACCGGGTGGTTTCGCCGCTTTTGTCGCGGGTGCGGTTGCCGGCCAGGAAACCGCGCGCCAGTGGACTCCAGGGAATAACCCCCAAACCCTGATCTATGCACAGCGGAATCATCTCGCGTTCTTCTTCACGATACACCAGATTGTAATGATTTTGCATGGAGACAAAACGTGTCCAGCCGTGAAGATCGGCGGTGTACAGCGCCTTTGCAAGCTGCCAGGCGTACATGCTGGACGCGCCGATGTACAGCGCCTTGCCGGCTTTCACCACATCATGCAGGGCTTCCAGCGTTTCTTCTATCGGCGTTTCGGCGTCCCAGCGGTGAATCTGGTACAGGTCTACGTAATCCGTCCCCAGGCGGCGCAGCGAATCGTCTATGCTGTGGTGGATATGTTTGCGCGAAAGGCCGCCCTGGTTCGGTTTATCGCCCATCGGGTGATACACTTTGGTCGCAATCACCACTTCGTCGCGCCGGGCGAAGTCCTTCAGCGCCCGCCCGGTCACTTCTTCGCTCACGCCCATCGAGTACATATCCGCCGTATCGAAGAAGTTGACGCCCAGTTCCAGCGCCCGCCGGATGAACGGGCGGCTGTCTTCCTCATCCAGCACCCAGTCGCGCCACTGCGATGAGCCATAGGTCATCATGCCCAGGCAGATGCGCGACACTTTCAAACCGCTTTTGCCAAGATTCATGTACTGCATTGTTCGCTCCTGTTCGATAACCGGGCTATTCTGAACGGTCGGCCTGTTTATTAAGCACCGCCGCTTTAAGCTGGCCGCAGCCGGCGTTGATATCAATGCCGCGCCGGACGCGCACCGTCGCCGGGACGCCGCATTCCCCCAGGATGGCCGCAAAACGATCTACCCGGTCTGCCGCCGACGGGCCGTGCGCGTACCCCCCGGTCGGGTTGAGCGGGATGATATTCACGTGGCACAACAGCCCCTTCAGCAGTTTGCCGAGCGCGCGCGCCTGTTCCGGTGTATCGTTTTCGCCCTGGATGGCCGTCCATTCAAACGAGATGCGCCGCCCGGTTTTTTCCACGTATTCGCGGCAGGCAACCATCAGTTCGGCCAGCGGCCAGCGTTTGTTCACCGGCAGCAGCGCGGAACGTTCCTCGTCGGTGGCCGCGTGCAGGCTGATCGCCAGCCGTACTTGCAGCCCTTCGTCGGCAAAACGCCGGATCATCGGCGCCAGCCCCACCGTGCTGACCGTGATATGCCGCGCGCCGATACCCAGGTCGTCCATCAACCGGCGCACCGCCGCCAGCGACTCGTCGTAGTTGTGGAACGGCTCGCCCATGCCCATCAGCACGACGTTGCTCAGGCGCTCGCCCTGGGCTTCCAGTTCGCGGGCGAACAGCACAGCCTGCTCGAAAATCTCCGCCGCCGTCAGATGCCGCGCGAAACCCATCTGCCCGGTAGCGCAAAAAACGCAGCCCATCGCGCAGCCGGCCTGTGTGGAAATACAGGCCGTCCGCCGGTCATCGTCATACGGCATCAAAACCGACTCGATCATCTGGCCGTCCGGCAGGCGGTACAGCCGTTTGAGCGTGCCGTCATGGCTGGCCTGTTCGGAAATCGGCGCCAGCACCCCCAGCGTCGTTTCGGTTTTCAGCCGGTCGCGCAGCTTTTTGGGTAAATTACGCATCTCGTCGAAGGACGAAACGCGCTTGTCATAAAGCCATTCACGCACCTGGTTGGCGCGAAAACGCGGCTCGCCCCAGGCCGCCAGCAGGCCGGCCAGGCCTTCCGGGCTGAGGTCATAAAGGTTGACCGTCATCGTTCGTTTTTCCTCATCATCAGCGCCGCCGCCCGCCGGCGAAGATCACTACCAGAATAGCAATCACCAGCAGGCCGATAGACACCAGTCCCAATATCCCGGCGGGCGTCCTGAACACCTCGACAGGCGAAACTACGACCGGCGTCGGCGTGTTCAGGCTGCCGGGCGGCCTGGGCGTCACCGAAGCGGGCGCGGTCGTCGGCGTGCGGCTGGCGGTTGGCGACGGCAGCGGCGTCAACGTCGGCACGAATCCCGGCGGCGTATCCGTCGCGGTCGGCGGGGGGGGCGTGAGCGTTGGCGTTGGCGTCGGCGTCAGGGTGAGTGTGGGTGTCCGTGTCGGCGTCGGGGTCGGCGTGGCGGCCTCGTAGAGCGTAAAACGGAAGTCCCCCGGCGCGGAATCGGAAAAAAGCCAGCGCCGGAAATCCGGCAGCAGCGCCGATACCGTCGTTCCGGCTTCCGCCGTAAAAACCGCTTCAAACGACTCGGCTTCGGCAGCCGCGCGCGCCAGTCGGAACAACCCCGCCACGCCCAAACGCCCGGCGAGATACCGCACCAGGCCGCGGCTCTGCGCCAGCCACAATTCCTGGTCGGCAGCCGGGGGCCTTGACGCCAGAGCATCGGCGGTCAACAGGCGGTCACTGCGCGCGGCGGTTTGCAGCAGCGCCAGATCGCTAGAGCGGGGCGCAGGTGAATAAAACGCCGCCATGCCCGCCGCAAACCAATCCGGCGCGTTCGACCAGCCGTAAAACTGCCGCGTCCAGTAAGCGACTACTGCATCGCGGATGCCGTTCACGCCCGGCGAATCGCTCTGCACGACATCCAGCCCGCTGGCGCGGAAGATGGCCTCGGCAGCCGCCGGATTGCAGGGAATTTCCGTCCGGCTGTCCGGCCCCACCGCCACCAGGCTGCCGTCGGCGGCCCGCGCGCAGCCCGCCGGAACGGTCGTGTACACGGCCAGATTGAACGATTCGTTTCGCCCTGTCTGGGCGGCCAGCAGATCGTAGACCGGCTGGAGTTCGCGCCGCAAACGCCCCAGCACGTTGCCGGGCGCTTCGAGTCCCTCCGCCGGGATCGCCAGGCTAAACGGCTCGCCTTCCTGCTGCGCCCAGGTCACGCGCGGGTCGGTAAAGGTGAACTCGTCCTCAACCCGCGCCACCTCGCCGGCCCGCGTGACGACCTGCCAGGCATAACGCACTTCCTGGGACAGCCGCAGCGGTTCGCCGGGCGATACCGGCCACAGGTAGGCCAGTTCGGAAAACGGCTCGCGCACGATGGCCGTCGTTGCCCGGTCAATCTCCACCGCCACCGCCGGGCGACCTGCCGGCTCCAGTGTCAGCGTCAGCACGGCGATTTCGCTGAGCGGACGCGCCAGAACAATCTCGAACCGGATGGCCTGTGGGAAGATGATTTCGCTGCCCCACTGAATGATATAGTTTTGCTCCGGCTGCGCGGTTGGCTCCTGTCCCCGGACGCCCCCGGCCAGCGCCAGCCCCACCAGCCACAAGCAGATGATTACTCGTTTTATCATCACAGACCTGCTGCCCCGGCAGCCCAGATTGCTATCACCTGTATCACGAAATTGTAGACAAAATGCGCCAGAATCGCCGCCGTCGTACTCTGGCGCTGGCGTACCCAGCCAAAACCCAGGCCGATCACGAAAATAATCAGCGAGGCCGGGGTGAGCGTGTACTGCATATGCACCAGCGCGAAAAAGATGCCGGTCGCCCACAGGCCAAAAACCGGCTGGAGCGCCCCACGAAACAGCACCTCCTCGCCGACCGCCGCCGTCGCCGCCAGCAGCAAGGCCAGCGGCAGCGTGCCGAACGCCCGCGACAGCCCTTCGGCAGCGGCGCTCTGTTCGTTGATCTGCTCGATGGGGGCCAGCAGCGCCCAGATATTCGACATGACCATCAGCGCCAGCACCAGCAGCAGGCCGGCGCCAATACCCCATCGTAAATCCTGACCGGTCGGCAGGCGCAAACCCAGCCGTTCCAGCGCCTGCGGCAGTGTTCGCCGGATCGCCAGCCCCACGCCCAGCAGCGCCGCCACCACCATCAACACGGCCTGGAACACCAGCGACGACGACGATATATCGTCAAAACTCTGCGCCAGGCCGCTTAAACCGCCGCTGAGGACAAGCTGCCCGAATGTGGCCGACAGAAACATCAGACATAACACGACGGCGGTGGTATGGACGGGTGAGTCCGGGTCGTACCCGCTGCCCAACCGCTCCCGGATGAGCCGGCGCGTTTCCGGCGAGGCCACCACACGCGCCCCGAACCAACTGATAAGCCCGGCCAGGGCAGCATTTACCAGCGCCGCCCGCACATCAACGGCGGGCAGCTCCGCCATCAGGTCCGCCGGCAGCGCATCCGAAACGCCGTTCAGCAGCGCCATCTGGAGAATCAGAAAGTTATAGACGAAGTTCATCAGCGCCAGGCCGTACAGCAGCCAGCGCTGCAGCAGCGCCCGCTGGCGGGCGGCCAGATCATCGCCCCCACCCGTCAGTCGCGCCAGCTCGTCCTGGTTAGCAAGATAAATCGTCACCCCAACGTACAGCAGGGCCAAGATTGTCAGCAGCAAATCGGCATCATCCATAAAATAACGTGCGCCGTGTTCCACGCCTCGGCGCACTATGATAACACATATTTTAGTGTTGACCGTGTTTTTAGGCTGTGTTACAATTCCAACTGCCAGGAGGGATGGCCGAGTGGTTTAAGGCGCTGGTCTTGAAAACCTGAGTGGCTTCCGAGTCACCGTGGGTTCGAATCCCACTCCCTCCGCCTGGAAAAATTTATACCCTTTGGGGGGGTGCCAGAGTGGTCGAATGGGGCCGCCTGCTAAGCGGTTATCCGGCTTATACCCGGATCGCAGGTTCGAATCCTGTCCCTCCCGCAGCACGCCGCGTTGTGAACAGCGCGGCGTTTTTGTTGCCGCGCGGCGGTTGAGCAAGTCCCCACACGAGCGGCAGCCCGCATGGGGACACATGCCTGCCTCATTTGCGCGACTTCACGCCGCGCCGTCCAGCGCCAGATCGTGCAGCGCGATCACCGCCCGCTCCAGATCATCCTGCGGCACCACGAATGAAATGCTGCACTCCGATGACCCCTGCGCGATGGCGATGACGTTGATGCCGCGCTCGCCCATCACCGAAAACACGCGCCCGGCCACGCCCGGCGTGCCGCGCATCCCCGCGCCCACCGCCGTGATAATCACCACATTTTCTTCAACATCCACCCGGTCAATGTCACGCCGCGCCAGTTCGGCGGCCAGTTCCGCTTCAATCGCTTCCCGCACATTCCGCGCGGTATTGTCCGTCACCAGAAAACAGAAACTCTGCTCCGACGACGACTGCGAAATCATCAGGATGCTGGCGCCGGCCTGCGCGCTCGCCAGGAAGGTGCGCCCGGCAATGCCCGGCACGCCGATCATACCCTTGCCGCTGACCGTCAGCAGGCTGACGTTTTTGATGCTCGTCACGGCCTTGATGACCGTGTGCGTGCGCTCGCCGTTTTCGCGGATGAGCGTGCCGGGGTGCTGTGGATTAAATGTGTTCCGCACCCGAATCGGTATCCCCTTGTCCAGAATCGGCTGGACGGTTTTGGGATGCAGCACCTTCGCGCCGTAAAAGGCCAGCTCGCCCACTTCCTGGTACGACACATACGGCAGCACGCGAGCGCGTTTGTCCAGGCGCGGGTCGGCGGTCATCACGCCGTCCACATCCGTCCAGATCACCAGTTCGTCGCTGTCGGCGCAGGCGGCAAAAATCGCCCCGCTGTAATCGCTGCCGCCCCGCCCCAGCGTGGTGATGTTGCCGTCGCGCGTGGCCCCCAGGAAACCGGTGATAACCGGCGTCACGCCCCGCTCCAGCATTGGGCGCAGTTTTTCGTCAATGCGCGCCTGGGTTTCGGCCCACAGCGGCGCGGCCTGCTGGTATTGGTCGTCGGTCAGCAAAAAGTCGCCCGCGTCGAAGGCGCGCGCGTCCAGCCCGTGATGCCGCAGCACCGCCGCCACCACCCGGCAGCTTAAACGTTCGCCAAACGAAACCACCGCATCCCAGATGCGCGGCGTGGCTTCGCCCAGGATGTTCACCGCCTGGCAGATTCGCGTATATTCCTCCAGCAGGGCGGCAATTTCCGCCTGCGTCTGTTCGCGGTTTTTGCCCGGCGGAATCAGGATATTCAGCGTATCGTCGTGGCGGTCGCGCAGTTTGCGCGCGGTGTCCAGGTAGCCCCATTTATTATCGGCAATCGCCATCTTCACCGACGCCAGCAGCGCGTCGGTGACGCCGGACATGGCCGAAACAATCACCATCACGCGGCTGCCCGCCTCCACCTCGCCCTTGACGATGCCGACCACATTGGCAATCGCTTCCGGGCTGCCGACCGATGTCCCGCCGAACTTCATCGTTATCAGTTTCGTCATGGTTTTTCGCTCTCCCCTGAATCTCAAACAAAAAAGCGTGTGGGGGGTTCCCACACGCTTTCATCAACGTTCTTGCCCTGGCGACTATGGCAAGCGGAAACGCCCCCGCATCTTTCGATGGGGATTAGTACCCATGCCCATAGTCATCATGAACACAACCAGGCTGCCGATCACGGCGATTCCATCCTGTTGACAAGGCGGCTTTTCGCCGCCCAACGTGAAGTTAGCATAACGTGTTTACAGACGGCTGTCAAGCAGTCCGGGGCGTTAAAAATCGGCGAAACATTCGCGCATTTTTGCGCTCACCCACCCGTCAGCCGCGTGACCAGCAGCGCCGCCGCACCCAAGTTCAGCGCCAGGGCGGCCAGCAGCCCCAGCACCGCCAGCGCCGGGTAGCGTTCCCGCGTGCCGGGCAGCCGCGTGGCCGTGATTTCCGCCGGGATATACCGGAACAGCTCAGACGGGTCGGGGGCGTCCAGCGTGGCGCGGTCATAATCCTCGAACTCGGAAATAAATTCGTCCGCTTCGTCCTCCTCTTCCATCTCGTCCAGCAGCGGATCGGGTTTGAGCGCGGCGGCCCTGGCGGGCGGCGTTTTGGGCGCAGCGGCGCGCGGCGCGGCGGCCGGCGGCACGCTCGTTTCGGCGGCGCTGAACGGCCCGCTGAACGGGTCGCCGACCGGGGTGCCGACATCCAGCCCGCCGAACAGGTCTTCGTCCTCATCATCCTCAAAAGCCGACGGCGTAGAGATGAACTTCGCCATCTCGTCCATCGCGGACGGCGCTTCAAAATCCACACCCAGGTCTTGCAGCAGCGTATTACCGCCGCCCAGGTTCAGGCTGTTCACCCAATCGTCATATTCCCCCGACGACGGTTCGTTCACGCGCCGGGTGGAACTGGCGCTGCTGGTGGCCGTCGGCGCTTCGTCCCACTGGATGTCCGGCAGTTCGTCGGCCTCGCCTGCGGCGCTGAAGGGGGAAGCCGCCGGGGGCGGGCTGCTGGGGGCCGGCGCGGGCGGCGGCGCAGGGGTAAAACTCACGCTCGCCAGCACGTCGTCGGCTTTGGCCGGCGCGGGCGGGCCGCCTTTCTGGCTCAAAATCTGCAAACCTTGCAGCGCGCGTTCGCTGCTGGGGTTGATCGCCAGCACGTTCTCCAGGCAGATGCGCTGCTCATCCACCGATTCCACCACCGCGCTCAACCACAGCCAGGCCTGTTCGTTGCGTTCGTCCAGTTCAACCGCCTTCAGCAAAAACGCGCGGGCTTCGTCCTTACGACCGGCGCGGTAGGCGCTGATGCCTTCGCGCACCATGCCGTCCACATTTGCGGGCATAACCTGTCACTCTCTCACTTAGTATCCCAATCCATCTGAATCATAGCATAGTTTTAGGAGGAGGCCAGCGAACTCGTTATCGTTTATAATAAACAGTATACAGACCGCACACGCCTGGAGGTGACGATGCCCGCCGCTTTGACCAACGACCGCTTTCGCCTGGAAATGTCCGTCGCCGGGTACGAATTTCCCGCCATCCTGGACGCCCCGGAGGACTCGAACTGGCTGGTGATCCGCGTGGCGCTGCAATCGGTACACGGCGCCTGGCGCTGGCAGGTCGAGGACGCCGGCGCGCTGACCTGGGAGCTGGACGGCTGCATCGGCTGGCTGTTTGACCTGAGCGAAGGCCGCCCGGTGGCGCAGGAATTTTACGGGTTTTCCGAGCCGGACATCCTGTTTGAAACCATCCGGGGCGACGACGGCGGCCTGCTGGGGCTGGCGGTGCAGTTGATGGACGAGTTCCAGCCGCCGACCAAAGTGCTGGTGCCGCGCCAGAACAACATCGTTTCGCTGCGGTTTCACACGCCGCCGGACGTGCTGCGCGCCTTCGCCGAGGGGCTGGCCGCCGACCTGGCGCGTTTTCCGCAGCGCGCCGCGCCCGGCCAATAGACGGCCTTCTGGCCGTCCGCCGCCCCGGACACGCAGAAGCGTGTCCCTACAGGCAGGGGTGCGGTTTCCGGTTTTTGCGCGACTCGCGCTCCGCGCGAGATTCCCGGCGGGGGCTTTGCCCTCCCCCCTCAGGTCGCCACACCCCCTCAGAGAGCGACCTTCGGTCGCCAAGAGCTTCAGAGGCCAGAGTATCAGAGTTCAGAGACGTTTAGGGGCGCACAACACCACCCGCAAACCATAGGAGTCGTTCCTGTTGAGCGGGAAGTTGCGGCCGCGAGACGACGCAGCGGCGCTGAACTGTTCGTTGATGAACGAGCCACCCCGCAGCACCCGGCGCTTAGCACTTTTGTTCACATCATCCGCGCCGGTATCATAATCGGTCAAACACCACTCCCAAACGTTGCCGGCCATGTCCACCACGCCGTAGGGACTCGCGCCGTCCGGGTAGGCCGTCACCCGCGTGGTTCGCCCGATGTCGCCTTCAGACGTGTTGCAGCGTTTCGCGTCAAAAGTGCTGCCCCAGGGATATTCCCGGCCATCGTCACCCTGCGCCGCCCGCTGCCACTGCTGTTCGGTGGGCAGAGTGATAACATCCCCTCCCCTTCGCCCCTCCCCATCGAATAGGGATGAGTTGAGGGTGAGGGCCTTCCAGTTCAACCACCGGCAGAAGACCGCCGCTTCGTACCACGTCACGTCGGCGCGGGGATGGTCGCCCACGCCGCCGAAGCCCGGTGCTTTCGGCTTCGCATTCTGCTTCCGCCAGGCTTTCGCCTCATCCGAATAATCCCACCACATTGCATCCCGGTAGCCATCTTTCGCCCGCGCAAACACGTCAAACTGCGCGTTGGTGATCGGGTATTTCGCCATCGCAAAAGCCGGCACGTCGAAGGTCTGCCCGCCCTCCGGCACATAGCCGCCTTCTTCCAGCGTCACCTGCCCCGCCGGGATTAAACACCATTCAAACGGCGGCGGCAGGATGGCCGACAGGTCGGGCAGCTGCAGAGGCGGTGCAGACGCAGGTTTTCTCCCCTCTCCTTTCGGGAGAGGGACCGGGGGTGAGGGCGGCGGCGCTGTCACGTCCGCCCCGGCGGATACCGGCTTGCGCGGGGCGTGTCTGGCGAGGCGGTCATAAAAATCGTCATTCGGCAGCGCCCCGCCGCGCACATCGGCATACTGCGTCCGCACGTAAATCGCCCAGTTTTCGCTGGCATGAAAATCGCCGTCCAGCCACAGCGGGAAAGCCGGGATGCGCTCCCTGTCCGCCAGCGTCACTTCCCGCTGCACCCACTCCGAAGCGTCCGACTCATCGGTCATGATGGCGATAAACGCCTTTGCGCCGCGATGGCGCGCACGATAGTACGCCACCAATCGTCGCCGTAATCAATCCGGTCGTCAATCCACACGTCAAAGCCGCGTTCGATCAGCCGGTCGGCCAGACGGCGGGCATAGTCGCGGTCCTTCTTGCTGTAGCTGATAAAAACGTGGGACATGCGTTTTCCCCCGGCGCGGGCGAGTCATATTCAACCAACATAAATTTAACGCAAAGCCGCAGATGAGCAAAGGGAATGAGCCGCCCCTACCCTCTCTGCGCCTTCGCCCCTTCGCGCTCTTTGCGTTAGGCTGTTCTTCTATGCAGCGGGCGAGGCGAGCCTCGCCCCTACGTGCTTTGTGTTACGCTTTTAGCTTTCTCCCAGCAGCGCGGAAAGCGCCGCCAGCAGCCGTTCCAGGTCGCGTTCGTCGTTATAGCCCTGGAACGACACGCGGATATACAGCTCGCCGTTCCAGGCGATCAGCGGCGCTTCGATGCTGTATTCGTCGTACAGCCGCATTTTCAGTGCTTCAGCCTCCACCGGCGGCAGCGGGATGCTGACCATCTGCGCGAACCAGCCGGGCGCGTCCGGCGAAATCGGCGGCAGCCCGGTCAGGTCGGCCAGCCGCCGCCGGGCTTCCCGCGCCAGGCTGTGGCAGCGCCCGCGCACCGCCGGCCAATCGTGCGCGGCCTGGAAATCAATCGCCGCCGGGATGGACAGGTAAGCCGCGATGTCCCGCGTCCCCTGCCAGCCGCCGCGCCGGGCGAAGGCCTCCTCCGGCCAGCCCCAGCTAATCACCGGCGGCTCCAGCCAGTCCTGCTGTTCCCGCCGCGCATACAGGAAGGCCGCGCCTTTGGGGGCGCACAGCCACTTGTGGGCGTTGCCGGTGTAAAAATCAGCATCCAGGGTCGTCAAATCCAGCGGAATCTGGCCGGGGGCGTGCGCGCCGTCAATGATGGTCAGGATGCCGGCGGCGCGGGCGCGGCGGCACAGGGCTTCCACCGGCAAAATCAGCGCCGTTGGCGAGGTGATGTGGCTGAGGAAAATGGCGCGGGTGCGCGGCGTCACCGCCGACCACAGCCGTTCGACCACTTCTTCGGCATCCGTCACCGGCAGCGGAATCGGGCAGCGGGCGTGATACGCCCCGGCCTTGTGGCAAATATGCTGCCAGGTGTAATCCATCGCGCCGTATTCGTGATCGGTCGTCAGGATTTCATCACCTGCTGCCAGCGCCAGCGAACGCGCCACCGCGTTGATGCCGGCGGTCGCGTTCGGCACAAAAATCAGATCGGCGGGGTCGGCGTTCAAGTACAGTCCCAGGCGGGCGCGCGCCTCATCCAGCAGGTGATCGTGGCGGCGGCCTAAAAATTCGACCGGCTGGCGCTCCAGTTGGCGCTGCCAGTCCTGGTAAAGCTCAAACACCGGACGCGGGCAGGCCCCGAACGAGCCGTGATTGAGGAACACAATTTCCGGGTCGAGCAGGAATAAAGCGCGGAGTTCGTCAGCAGTCGGGGCGCGGTTAATGGCGTCCCCGTTGGTCATATCCGCCATCGGGTTTATCCTTTGCGGGGCTACTGTTTTTCGATCACCAGTAAATGCGACAGGCCGAAGGTATCCAGCGGCGTGCCTTCCAGGCTGTGCAGCGCCCCGCGCGCCAGGCGGCCCGCCGCCCCAAAACGCGCGATGATGTTGTCGTAGCCACCGTAGATGCGGCTGTGGTGCAGCACACGCACAGGCTGGCCGTCGAACAGGCGGCGCAGGCCGGCTTTGGTATAGGCCCGCACATGCGGCGCAAGCCGGTTACGCAGAAAATCCGGCAGATAGTTGATGAGCGGCGTATTGCCGAAGTGGTAGACGCCGCGCCAGTAGTGGCCGTGCGTCTCGAATGGATACCAGCGGTTGGGGGCGAAGATCACCGCGCGACCGCCCGGTTTTAACACCCGCACCAGCTCGCGGGCGGCGGCGCGGTCGTCGGCCACATGTTCCAGCACTTCGTTGGAGATGATGGCGTCAAAACAATCGGAGCGGTAGGGCAGATTTTCCGCCGCCGCCACCAGCGCATGAGGCACACTGCGGCGCGCTTGCCCGGCGCGGGCGGCTTCGATGTCGAACACCTCCACATGGGGCGTATAGCGGCGGCGAATCTGCGCGGCGTACATGCCGTTACCCCCGCCATGATCGAGGACGCAGGCGTTTTCCAGGCGAGTCCAGCGCGCCACCATTTGCAGACGGCGTTCCTGCCCGGCACGCCAGACGTAGCTCGGTTCGCCCCGTTGGGCGGCCAGTTCGGAAGGCGGCATTTACAGGCTGTCCAGGCGTTCGCGCACCGCTACGGCCAGCTTCGAGGTCGTCCCGGCAGCGCGGCGGGGCGCGGCGCGTTCCGGGCCGGCGCCGGCAGCCACCATCTCCGGTTTGATCGGCACGATCACCGAAATGGTCGTCCCCTGCCCCGGCACGCTGTCAATGTTCAGCGCGGCGTCGAGAAGCTGCGCCCGTTCCCGCATGTTAACCATGCCCAGGCTGCCGCGCGCGTCGTAATTGTTCGTCACCGCTGTGAGATCAAAACCCTTGCCGTTGTCGGAAATTTTCACTACTACCACGTCGTCCTGCCGGTACAGGCTGACACTGATGAGTTCCGCCTCGGCGTGTTTGCGGGCGTTGCCCACCGCTTCTTCCACAATGTAAAAGATCACGCCCTGCTGGTGCTGGTCGAGCGCGCTTTCGGCATCCCGCGCCACGCGGATGGCGACGTTCTGGTTGTGCGTTTCTTTCATCTTTTCGGCCAGCTGTTCAAGCGCCGCGCTTAAACCCTGGTTTTCCAGCACCAGCGGGCGCAGCGTGAACAGCATGTGGCGGATTTCTTTGGTCGTGCGCCGGGCCAAATCCTCGACCTTTTTTAACTCGGCAGGCACGTCATCCGGCGACCGTTCCAGCATCCGGTAGATGATACCCATCCGCATGGCGATGGCGGCGATGCTCTGCGTCGGGCCGTCGTGCAGGTCGCGGGCCAGCTTCTTGCGCGCGTCCTCCTCCACTTCCACGATGCGGTCGCGCTCCTCCAGCAGGTTGCGGTACAACATCGCGTTTTGCAGCGCCACCGTCGCCTGGATGCCGATGGCCGTCAGCATCTCGGTATGTTCGTCGCTGAAGGCGTCCGGCTGGTCGCTGCCGTACAGCAGCACGCCAAAGCTGTCGAACCCGGCGCGCAGCGGCACGCACAGCACCGAACGAATATCCTGAAACGACAAAAAGTATTGCAGTTCGGGGTCTTTTTTAGCCAGGCTGCCGAAAACCGGCACACCCTGTTGAAGCGCCTGCCCGATGATGCCGGCCTGCCCCGGAACCACCAGATGTTTGTCCCGGTCTACCAGGCCGCGCCCCGTCACCACGTAGAGCGCGTTATCTTTGGCGCGCACCAGCAGCACGGCACTGACCATTTTTTCCCGCCGCCGTTTTGTCTCGCGCAGTCCCAATGCCCCGGCGTTGAGCGCCGCCAGCAGGATTTTTTCAAATTCCAGCGTCTGGCTGAGCGTGGCGGCCATCTCGTAAATCGCGCGGGTGCGCTCGCGCATATCGGCCACCTGCGCCGCCCGCGCCTGCTGAAGTTCGCCGAGTTCCTGCTCGCGTTTTTTAAGCTGGTGGCCCATAGCATAACCGGAAACGCCGGCAGCAGTCGCCAGCGCGGCCAGAATGGCGAAGGGCATAGTATAGTCCACCAGCCTGAACGCGAATTGATCTATGCCAAACAGCGCGATCAATCCCGCGCCGCTGGCGGCCAGCACCCCCACCGCCTGCACGACGCCCCACAGCGGCCCCAGCCGCAGCATACCGGAAACGATGATAAACCCGGCTGCCGCCACCATCAGCGTGGCATCCCCCTGGCTGACATAAACCAATATCCCGGCGGTCGCCCAGTCACCCACCGCCAGCACAACCGGCAGCGCCTTGTGCAGATCGGGCAGCAGCGCCACAACGGCGAACAGAACGGTCGCCACCACGCCAACGCCGACCGCCAGCAGAACATCGTTCGCCGGATACTGAACGAACCCCTCTGGCGTTCGTGCCGTCCATAACAACACGCCGGCCAGAGCCAGGAAGACACCGCGCAAACCAATCAGGCTCCAGTCCTGCCAGTTTGCCGACTTTTGGGTATTGCTCATACGGCGTGCCTCGCCCTCACCGAAATCTGCTTGTGAATGATAATACTAAAGTACCACGCTCTAAAGACCGTTACAAGTCAAGATTACCGCAGCCGGAAAACCTCTAACATTACAGTTTATATGACACCTGTCCGGCCAAAACATGATTCCTGTCACCAGTTTACACCTTTTGGCGCGATCTTTCGTAAAAGGTCAGAGAAACGACGCCATCAATATAATAAGGGGGAAACCAGCGATGGACGACACCGCCATCAGCCATTTTAATCAGTGGGGCTACGTTATTCTGTGGATTGTGATCTTCGGCCTGTTCCTGTTTTTTACGCCCTTCTATAAAAAGAGCCAGCGCAAGCCCGCCAGCGTCTACCTGGCCTTCATCATCGCGCTGGCGCTGGAAATGTTCGGCGTGCCGCTGAGTATGTACGCGCTGACCTGGGTGTTCGGCAAGGCGCTGCCGGACGGCGTGCTGTGGGGGCATACGCTCAACGGCCTTTTCGGCGACCTGGGGCTGCTGCTGTCCTACGTCTGCATCGGCATCGGCGCGGTGCTGATTATCTGGGGCTGGCGCGACATCTACAAACACTACTGGAGCAAGGAAGAAGGCCGGGGCGAACTGGTCACGCAGGGCATTTACGCCCACATCCGCCACCCGCAGTACACCGGCTTCTGGCTGATTACGCTGGGCATGTTGTTCGACTGGGCGACGCTGCCGATGCTCATCATGTACCCGCTGCTGCTGGCGCTGTACTACCGGCTGGCCCGCCGCGAAGAAGCCGACATGGAAGCCGAGTTCGGCGAGGCTTACCGCCAGTACCGCGCCCGCACCGGCATGTTCCTGCCGAAGCTGTTTGGGCGAGGTAAAGGGGAGCGCAAACGCGCGCGACAGAGTTAACGCGCATAATCAAAACGAGCGATCACCCGGCGGCTTCTCTCAATAGAGGGAGGCCGCCAGGATGCTTTTTCAGACAGAAGTAGGCTAATAAAGCAAACTGTTCAGTTTCGCTAATTCTGTGCCAAATTCTTGTTGTGCGCGATCAATAAACCATCGAGAAAACGCCCTGATTGTGTCTTCATTAGCTAATTTCTCAACATTAAAAAGATATAGCTCGCCAAACCGCGCTGAATAAACGCCGATTTGGCAGATGCAATGGTTCGTAGGCAAGCCTTCAATTTTACCAATTCGGGACAGGATATAGTAGCCAAGCACCTGATTGAAATGTTTGCGTTGGAGCTTCGGATTGATAGTTGTTTTAATATCAACTATCGCCTCATCAATCACCAAATCAACATCTGCCCCTCCTACCAGCAAAGAAGCTGCTCCAAATGTCGGATCTAAAAGGCATATATCCCTTATAGGAAACGTTTCAGGAGTTACAAGACTAATCAGGTTTCGCAAGTCAGCTATGTCGCATTCATCAATGTGTCCGAAGTTTGGGACGATCACGCTTCGTCTAAAAATGGGGTCAATCTGAGCTAACAACAGACAAGCGCGAAGCAGTTCATCGGTTATTTGCCCGCCCTGCAAGTATGTTGTCTGTAGTTCTCGTGCAGTCTGAACGATTGTACGCACTTGCTTGTATATCGCTTTATTATTTTGAAGTATAGAACAGGTTAAAGCAGATTCAGCAATCCAATACTTAGCTTGTGCAAAGGGATATAACCGCTCCAAATAAAACCGAAGCAGATAATCAAAAGCGGTTCCGACCAGACTATAATTCTTCGTTAGCGGTTCAGCACGCAAATTGTCGAGGGGAGGTGTAGCCGGTAGGGCAAAAGTCTCCCGAAATTTCGCGCTCACATCTTTACATTTAAGGAATGAAGTGAGACTCATTAGTATTCCAGGTCTAGACCGGCAAAACGCGGCAAATCATCTAGTTCCTCGCCGCGTTCCGCTAACACCAGTTCCAGCACTTCTTTCAGGTTCGCTTACATCTCGTCCAGTGTATCCCCGACGCTGTGCGCGCCGGGGACTATCTCTATGGGCTAAAGTGCCAACTGCCCCCCTCATCCAATCGGCATGTCTATCAGTTCCGCGATGGACTCGGCGACGCGGTGCGGGCGGTACGGGAAGCGGTCTACACTGTCGGCGGTGGTGACGCCGGTCAGCACCAGGATGGTTTCCAGGCCGCTTTCGATGCCGGCCACCATGTCGGTATCCATGCGGTCGCCGATCATCACCGTTTCTTCCGAGTGCGCGCCGATCTGCCGCAGCGCCGCGCGCATCATCAGCGGGTTCGGCTTGCCGACAAAATAGGCTTTGACGCCGGTCGCTTCGGTGATGAGCGCCGCCACCGCCCCGCAGGCCGGCACGATGCCCCGGTCGGTCGGGCCGTTCGGGTCGGGATTGGTGGCGATAAAACGCGCCCCGGCCATAATCAACTGGCTGGCGCGGGTAAGCTGCGAATAGCTGTAGGACAGGGTTTCGCCCAGGACGACATATTCCGGGTTATGTTCGGTCATCACGTAGCCGATCTCGTGCAGCGCGGTCGTCAGCCCGGCCTCGCCCATCACATAAGCGGTGGACTGGGGACGCTGCGTATCGAGGAAGCGCGCCGTCGCCAGCGCCGACGTGAAGATGTTTTTCTCTGGAATATCCAGCCCGATAGACATCAGCCGCGCGTGCAGATCACGCGGGGTGAAGCGGCTGTTGTTGGTCAGCACCATAAACGGCACACCATCACGTTTCAGCCGTTCGATGAAGTCCACCGCGCCGGGGATAACCTGGCTGCCGCGAATAAGAACGCCGTCCATATCCATCAGAACCGCTTTAGGCATACCTGCTGCTCCTTGTGTTAATCACTTGCCAGGGCTGAATTGTAGCACACCGGTCGCAGCCCTGGGACGAAGCGCCGAAACTTAATCAGGGGTTAACCGCCCGCCAGACGCGCTCCGGCGTAAACGGCAGCTCACGGATCATCACGCCGGTCGCGTCATAAATGGCCGACGCCAGCGCCGGGGCTACACCGTCCTTCGGGATTTCCGCGACGGCCTTCGCGCCATACGGCCCGCTGGCTTCATACGTCTCCACGAAAATCACTTCCAGTTCCGGCATTTCGTCGGCGCGGTACAGGTGGTAGCCGTGAAAATCGGCGGCCTGCAAGCGTCCCCGTTCATCGTAGGGCATTTCCTCGCAGTGGGCATAACCCAGCGCCTGCACCATGCCGCCTTCCACCTGCCCAGACGCG
This sequence comes from Chloroflexota bacterium, assembly GCA_014338005.1. Classification (GTDB taxonomy): domain Bacteria; phylum Chloroflexota; class Anaerolineae; order Aggregatilineales; family Phototrophicaceae; genus CFX2. The sequence continues at coordinate 11,175 of QUBZ01000007.1, read as the reverse complement.
GTGATCGGGTTGATGGCGATTCCGCAGTCCACCGCCATCAGCAGGCGCTCAACCGTCACCTGGCCGGTTTCCGTATCCACGATCACTTCGGCAAACTGGGCGGCGAAGGGCGGCGGGCTTTCGTAGCTCATGTGGCTGGCGTTCGCCATGATCTGCTTCTGGTCAGCCTGGTGCAGACTGTGCAGCGCCACCTGTTCCAGCGTCACGCTGCGTCCGTCGCGGTGAACGACCTGCCGGTTTTCCAGTTCCAGTTCATCCGGCGAACAGTCCAGCAGATGCTCGGCGGCGTGTTTCAGGATTTGCTGGCGCACCTGTTCGGCGGCCTTTAACACCGCGCCGCCGCTGATATAGGTTGTGCTGCTGGCATACGCGCCCGTATCAAACGGCGTCATGTCGGTATCCGCCGCGTAAACGATGATGTCTTTCACCGGCACGCCCAGCGTTTCGGCGGCGATCTGCGCCAGCACCGTATCCGCGCCTGTCCCCAGGTCGGTCGCGCCGAACAGTAGGTTAAACGAGCCGTCGTCGTTCATTTTGATACTGGCCGCGCCCATATCCAGCCCGGCGATTCCCGTGCCGTGCATCGCCACCGCCAGACCGATGCCGCGTCTGAGGTGCGGCTGGCCGGGAACGGTGCGTTCGCGCCCACGTTTGTCGTACCAGCCCATCGCCCGCGCGCCGATTTCGACACATTCGGCCAGCGCGTTGGTTTTGACGATCTGCTCGAACCCCTCGCGGCCTTCACCCAGCGCGACCGACATCACCATCACGTCGCCGACTTTAATCCAGTTCCTGCGCTTGAATTCGATCACATCCATACCCAGCGCGTGGGCGATTTCTTCCATATGCACTTCCAGCGCGAACAACGCCTGCGGCGCGCCGTAACCCCGGTACGCGCCCGGCGAGGGAACGTTGGTATACACCACGTCGCAGACGAACCGGCTGTAAGGCGCGTTGTAGGTCGTCAGGCCGCGAAAGCCGGACACCATCTGCACCGTCAGGCCGTGTGTGCCATACGCGCCGGTATTGCCGATGATGTACAATTCGGCAGCGACGATCTGCCCATCTTGAGTTACGCCGGTTTTAAAGCGCAAAATCTGCGGGTGGCGGCTGCGCGCGCTGGTGAATTCCTGCTCGCGGGTATACTCAAAGCGCACCGGGCGTCCGGTCGCCAGCGTCAGATGCGTGCACAGGTCTTCGATCAGCATTTCCTGCTTACCGCCAAAACCACCGCCGATGCGCGGTTTGATAACGCGAATGCGCTTGACCGGCAGGCCGACCAGCGGTGCGATCATGCGGCGCACATGAAACGGCACTTGTGTGCTGGTGCGGATCACCAACCGGTCGTCCTCATCCCACCACGTCACGCATACATGTGGCTCGATGCTGGCCTGCTGCACCTGATGCACGCGGTACTCGCCTTCAAATATCCGGTCGGCTTTCGCCCACTGCGCCTCGGCGTCGCCGACTTCTGCCTCGATGTGATGCACGATATTGCGTTCCCGGTCGTGAATGCCCTCAACCGCCGGGTCGTCATGGATGATGGGCGCGCCGGGCTGCATGGCCGCTTCCGGGTCGAACACAGCGGGCAGCACCTCGTATTCCACTTCGATCAGTTCCAGCGCCTCGCGGGCGATCTCCGGCGTTTCGGCGGCCACGACGGCCACCCGGTCGCCCACGTGCCGCACCTTATAATCCAGGCTGACCTGATCGTAAGGCTTCGGGTTCGGGTAGCTTTGCCCGCCGGAAGCATATAACACGCGCGGCACGTCCTGGTAAGTCAGCACCGCATGAACGCCTGGCAGCGCCTTCGCGCGGCTGGTATCTATACGTGTGATGCGCGCGTGGGCGTGCGGGCTGGTCAGCAGCGCCGCGTGCAGCATGTCCTTCATTTCAATATCATCGGTATAAACCGGCTTGCCCGCCGCCAGTTTGACGGCATCTACTTTCGGTTCCGGCTTGCCGATCACCCGCCGTTCGGCCACCTCCGGCGGGGCGACGATCAGCGCCGGAATGGTGCGCGTGCGGACGCCGCCGGTATCGCCGCCGTCACCTTCCGGCTCGAACGGCCAGGGCGACTCAAACAGTCCCGGCGGCGCGGGGATGGCGCGCTCCAGTGGTTCGTAGGGCGGCACATCCTCGCCGCGCATAACCGCCGCCGCACGCAGGATGGCCTGCACCGGCTTGACATAACCCGTCTCGCGGTCAAGCACGCCGGCAATCGCCTCGCGCACTTCGGCCTCGGTCGGGTTCGGGTTACGCTGGAGCAGCGCGTAAGCGGCCAAGATTTGCGCCGGGGTGTTGTAGCCGGACTGAATCGCGCCGGTTTCAATGAACGCCTGTTGTAAGGGATGCAGGCTGCGCGACGAACCGATGCCTTCCAGCGTCAAAATCTCGTGGCCGTCGGCCTGCGCCGCCAGCATCGTCTGAGAGTTCACAAGCTGGCCGTCCAGCAGCACCGCGTCCGCGCCGGTCAGCCCGTGTTCGTCGCCAAACTTGACGCTGAAATACCCCTCGCGCCGCAGCAGGCGCAGCAGTCGTTCGTGCGGCTGTACGTCAAACGTCTTTTTTTCGTGGTTAATCGTGATCGTGATGTGCATGGGGTTTTACTCGTTTGGGTGCTTATGGTTGTTCTTTAAGACGGAACATAACCATCGCCTCTTTAGAAGCAATGAGAGAAGATTCTACATTGTCCTCGAATTTGACGGAGACAAGATAGTCGTGGGATAGAAGTGCGTACTCGATTGGTGATTCTGGTTGCGACGGGGAGAAATTGTCCATAATGGCTTTTCCCAAGTAAGCAGCAAACATATTACGACCTGCTCCTTTGCCGCCAAGCGTTTTCCCTGCCGCTTCAAAAATATCCGGGCGATGTTTCTTGACTGCTAACGCAATTTGATAAGTAGTCATGTATGGTCGGTGAGTGTAACCATAAACTGTTTTAGGTTCTGATAAAATGTGCAGCACTAGTTGACGAAGTTCCTCACTCCAAATTTTTGAGATATTCATCAGACACGACAACCTCCTGTTGCAAATTCATTTGAGTGTGCCACCGGATATACATCATGTCGGTTTTCGCGTCGTATTTGATCTCCATCGTTTTACAGATTTTCCAACTCTTCTTTGAACTGCTCAGGCGTTAAATTGATGTCGTTCATAATCTTCCGTGTCAAGGAGCGTGGCAAATCTTTTCCCTTATGATGTGGCCGGTGGTCGTTCGGCCATCAGAGTGACGATAGAAAACATGACTTCCTTTTTGACGGATCGCCTCAAAGCCAAGCCGCAGTAGTAGTTCATTCCAGATACGAAAATTGACGATGGGCAGCTTGCTCACGCTTGAACCTCAATTTGTTGGACTCCGATAAATCGCGGGAGGTCGTCCAAATTTTCCTCATAATCTTCAAGAATCAGTTCAAGCACTTCTTTGAGATTGGCTTGAAGTTCATCGAGTGTATCACCAACGGTATGCGCGCCCGGAATTCCCGGCACAATCCCTACATAGGTTTTTGTTTCAGGGTCAAATTCAATATAGGCTGTAAACGTTCTCATTTCCCCACTTCTCTAAACCGCGTCTCGTTTTCCCATCAATCCCCGTATCTCCTCGGCATGGTCGCGTTCGTGGTGGATGAAAATTTGCACCAGCCCCGGAACCGACCCGCGCTGCCCCCAGGGATACAGCAGTTCCCCGGCGTACTGCTCGTCGGTCAGCGCCAGCAGCGCCGCTTTCAGTTCTTCGCGCGCCAGTTCCCACTCGCGGCAGGTCTGTTCGTAATTTAAACCCTCGCGCGTTTCCACCGAACGCGCATTATAGTCGTTAATGCCGCGATAGGCGGCGATGGCGGCCTCGCTGCCTTTGGCATACGCGCGCAGCGAAGCGGCTACAGCCTCGTCCCAGCCGGTCAGATGCGCCAGCACTTCTCGAATCGTCCAGCCGGCGTAAACTTCCGCGCCCGTTTGGATTTCATCCAGCAGCGCGCGCATAGTCTTGTGAGAAGCATCCAGTTGGTTGATAAGTTCAGCCTGTGTCTCCATGCCGTTATGGTTTTTCCTCCGGTTTTGGGTCGTCATCTTCTTTGGTCGGGTAGGTAATCATCTCGGCATCGCGTTTGATTCCGGCCAGCAGAATCGTAGCGTCCTCATAATCCGGTTTCAGTTCCAGGGCGCGCTCCAGGGCCATGATCGCCAGACCATCATCATCCGACGCCTGCCCCAGCAGATACCAGCCCTCGGCATCCGCCGCATGGTCGCGCAGGTAATCCAGCAGGATTTCCCGCGCCGCTTCCAGATTCAACACGCCGATGTAATACCGCGCAGCATCGAGCCGCTCATCCTGTGCAGGCAATGTTTCCACCTTTCACTTCGCGCCGGCAGTCTGGAAAATGCCCGCGCATATTCCGTCCTGCCCGATTTCACTCCTAACTCAGGGACTCCCGGCACGCTTCCAAAGCCCGCCGCGCCAGGATGGACGCCATCGCCGTCCGGTAGGCTGCGCTGCCGCGATAATCGCTCACCGGGGTAAGACCCTCGGCGGCCAGCCGCGCTGCGGCTGCGATAGATGGCTCATCCAGCGCCCGCCCCTGTAAAACCGGCAGATGAACATTCAGCGCCGGGGCCGCCGACACGCCATGCAGGGCAGCGAACGCCGTTTCGACCGAACCGCGCCCATCCACCCGCACGAAGACCGCCGCGCTGACAATCGGCGCATCCGCCGGGGTGCGCGCCACGAAGGCCGCTTCCAGTGCCTCGCCCGCTTTGAGCGCCGGGATAAACAGGCCGGTCAGGATGCCATCTGCCAGATTCCGGCTTCCCCCCTCCACCAGCGCCGTTTCGGTGATTGAAAACGTTTCGGTTTGGCCGCCGGGCAGCGCCCGCCGAACCCCGGCATCCAGCGCCGCCAGCACCGCCACCCATTCGCCGAAATACGCCGGGCGCAGCAGGCTTTCGGCAGCCGATGTGCCGTTACGCAGGTTCACCGGGACGGCCCGCGTCAGCGCGCGCCGCAGCGTTTCCGGCAGGCCGGCCAGTTCAACGATCTGTTCCAGGCGGCACGCCCCGCCCACCAACCAGCCGCCTTCATGGCGCTCGATGCCCTTCAGTTCCGGTACGGCTTGCAGATCAATAAAAATGTCCATCGCGGCGTCCAGGCGGTCGAACGTAGCCGCGCCGCCCGCCAGCGCCGCGCTTCCCGGCTGTACTGCCAGGTTTAACGCTTCCGCCAGCGTTTTCGGACGATGATACACTTTGGGAGTCGCCATCATTTAACCTCGCGGACGTTTAAAAAGAGCCTTCACACCTTTGTCGTCATCCCACTCGAACTGCATCAGTTCCCAGCCGCCGCTGGCGTATTTGTTCAGCTGTTCGGTGTATTTGTCGGCGCTGGCGTGAACGTCAAAGCTCCTGTCCGTCACTTCAGGGTTCACCTCGCGCCCCTGGATATAAACCACCAGATATTCCCACTTTTGCATAAGTGCCGCTCCCTTCCGCGCCTTATTTTTTCCCCTACTATAACAGGAAACAGCCAGCAAACGGTATATAAAACGCCGGTTTACGAGCCGCGCGGGTACACCGCCAGCACCGCCGGTACAGGATCGCGCGAGGGCAAAAAATATTCCGGTTCGCCAGGGGCGGCCAGGAACAGCAGCGTCGAACCGCCGCCGTCCAGGTTGAAGGCGTTCACCAGGCCGAGGTCGCTGGCGGGCAGGTAGGCGCTCAGGTCATGTAGTGTCAGCCCCAACAGCGGCGTGACGATTAACACCACGCGCCCCTGAGCATCCTGCCCGATGACGGTGCGGCGGGTGGCGCGGTCGGGCGCGGCGCTGGTATAAGCCTGGAGGCCATCCCTCACCAGCATGGGGAAACCCTGGACGGCCTGCTCCGGTGTGCCAGCCGGAGCAGCCCTGGCGTTGGCGAAAATACGCGGCGCGCCGTCCAGCACGGCGAACGTGCCGCCCCGGTCGGTATAGGCGCTGCCATAAACCGCACCGTCGGCCACCAGCAGCCCCAGGATTTGATGCTCCGGCGTGAAAAAATTGGCGTTGATAAAAGCCGCCGCGCCGGTCAGTTCCTGCTGCCACTGAACGACATTCAGCGGCTGGCCGGGGCGATAAACCGCGCGGAAGGTATAGTGTGCCGGGTCAAAGCGCAGCACGAGAAGCTGCGAAAGCGCGTTCCCGGCTTCCGGCGCAATGATGCGGCGTTCCAGCCCTGGCGCGAGGGTCTGCCAGCCGTCGCTGATGGCAGACTCGGGGATGCCCGGCGCGGGTGTGCTGGCCGCCGGGGCGATGCAGCCGCCGACCAGCAGAATCAACAGAAGACGCAGCATACGATAAACTCCGATCTTGCCTGCCGCCGCGCCTTATGCTATACTCTTTTTCACAATCCACAAGCACCAAACGGGCGCATAGCTCAGCTGGACAGAGCGCACGGTTCACATCCGTGAGGTCGGGGGTTCAAGTCCCTCTGCGCCCACAAGGCCAACCTTCATAAGATTAACAGGTTGGCCTTTTTGTTTTCGGCGGTTTGAGCCTTCGATGATGACTTCAAGAGCAGCCGTCCGGGGACATCTGGCGGCGAAGAAAGTGTATCTGGCATTAAGTCTGAAATGTCTTGAGCCATCTCTTCCACGCCGGGGGGCGCTTTTGATAGGGGTTTTGCCTTTCGCGCATAACGAACTCGTAAACGGCTTCCTGCCAGTCCTTGATGGTGTACTCGCCCGGATGAGCCAGTTCATCTGCCAGTATATGTTTGAGGGTATCATCACCAGCGTTCAAAAAATGCCGCACCGGCAGCCAGATGGTATCGGTGGGGTGCGCGCCCCCGGAATATTCAATCATAAACAGGTCATAGGGGTAGGCGCTGCCGCCGGAAGATTGCAGATAAATCCGGGTCAGTTTTCGGTCCTGCCCGCTGACTTCTTTAAAGAGATGTTCAAGATGCCAGGATTTTTCCAGAATTTGCCGGTCGCGTCTTTCGACAAAACGGTCGCGGAGTATAAAAAAACCGAGCATCACAAACGGCAGTAAAAGAAGGCCGATACAGAAGATGCTCACCATGACAATACACCTCCTGTCCCTACTGAGCAAAAAACCTCTACCAACACCGAGGGGGTGCAGGTAGAGGCTATCAGTCAGATGATGACAGTTTAAGCTGCTGGCGCTAGAGCGAGCCTCATCACTCTTGTTTAATATTATGGCACGATTTAAGCCGCTGAACAACCTCTTTTTTCGGCGGCGTGCCTTGCCTTTTAAACCGGCCCGTCCGGCGCGGGCCGGTCATTGCGCGAAGGCGCGCCGTCATTTAAACTCCGGCGCATGTTCGCACCTAACCGACGCCTTTCTACGCTGCTGCTGATCGTCCCGCTGCTGGCCGCGTTCTGGCTGCGCGTGGCCGATCTGTCTGCCATGCCGCCGGGGCTGCACTTCGACGAGGCCGAAAACCTCCAGCGGTCATGGCGGCTCATCCAGGGCTACGGCCTGCTGCCGAATTTCGAGGGCATCCCGGAGCCGTTTGATGCCGCCGTCCGCGCCGGATTTTTGGCGTTCACCGGCGTCACGCCGTTCACCGGGCGGCTGTTCCACGCCTTCATCAGCGTGCTGGGCGTGGCCGCCACCATCGCCGCCGCCCGCGCTCTGTACCGGCGGCATCCGCACCGCGACACTATCGCCGCCGCAGCCGGGATGACGCTGGCCGCGCTGCCGCCTGCGGTCATCATCGGGCGGGCGATTTACGCCGCCAACTGGATACCCTTCACCACCATGATGGCGACGGCGGCGCTGGCCTGGGCCTGGCGCGCCGGGCGTCCGCGTTATTATGTGCTGGCCGGTGTTTTCGCCGCCCTGGCGATCACCTTCTACCTGGGGGGCATCGCTTTTGCGCCGGCGCTGCTGCTGGCGCTGGGGCTGCTGTCCACCGCGAGGGCTTTTCGCTGGCCGCGCCGCCAACACCTGGCGCTGCTGGCCGCCAGCGGCGCTGCCGCCCTGCTGCCCTGGCTGCTGATGTTCCTGTGGATTCCCAACTGGCTTTCCGCCCGCATCGAAGCCCTGGCCGTCCCCGGCTTTAATCCGCTGGCCGACGCGCCGACTCTGATGGCGCAGGTTCAAAAATCCTTCCAGCCCATCTTCATCCCGGATACGGTGTTTTTCCCGGTGTACAACCCCTACACCGCCGCCTATCTGAACCCCGCCCAAATCGCCCTGTTCGCTGCCGGGCTGCTGTTCACACTGCGGCGCTGGCGGGACGGCATCAGCCTCATTCCACCGGTGTACATCCTGGTGATGATCGCGCCCAACATCCTGTCCAACGTGCCGGAACAGCCGATTCGTATGATCGGCATTTTCGCGCCGCTCGGCCTGCTGGTGGGTTTTGGCGCGGGCGAACTGCTGCGCCGGTCGAGCAGGCGTCTGCGACCGGCGGCAGCGGCGGCGCTGGTGGTTACCTTCATCTTCACGCCCGCCAGCACGCGCGACCACGTAGCCTATCACTTCAATCGCCAGCCGCGCCTGCTGGACGACCCCACCAGCGTTTACAGCTGGGCCTATTATTTCGGCCTGGGTTATGCCGACCTGCTGCGCCAGATTCAGGAATCTGAACAGCCGGTTTACCTGCCGGTCGAGCAGTTGAACACCAACCGCGCGGCGGCGCTGCTGCGCCCGCAGGCGTTCCCCACCGTGCGGGCCGCGCTGGACGGCGAAAGCCTGCCCGCCGGCCGGCTGCTGCGCCCGACCGCCAGCGTCACTTACGGCTTCCCGGAAAGCGACCGGCTGCCGCTGCAATACGCCCTGCTCCGACCGGACGCCGGCGAAATCGTCATCCTGCCGCCGCTGTCGCTGGATGCCGCGCAAGGGCTGGAAAGGCGGCTGTCCACCGAAGGCCAGGATTTAAGCACCGCGTTGGGCTGGCTGGTCGGGCGAAAGCTGGTCATCACGGCGGACGCTAACCCGTTCCAGAACGCGCCGGATTTGCCCGCCTCAACCGGGCGGCTGGCGCTGTTTGACGGGCGGCTGGAACTGCTGGCCCTGGACGCGCCGGAAAGCCTCACGCCCGGCCAATGGATACCCGTTACCTTAAGCTGGCGGCTGACCGAACGCGCCGGCGCGGATTATTTCGTGCGGCTGCAAGCCTGGGATTATGCCGATACCAGCCGGGGCGTCCAGAAGGACAGCGAGGGACTGATTTTACGCTACCTATACCCAACCGTGATGTGGAGGCCGGGCGAAATTATCACCGAAACGCGCTGGGTGCAGATGTTCGACGACGCGCCGCCGGGCGGCTACCGTTTCGCCGTGTCCGTCTACACTTACCCCGGCCCAACGGCCAGACCGCTTCTCTCCGAAACCGGCGCGGTGTTCGATACCTGGGCGCTGGTAGGACGTTCGGCCATCCAGCCGGAACATTACACCACCGCCGGCGCACCCGCTTTTAACATCCGCGCTCGTTTTGGCGATTCCATCGAACTGATCGGCGCGGATTATCCCTCGCCGGAGTCGCTGCGCCCCGGCGAGGCGCTGGAGATGCGGCTGTACTGGCGAGTTTTGATGCCGGTCGAGGCCAGCTATACGCTGTTCGTGCACCTTAAAGCTGCCGATGGGACGCTGCTGAGCCAGCAGGACGCCCTACCCTACGACGGCCAGTTCCCCACTTGGGCCTGGCAGCCGGGGCAGACCATCGTCACCACGTACACATTTACCGCGCCGGCAGAACAGGTTGAAGCGGTATCGCTGGGCTGGTATCGCTGGCCGTCTATGGAGCGCCTGCCGGTTTTCCAGGACGGCCAGCCGCAGCCGGACGATATGCTGACGTTCCGGCCTTAAACGCGCGGCGGCTCTCAGCCGTTTATCCACACCGGCAGATGGCCGAGCGCGATAATGTCCGACCAGGCGGCGCGGTCGCCTTCGGTGAAGATGGCCGCCTCCGCGATGATCTGCGCTCCGGCTTTGTTCATGATGAGGCGCATCCCTTGCAGCGTGCTGCCGGTGGAAATCACGTCGTCCACGATGATGACTTTTTTCCCGGCCACCAGCCCGCGATCTTTTTCGTCCAAGTAGAGCGTTTGCGCCGCGCCGGTGGTGATGCTCAACGTTTCAGATTGCAGCGCATCGCCCATATACGGCTTGTAGGATTTCCGCAGCACGACGTAGGGTAAATTATTCATGTGCAGGGACAGCGAATGCGCCAGCGGGATGCTTTTGGCTTCCGCCGTCACCAGCACGTCCGCCTCAAGCGTCAGCAGCCTCAGCGCCAGTTCTTTGCTCACCGCTTCGACCAGTTCGGTATCGCCCAGGATATTGAGGATGGCGATCCGCACGCCGGGTTTGATTTCAAACAGGCGCAGTTCGCGCCGGACCCCGGCAACCTCAACCGGATAGGTTTCGTAAGCTGTCATCGTGAAAGCCTCACAGTTTATGGGAAGATTAACCGGGCGTATTTTAAAGCATCTACTCGTGGAAAACGACCTGCTCATCGCCCAGGCGCACCACGTCACCCACGCTCAAAACGTGCGCTCCGTTCAGGCGCGCCTCGTTAACGAACGTGCCGTTGGTGCTGCTCAGGTCTTCCAGCGCCAGCCCATCGTCCCGCCGCGTGATCTGGCAGTGAAAACGCGACACGCTGCGCCGGTCAATCACGATGTCGTTCTGCGCCGCCCGCCCCACGCGGATTAAGTCACCTTCCAGGGGAAAGCGGTGGTTGTTCCACATCAGGGCCGCCGGCGTCACGCCGGGTTTTCGCTCGATGGCCGGCTTTTTGACGGCGCGCTCCAGCTCCCTGGTGCGAAGGCTCTGCGTGCCTTCGTGCCAGTCGCTCATGGTATAAAAAGCCTGCGTCGCCATAGATTTACGGCTGTATTTATCGTAATATGCCGCGCCGCTTTCCAGGTCGCGCGCCTGTTTCCGCAGCGCGTCGCGTTCCTCGTTTAGTTCGTCATCCAGCGCGCCGGACTGCTCGATGGCATCCGCGACCGCATGGAGGGACTGCGAGGCTTCTTTATAATCGCCCCGGTCGGCGGACTGGATCGCTTCGCGCCGCGCCTGTGCCGCCTGTAACAGCAGCACGGAACGTCGAACGTCCTTCTGCGGCGCGGGCAGCGGCTCGCCCGCCGGGCCGGCTTTCACGCGCACCGGTTTTTCGATAATACGGCGCTCGCTGCCGCCGTCGTGCAGTTCGTCGTAGACAAAGCGC
>QUBZ01000211.1 GCA_014338005.1 Chloroflexota bacterium | reverse complement strand
GTTCGCGGGCGATTTCTGCCGGCTGGACTTCAACCTCAGGGATGACGATGGCTTCTGCGCCGCCGGCGATTCCGCTCATCAACGCCAGATAACCGCAGTCGCGCCCCATGACCTCGATTAAAAAGGCGCGCTGGTGCGATGAAGCGGTAACTTTCAGGCGGTCAATAGCTTCCAGGGCGATATTCAGAGCGGTATCCACGCCGATGGTGATTTCCGAGCCGTAGAGGTCGTTGTCAATGGTCGAGGCGACGCCGACGACCGGAAAACCCATTTCGGAAAGGGCAAAAGCGCCGGTTTGTGATCCGTTGCCGCCGATCACCACCAGGCCGTCAATATCCCGCTTCCGCAGTTCACGGATGGCGCGCAGCCGTCCTTCTTCGGTTTTAAACTCAGGACAGCGGGCGCTGCCGAGCATCGTGCCGCCCAGTTGGATGATGCTGCTGACATCGCGGGGGCCCATTGGCCGCATACTGCCGGCGATGAGGCCGCTGTAACCCTGTTCGACGCCGTAGACTTCCCACCCTCTGGCGACGCCGGTTCGCACGACGGCGCGAATAGCCGCGTTCATGCCGGGGGCGTCGCCCCCGCTCGTTAAAACGGCAATGCGTTTCACAGGCCCTCCTCAACTTTTTATGGGTCTTGTACGGCGGTTTCCGCCGGGACGAACACGCCCATATAAGTCTACTCCGTTCGGAAACGAATCCCAAGCGCGGCGTTGGTGATCGGCCTGGATGGGGCAGGGTGTTTTTGCGGCACAATGCTGTTATAGTTCTGGCTGCGAGTTGATAGAAAATGCGGTGTACGGAGTTTGTATCAGGCGAGGGGAAAAGATGACTTTTGAGACGCTGCTTTACCAGATAGACGGCGCAGTGCTGACCATCACCATGAACCGCCCGGAACGGCTGAACGCGATGAATAATACGATGCGCCGAGAATTAATCGCCGCTTTTTCGCAGGCTGCCGACGATGAAACAGTGCGGGTGATTGTGCTGACCGGGGCAGGGCGGGGTTTTTGCTCCGGCGCAGACCTGGCGGCGGCGGTGGAAGACGGGACGCCGGTGAATTTTGGGGAACTGCTGCGGGAAACCTATAATCCGCTGGTGCTGCTGATGCGCCGCCTGCCAAAGCCGATCATTGCTGCTGTGAACGGTGTGGCTGCCGGGGCAGGGATGAGCCTGGCGCTGGCCTGCGATTTACGGATCGCATCCGAAAGCGCCTCGTTCATGCAGGCGTTCGTCAAAATCGGCCTCGTGCCGGACAGCGGCGCGACCTGGCTGCTGCCACGTTTGGTCGGGTTAACGCGCGCCCTGGATTTGATGCTTACCGGGCGGCGTGTGGCGGCAGACGAGGCGCTGACGTTTGGGCTGGTTAACGAGATTGTGCCGGATGGCAGCCTGATGGATGCGGTATACAAAACGGCGCGCGCTTTTGCCGATGCGCCCACGCGCACCATCGGCTACATCAAACAGGCGGTTGATTTTGCGCTCGATCACGATCTGGAATCCACGCTGGAAAAAGAGGCCGAACTCCAGGATTTGGCCGGGGCGACCGACGATCACCGGGAAGGTGTGGCGGCCTTCCTGGAAAAACGTCCTCCACAGTTTACAGGCCGGTAGGCGGCCTAATCGCTGCCGCGCAGCCGAGGGTCGAGCGCATCGCGCAGGGCATCGCCGAGCAGGTTAAAACCCAGCACGATTAGAATGATCGTCAGGCCTGGGAACAGCATCACCCACCATTTGCCGGAGGCCAGCGCCGGCTGGCTTTCGGCCAGCATTTTACCCAGTTCCGGCCAGGGCGGCTGCTGCCACAACCCCAGAAAACCCAGCGCCGCCGTCGTAATCACCGCCGTGCCGAGCATCAGGGTGGCCTG
>QUBZ01000108.1 GCA_014338005.1 Chloroflexota bacterium | reverse complement strand
TTACCTCTACTACCTCCGACACCAAAGCGGAAACGGAAGCCTGTACCTCAAGCGGGGCGACATTGCGTGGGACATGATAAACCTCGACGAGGTCGCTGTGTACCAAGCGCGGAGCCGCGCCGGCATTCAGCTTGCCGACACCGTAGCGAGCGCAGTGAAACAGTCGGTTGAGGTAAGGCCAAACGGAACGCTTCTCAACGACTACATGCCGAGTTTGTGGCGTGTAGTCGCGGAGGACCAGCGAGGCATCGTCGCCGATTTCGGCTTCCAGGGTCAGCATATCGGGTGCCAGCAGGCTGCGGTCATAATCAATCGGCGTATAACGCAGCGCCGCCGGCATCTGGCGAACTTCCGGCGGCTCTAGCCGGCTTAGATACCACAAAACCTCACCGGTCGGCCCTACTTCATCAAAGCGGTCATCGTCGTTGAGGGCATAATTGAGGGAATAAACCTGGAGTTCCTGCGGCGCTTTGCCCAGGCCGCCGATCTCCTGGAGAATCGCTTCGGTTGTCAGCGGCCCGCCGCCGGCCATATCCAGCACGGCTTCGGCCAGGTTGCGATGGCCGAGGTTGGCCTCCAGCAGCAGGTCGTAGGGGAACCATTTCTGCGCCAGATAAACCAAATCGGGCGAGGCGGAAAGCGCCTCTTCGACCTTCCGTAAAATCTCATCCCGGTTGGCTTCCAGAATCTCGCCGGCGCTTAAGGTATCAAAACCGGTGGTGAAGGCCGTGCCGTTACCGTTGTCCTGGCTTAACTTGTGCGGGGTGGTCAGTTCTGCCGCGAACTCGCGCGGTTTGCCGGCGTTGTTAAAGCGGTTGTCATCGAAGCGGACGGCGATCACCGAAAACGCGCCGTAGTCCGGGTTGTTACCAGGGCGGATGCCGGTCACGACGCCGGTTTCGTAGTTAAAGGCCGGAAAGACCAGTTTTTGGCCGACCTGATAGCTATGAGATGGGTTGTAGAGCTGGGTATCTTTGAAGCGTTCTTGCAGGAGGGCGGCTTCCTGCCGCAAACGTTCTTCGATCAAGGCGCGCGCCAGGGTTTCCGTCTTCAGGGGAACTTCTTTTTCCAGCAGCAGGTTGGTCAGGAACTCTACGTCTTGATCGGTGATCGTTAGATTACGCGCCCAGCGGTGGCTTGGCATCATCAAAGTTGACTGCGCCTCCAGTTGATTGGCGGGGGACGGCGACACGTTGTGAAATAATAAATGTTAGATCGTGTAACAATTATACTTGAGCTAACACGCAGATTGCAAGCGTTGGGTTGACCACCATCGGCGTATCGGCTATACTTACACCCCAGCATATTTTAGCTGATACCAGTATAAAGTAAATACAAAGCGCGAACGTGAAGGGAGGTAAGGCGGCGTTGGGGAAATCGCGCCGCTGATTTTATGGCAACGAAACGAACCTGGCAGCCGAAAATTCGCCGTCGCAAGCGGGTACATGGTTTCCGTCAGCGGATGCAAACGCGGGGTGGTCGTAAGGTGTTGAAGGCGCGCCGCCTGCGCGGCCGGCACGTGCTGACCGTTACGCCCAACCACGTCAAAAAAGTGAACTGGAAAGCATAATCTAGCCCGGATGCAGCGGCGCTTCCGGCTGCGGGACAGCCGCGATTTTGACCGTTTAAAGCGCGAAGGTCGCACCTTTTCCAATCGAGGTCTGGCGCTGAGTGTGATGCCTAACGGCCTGGACTGCAACCGCTACGGTTTTGTCGCCGGCAAACGCCTGGGGAATGCCGTTGCGCGGAATCGGGTTAAGCGCCGGCTGCGCGAGGCAGTGCGGGAGCTGCATCCCCGATTAAAACCCGGATGGGATATGGTGTTTGTGGCCCGTACAGCTTTGGTGGGAGAATCCTTTGCGGCAATTCGGCTGATGGTCGAGGCGCTGGTTCATCAGGCGCGGCTGGTAGACGAGCAGAAAGGCGCAGAGTGATGAAGTGGTTAGCCCTGCGCGCGATCCGTCTTTATAAACGCTTTTTATCTCCCATGCTGCCATCGGCCTGTATTTACACGCCGACCTGCTCCGAGTACACGTATCAGGCGATTGAACGTTATGGTTTGATCCGGGGCGGGTGGCTTGGCGTTAAGCGGATCGCACGCTGCCATCCTTTTCATGAGGGTGGTTATGATCCCGTTCCCGATCTTGAGGAGTAACGTCTTGAATATCGTGAAGTTTTTATCGCGGCACCGGCTGATCGGTGCGGCGATTTTGTCTGTTGTGCTGGCGGCGGGCTGCGGCCCGGCGCCGCTAGGCACCAGTTGGGCCGGCCTGCGCGTCATCGGCGAGGAACAGCATATTCTGGTGGCTTTTAACGACCGGCTGGCGCTGGTGGACCCGGTGGATGGAAAAACCGTCAAACTGCGTAACCAGGAAGGCGAGATTCGCCTGGATGACCAGGGCAATCCGCGCCTGTGGGAAATCAAGCAGAACGCCAATCAATTTTTTGCCGCGCCGGCGCCGCTGGACGATGGCCGCCTGCTGGCCGTGACCTATAACCAAGTTTTGTATACCATTGACCTGCCGACCGCGCGCGTCGAAAACGGCAGCGGCACGCCGATTCCCAACCATAACGGCCATATCGTCGCCGACCTGCTGGAAGGCGACGGCCTGGTATATGCGGGACTCAGTTCCAAGAACCTGCTGGCGCTGGATGCCGAAGATTTGAGCGTGGTCTGGACGGCGCAGACCGAACACGGTATCTGGTCGAAGCCGCTGCTGGTGGATGATGTGCTGTATGCCGCCTCGCTCGACCATTACCTGTATGCCCTGGACGCCCGGACGGGCGATCTGCTGTGGAAGCTGGATATCGAAGGGGCCGCGCCGTCTGCGCCTGCATACGCCAATGGCCGCCTGTATATCGGCTCGTTCGCCCGCAAGATTTTTGAAATCAGCCGCCAGGGTCAAATCCTGAACACCTACGACACGGTTGACTGGGTGTGGGGCGCGCCGGCGGTGGTTGATGGTATACTATACGCGGCTGATCTGGTAGGTAACGTATACGCGCTGGATACAACCGACGGGCTGCGTGAAATCTGGCGCGTAAAAGCCAGCGAAATGTCCATTCGTCCCACGCCGCTGGTGGCCGGGGATTACGTCCTGGTGGCGTCCCGCGATCAACGCTTGTACTGGCTCAAGCGCAGCGACGGCAGTATGGTCATGGATAATGAAGGGCGTCCGCTTTTGCGAGAGATGCAGGGGCCGATCTTTTCGGATATTCTACTGATCGAGCCGAACGAAAAAACAGATATTCCGGGGCCATATGTCATCGTCAGCACGCTGTCTCCCGGTCAGATATTGGTGGCGTATACGCTGGAACAGGGGCGTTTTCTGTGGACGTATTCGATGCAGTAGATCGCCCGGCGATGGGAGCGTAGGTAGATGTGGGATTTAATCCTTAACCCGTTTGTTACCGTCATCACGGTGTTGTACAGCATTTTTGGCAACGTGGTGGTGGCGATTATCATCTTCACCATCCTGGTGCGCCTGCTGATGTACCCGCTGAATATCCAGCAGATGCGCTCGTCGAAGGCGATGCAGGCGCTTCAGCCGGAGCTGAAGAAACTCCAGGAAAAGTATAAAAACGACCGCGAAAAACTGGCGCAGGAGCAGATGGCGCTGTACCGCCAGCACGGCATCAATCCTTTGGGCGGCTGCCTGCCGCTGCTCATTCAGTTCCCGATCTGGATTGGTCTGTATCAGGCGATCAATCATGCGCTGGCGGCCACGCCGCTGCAATTGATTGACCTGGGCGGGCGTTTTCTGGTCGGCGGCCTTGACCATCTCGTGCCGCTGAACAACGTCTGGTTAGGTATGGATTTGACGCAGCCGCCAACGCCGCCGACTAACCCGGTTTTTGCGCTGGCGCTGCCGCTGCTGGTGCTGGTAACGACCTGGGTGCAGTCCAAGCTGATTACGCCGCCCACCCCGTCCGGCGAAGATGGGCAGCCGAACCAGGCGGCGGCGATGACACAATCCATGACGACCATCATGCCGATTATGATGGGCTTTTTCTCGCTGTCGTTTTCCGTCGGCCTCTCGATCTATTTTGTGGTGTCCAACCTGTTCACGATTGCCCAGTATTCGCTGCAAGGGCAGGCAGATTGGCGGCGGTTGTTGAGGTTGAAGAAGCCGGACGGCGAGGGCGCGGATACCGTCTCCGGCACAGCCCGACCGAAAAAGCCAGCCGACAGCCCGGCCAGGCCGGAGAAAAAGGCCGCCGATAAAACAACGCAGCCGAAGTCGAAGACGCAGCGGGCGAAACCGGCCAAGTGAAAGCGCCGGAGCGCCCGACCGAGAAAATTGAGGTTTTTTACACATGAGTTCAGAACGTTCCATCGAGATGACCGGCGAGAACGTCGAGGAGGCAATTGCGAAAGGGCTGGCCGAACTGGGCGCCGCCCCTAGCGATGTCATCGTCGAGGTTCTGGAAGAACCCAGCCGGGGGGTCTTTGGCCTGGGTGCAAGGCCGGCGCGCGTGCGGTTGAAGACGTTCCGCCCGCCTGCCCCGCCGTCAGCCGTTCCCGCGCCGGCGCAGCGGCCACCCGACCATGCCGCCAGACGCGAAATCGAGATCGAACATGAAGACGACAGCGATGCGGCTTCGCTGGTCGAAAACATGCAGGAAATCGCCGACGAACGCCTGCTGGATGAGGACGCGCGGGTGAGCAAAGTGGTACTGTCCATTTTGCTGGAGAAGATGGACATCCCCCGCGCCGAAGTCGTCATCCGGCGTGCCGCCGCCGCCGCCGATGGTGAGGCGAACCCCTGGCTGCTGGACGTGACGGGGCCGAACCTGAGTGTTCTGATTGGCCGCCGGGGGGAAACGCTGGCGGCTTTGCAGTACATCACCCGTTTGATCGCCAGCCGGGAGCTTCAGCACCGCGCGAATATCGTGGTGGACGTGGGCGGCTACAAGATGAAGCGGTCGCGGACGCTGCGCGACCTGGCGATCCGCATGGCTGAGCAGGCCGTACAGAACAAACGGGTCGTCACGCTGGAGCCGATGCCGCCTTATGAGCGTCGAATCATCCATCTGACTCTGCGTGATCGCGCCGACGTGCAGACCAAGAGCATCGGCGAGGGCAGCAGCCGCAAAGTCACCATCATTCCCAAGCCGTCATGACGCCGGATTACCTGCTGATCGGCCATGTGACGGCGGACCTAACCCCCGCCGGGCGTTTGTTGGGCGGCACGGTTTCCTATGCCGCGCGGGTTGTTAAAGCGTTCGGGCTGCGCGCCGGCGTGCTGACCAGCGCCGCCGAAAACGAGCCGCTGCTGGAACATCTGCGACCGTTTGTTGATGAGCTGGCCGTTCTCCCCGCTGCCTCTACCAGCACTTTTGAAAACATTTATGAACCCAGCGGGCGCATCCAGTATATTCGTGGGGTGGCCGCGCCGCTTGGTTTTGAGGATATTCCCGCCGCGTGGCGCGCTGCGCCGCTGGTGCATCTTGCGCCGCTGACGGGCGAAGTAGACCCGCAGATCGCGCGGCGCTTCAAGGACGCGACCGTGATGCTCACCTTGCAGGGGTGGCTGCGGCAGTGGGACGGCGCGGGGCGGGTGAACTTCAAACGCTGGTTTGACCCCGACGTGTTGAGCCATATCAACGTGGTGGTGTTCAGCGAGGAGGACATCCGGGAAGCGCCGGAACTGGAAGTTGAGTTCGCCGGGGCGGTGGAACACCTGTTTGTGACGCGCGCCGAACGCGGCGGCACGTACTACCGGCGCGGCCAGGCGATACCTTATACCACGCCGCAGGTCGAACAGATTCACCCCACTGGGGCGGGGGATATATTCGCGGCGGCTTTGCTTTCCAGCCTGGGGTTTTTGAACCACGATATGCGCCGGGCTGCCCAGGTGGCGGCGCGGCTGGCGGCGCTTTCGGTGACGCGCGTGGGTTTGGACGGCGCGCCGTCGGTCGAGGAAGTGCGGCAGGCGTTGGCCGAGGTTGAGCATGATTGATCGTATCCTGTACAACGGTAATATCATCACGCTGAACGGGCGGCAGCCCCGCGTTTCGGCACTGGCGATTAGTGGGGAGCGCATCGCAGCCTACGGCAGCGACGACGACGTGAAACCGCTGGCGCTTTCCGGCGCGAAGCTGGAAAATCTGAACGGTCGCACCGTGATTCCCGGCCTGGTGGACGCGCATATTCACTGGCAGGGTACGGCGCGGGCTATGCACGAGGTCAACGTCTTTGAAGTGCCTGATCGGCAGACAGCTGCCGCCAGGGTGGCCGAACGCGCCCATCACGCGCCGCCGGGGACGTGGATTACTGGGCATGGCTGGTTTCAGGACATCTGGCCGGACAGGGCGTTTCCAACCGCCGCCGACCTGGACGCCGCCGCACCCAGTCATCCGGTGTATCTGCGCGCCAAAAGCGGCCATGCGGCCTGGGCCAACAGCGCCGCGCTGCGGCTGTGCGGCATCACCGCCGATATGCCTGACCCGGAAGGCGGCCACATCATGCGGGATTCGGCGGGGCAGCCCACCGGCGTGCTGCTGGAAAACGCGATGGAACTGGTCGCGGGGCAGATTCCTGCGCCGACCGTCGAGCAGTTGGCGGACGAAATGCAGGCGGCGCAGGTGGCCGCGCTGGCGGCAGGGCTGACCGGCTTCCATGACTTCGACGAACCATCCTGCCTGGCTGCGCTGCAAATTTTACGCGAATGGGGGAATCTCCACCTGCGCGCCGTCAAAAACATCAACCGGCAGTGGCTGGACGCGGCGCTCGATTCCGGGCTGCGCTGGGGTTTTGGCGACGACTGGCTTCGCATCGGCGGGTTGAAGATTTTCGCCGATGGCGCACTGGGGCCGCGCACGGCCTACATGATCGAACCCTATGAGGGTGAACCGGAAAATCGCGGCATCGCCACGATTGACCCGGAAGAAATGGCCGAACTGGTCAGCCGTGCCAGCGCCGCCGGTCTGCCCTCGACCATTCATGCTATCGGCGACCGGGCGGTACATGAGGTGCTGGACGTATATGAAGCGGTGCGCCGGGAAGAAGCGGCGCGGGGTATCGGCCCGGAGCAGCGCCGCCACCGCATCGAACATGTGCAGCTTATTCACCCCGACGATGCCGACCGGCTGGCGAAACTGCGCGTGATCGCCTCCATGCAGCCGATTCATGCCACGTCGGATTATGTGATGGCCGACCGCTACTGGGGCGCGCGCGGGCAGTGGAGCTACAACGCCCGGCTGCAAATTGATAAAGGCGCGGTGGTGGCCTTCGGCTCGGACTCGCCGGTAGATGCGTTTGAACCGCTTAAGGGTATTCATGCTGCCGTCACGCGCCGGCGGGCGGATGGTTCACCGGGGCCGGACGGCTGGTATCCGGCGCTGCGGCTGACGGTGGACGAGGCGCTGCGTGGGTATACGCTCGGCCCGGCCTACGCTGCCGGCCTGGAAGACCGCCTCGGACGGCTCGCGCCCGGTTTTCTGGCCGATCTGGTGGTACTCGACCGCGATTTGTTCACCGTTCCGCCGTCCGAAATCCTCGACGTTCGTGTTCTGGGGACGATGGTCGGCGGTGTGTGGCGGTTTGGCGGCGTCGAGTAAGCCTCTACTGCACCGCCAGCGGGGCATTGGCGAACACCGTATCAAACTGCACGCTGTAAATGACCACGCTTTGATAAGCCTCCAGATCAACCTCGGCAGGTATGTTGTAGTTCTGGCTGCCGACGTTGCCCTGTAACAGCCCCAGGTCAATATAATCGCTGCCGACCTCCGCGCCGGTTTTGGGGTTGGCGCGGCGGGACAGGACGGCGTGCAGATCAGGGCCGTTGGTCACATTGAACTCGTCAAGGCGCAGGATGCGCCGGTTGTCGGGAAGCTGGTAGATGACAAACGTCCCGCTCACCTGGCGCAGCATATCCACCGCCGCAAACATACCGCGCGCCAGCACGACTTCGGTAGCCATTTCCGGCATGGCCTGTTGGGCTTCGGGAACCACACTGTCAGGGCCAAAGCGCGCGCGCAGCATTTGTTCCGCCATCGTGGGGTCGGCTTCGGCCATCGCCCGGTAAGCGGCCTGCTGGTCTGCCGGAAGCTGGCGCAGGGCAGGCAGCAGGTCGGCGGGCAGCCCTGGAATATTTTCCTCAACCGTTTCCCAGATTAAAAGCGGCTGCCACAGGGGAAAAGTATAAATAGCGATAACGATCAAACCGCCGATGCCAATGACCAGCAGGCGGAGACGACTGCTCATAATGCAAACCTCATGCGAACCTCGCGGGTGATGAGTCCATTGTTAGACGGGTTTCAAAGGTCTGTTATAATCCATTTCCGCGATTTAATATACCCCCTGACGGCCTAAACATAAACAAGGAGTATGACATGACGGATATTCGTCTGGAGCGGCTGGCGAACGTGCTGGTGGATTACTGCTGCGCGGTCAAACCGGGCATGTGGGTGGGCATCCTGGGGGATGTAGTGACGCTGCCCGCGCTGCGCGCCGTTTACCGCGAGGTGCTGCGCTACGGTGGTTATCCCACCCTGTTCATCAGCGACGAGTGGATGACGCGCACGTTTTTGCGCGAGGCCAATGACGACCAGATCGCCTGGCTCGACCCTTCGCAGACCCTTTATTACGAAAAGGCCGATATTTACATCCGCATCGGCTCCAGCACCAACACGCGCGCCATGACCAACATCAGCCCTCAACGGGTGCAGCAGGTAGCGGCGGCGCGCCGTTCCTGGCTGGATATGCGCCTGGGGCGGGCCGCCGAAGGCACGTTCGAGTGGGTCGGCACGTGGTATCCCACCGAGGCCAGCGCCCAGGAAGCCAACATGAGCCTGGAGGAATACGAGGATTTTGTCTACGGCACGATGTTTTGCGACCACGACGACCCGGCGGGCGAATGGCGCAAACTATCCGCCATGCAGCAGCAGAAAGTGGACTGGCTGAAGGGTAAAAAACAGGTTCGCCTGCGCGGGCCGCATATTGATTTGGAGCTTTCGATTGACGGGCGCACGTTCGTCAACAGCGACGGCCACAAAAACATGCCCAGCGGCGAAATTTTCACCGGCCCGGTGGAAGATTCGGTCAACGGCTGGGTGCGGTTTGATTATCCGAGCATCGTTTCCGGGCGGGCGGTGTCCGGCATCGAACTGAAATTTGAGAACGGGAAGGTCGTGCAGGCGAAGGCCGAGGCCAACGACGACCTGCTGCAAGCGCAGCTGAACACCGACGCCGGCGCGCGCTACCTGGGCGAGTTCGCCATCGGCACAAACTTCGGCATCAACCGTTTCACCGGCAACATCCTGTTTGACGAAAAAATCGGCGGCACGATTCACATGGCGGTCGGCAAGGGCTACCCGGAAACCGGCAGCAAAAACGACAGCGCTGTCCACTGGGACATGATCTGCGACATGCGGAACGACAGCACCATCCACGTAGACGGTGAGCTGTTCTACCAGAACGGCGCGTTCGTGGTGTAGGAGAAAAGCGAAAAGCGTAACGCAAAGGCGCGAAGGGGCAAAGACGCGGGGAGAAGACTCAACGCAAAGGCGCGAAGGGGCAAAGACGCAGAGGGTAGGGC
Source organism: Chloroflexota bacterium (assembly GCA_014338005.1). Lineage (GTDB taxonomy): Bacteria > Chloroflexota > Anaerolineae > Aggregatilineales > Phototrophicaceae > CFX2. Next base: position 5,815 of record QUBZ01000108.1, on the reverse strand, counting down.
AAGGTATCGCCTCGCCCGCAGGCATTACCTTGAGCGTTTTGCTTCGCCAGAGGCTTAAGCCATCTGGCTAACCGGGCAGCTTGCGGGCGGGTTTCAAACCCGCCCCTACCAATCGCATGGTGATCTTTCTTGTGCAGTCTCAGCGTATCAGGCTTAAATGCTGCCTGCAAACCATTAGCGGCCAGATCAGATATTCGGGGTCATCAAGGGTTGTGATTTAGACTGGCAGCTGACAACTTGTAACTGGAAACTGCACTAGGCCTTTATCCCACCTCTCACCCGCTCGCTTTGATCCCCTCCGGCGCTCCGCGCCACCTCCCCCGAATTCAGGGGAGGACAGCGACCAGTCGGCGGTGTGCCACTCCCTGAATTCGGCGAGTCGAATGGGGATGTATGTCCCCTGAGTGCGAGGGGATGGGGGCGGTTTCGCAAATCATCCCCGTCCGCGCTGAAACCGGCGCGGGCGTCTATTCAAAATTTCCCCAAAATGGAACTTTTTTCCCCTCTCCGGCAACCAATCCAGTAGAGAGTCGAAGGAGGTTGGATGGCCGAACATGACCCGGACGGCGGGCTGGTGGCGGCGATGGCGCGCGGCGAAACCTGGGCGCTGGACGACCTGTACGCTCGGCATGGTCGGCGGCTGCTGGCGTATCTGGCCGGGCTGCTGGATGACCGGCAGCTTGCCGAGGAAGTGCTGCAAGATGTGATGCTGGCGGTCTGGCGCGGCGCGGCGGGTTTTCGCGGTGAAAGCCGGGTGACAACCTGGCTGCTGGCGATTGCCCGGCGGCAGGCGTTGAGCGCGCGGCGGCGCCGGGGTGTGGCGGTTGTGCCGCTGGACGAGAACGCGACGAAGGACGACAGCGGCGTGTTCAAACGTATCGAGCGGCAGGCTTCGCAGGAGGCGGTGCGCGCGGCGCTGGGGCATCTGCCCGCCGACCAGCGCGAAACGCTGGAGCTGATTTTTTACCACGAACTGAGCGGAGCAGAGGCCGCCGGCGTGCTGGGCGTACCGGAAGGCACGGTCAAAAGCCGCCTCAACCGCGCCAAAACCACGCTGCGCCGCCTGCTGCGTTTGAAGGAGGTGGGCCATGAATCGTAAATTGTGGCATGAACTGCTGGCGCAGTACCTGACCGGCAGCCTGTCCGATCATGACCGCGCCGAATTTGACCGCTGCCTGCAAGACGACGAAACCTGCCGCGCCGAACTGCGTGAATGGCGGGTTATCGCGGCGGCGGTGAAACAGGACGCCGACGCGCGGGTGGAGCATGTGCCGCCGCTGCTGGCTGCTTTTTACGAGCGGCTGGGCGTTCAGCCCTCCGCCAACGGCTCTCTGCGCCTCGACGAAGTGACCGATACCGATATGGAGGAGAGCATGACTGCACTGGTCGGAAGTAAGAGTAAGGAGAAACGAAAACGCGCTCAGGGCCGGCCTGTGACGCTGGCGGCGGCGCTGGGCGCGCTGCTGCTGGGCGGGCTGCTGCTGCTGGCGAGCGGCGGCGGGCGACCACCCGGTGTGCCGCTGGCGAGCGTGATGGAGCAGGATACAACACCTGTCCCTGAGGTGGATATGAACAGCATTTACCTTACGGCAACGGCGATAATCGTAAATGCGACGGAGACGAAGATGGCTGTAGATGGTATCTCGATACTCACGCCGGTCGCCAGCACAGTAATTCCAGTAGTTCCGTCAGTGGTTTCGGTCGTGACCGCGACGCCGATTCCAGTTCAGGCGATTGACATCGCGCCGACGGTTGTGCCGCCGGTATCGTCCGGGATGCAGCCCATCGTGGCCGCCCCGGCGCGGCTGGCGGGCGAGGCGCAGCTTCAGGTCAGTATCCAGGAGGGTGGGGTGCTGCTGTCGCCGGATGGGGCGCGTCTGGCGGTGCTGAGCGTTAACGGCACGGCGCGGCTGCTTAATGCCGCGACGCTTGAACAGATTGAGTTGATTGTTCCCGCCGCAACGACCATCACGCATGTGAGCTTCAGCCCGGACAGCACGCTGCTGGCCGTCGGGCAGGCCGACGGAGACGTGCGCCTGCTGGATGCCCGGACAGGCGCGCAGCTGGATGTTATCGAAGGCGATGGTTTGGTGTCCGGGCTGGTCTTCGGCGGCGAAGGCAAACTGCTGGCGATTTTACGGAGCGCATCCACGCTCAATACCTTGTGGCTGTATGGTCTGGAAACCGGACGGAAGTCGGCGGTAATAGTTTATGATATACCGCTGGCGGGCGCGGCCTTCAGCCCCGACGGGTCGCAGATCATCGTTGGAACGCTGGATGGCCGGGTGCTGGCGCTGGCGGTTGGTGGGGAATAAAAACGGTGGGGCAGGGGAGGGTTTTTAAACCCTCCCCTACAACGATTACCCGAACAGGATGTTCTTTTCGGCCTCTTTGTCGGCCAGCGCGCCGCGCAGATCAAGCATCTGGTCGCGCAGGGCGGCGGCTTTCTCGAACTCAAGCGCCTGGGCGGCGGCCTTCATCTCGCGTTCCAGTTCTTTAATCATGCGGTGGATCTCGTCTTTGGGCAGTTCGGCCAGGTTGACGGGCCGCCCGGCTTCGGCTTTGGCGGCTTCGTCGCTCATGGCGCGCACCCGGTCGGTCAGGTCGCGTACCTGTTTGACGATGCTGGCCGGGGTGATGTTGTGTTCGATGTTGTGCTGCTGCTGGATGGCGCGGCGGCGGTTGGTTTCCTCGATGGCGCGTTTCATCGAGTCGGTCATGGTGTTGGCATAGAGGATCACCTTACCCTCGATGTGCCGCGCCGCCCGCCCGATGTTCTGGATGAGCGCCTGTTCCGAACGCAGGAAACCTTCTTTATCGGCATCCAGGATGGCGACCAGCGAGACTTCCGGCAGGTCAATACCTTCACGCAGCAGGTTGATGCCCACCAGCACATCGTAGACGCCCAGGCGCAGATCGCGCAGGATTTCCACGCGCTCAATCGTCTCGATTTCGGCGTGCAGGTAATGGGCGCGGATGCCCATCTCGTTGATATAACCGGCCAGTTCTTCGGCCATGCGCTGGGTGAGCGTGGTGATGAGCGCCCGCTGGCCTTTTTTGACGCGCAGCGCGACTTCTTGGAGCAGGTCTTCGATCTGGCTTTCGACCGGGCGGACGAACACTTCCGGGTCGAGGACGCCGGTGGGCCGGATGATCTGCTGGACGGTCTTCTGGCTCATTTCGCGTTCCCAGGGGCCGGGCGTGGCGCTGGTGTAAATCGTCTGCCCCATACGCTTCTGGAATTCCTCGAAGCTTAATGGGCGGTTGTCCAGTGCGCTGGGCAGGCGGAAGCCGTAATCCACCAGCGTGATTTTACGCTGGCGGTCGCCGTTAAACATGCCGCGCACCTGCGGGATGGTCATATGGCTTTCGTCAATCACCAGCATATAATCATCCGGGAAGTAATCCAGCAGCGTCCAGGGCGGCGCGCCTGCCGGGCGCTGGTCGAGATGGCGCGAGTAGTTTTCGATGCCGGAGCAGTAGCCGACTTCGCGGATCATCTCCAGGTCGTAGCGTGTGCGCTGTTCCAGGCGCTGCGCTTCTAACAGTTGACCCTGCTGCCTAAAAAACGACAGCCGTTCCTCAAGCTCGCTTTCGATGTCGTGCAGGGCCTTCTTCAGTTTTTCGTCGTTGGTGATGTACTGCTCCGCCGGCCAGATGGTGATGGCCTGGTGATCGGCCAGGATTTCGCCGGTCAGCGGGTCGAATTCGGTGATGCGCTCGACTTCATCGCCGAATAACTGGATGCGATAGCCGGTTTCGCTGTAGGCCGGCACAACTTCCAGCGTATCGCCGCGCGCGCGGAACGTGCCGCGTTTGAGATCCATATCGTTGCGGGAATACTGGATATGCACAAGCTGGCGCAGGATGGTATCGCGCCGCATGTTGCGCCCGACATCTATGCGGATGGTGGACATGCGCCAGGCTTCCGGGTCGCCGATGCCGTAGATGCACGATACCGACGCGACGATGATCGTATCGCGCCGCGACGAGAGCGAGGCCATCGCCGACAGCCGCAGACGGTCAATCTGTTCGTTGATGTCGGTTTCTTTTTCGATGTACAAGTCGCGTTTGGGGACGTAGGCTTCCGGCTGGTAATAGTCGTAATAGCTGACGAAATATTCAACGGCGTTGCGCGGGAAGAACTCCTTAAACTCGGCGTATAACTGCGCGGCCAGCGTTTTGTTGTGCGCCAGCACCAGGGTCGGGCGCTGAACCTGCTCGATGACGCGGGCGATGGAGTGGGTCTTACCCGTCCCGGTCGCCCCTAAAAGAACCTGATGGCGGAGTGATTGTTTAATGCCTTCGACCAATTCGGCGATAGCCTGGGGTTGGTCGCCGGTGGGCTGAAACGGGGCTTCAACCTGGAATGGGGGCATATTCACGCTCGCTTTCGGAACGTTCGTTCGAGTGGGTGGAGCGATTATAGTGTAAATTCGGCCAGTAGAACAGGTGCAGTTTTCATTGCGGTTCTGGCCGAAATTCTGTATGCTGGAATAAAATACGGTTGTGATAAAGGTAGGATACGATGCAGCACACGCATTTTGCGACCACCACGCGCGGCTTGCAGCGCGACATCCCGCCGATGAAACTTTACGAAAAGGCCAAAAAGTTCGGCATCTGGAATCCCAGCGAGATTGATTTTTCACAGGATGCGGCGGACTGGAAGACGCTGAACAATGACGAAAAAGATGCCATCCTGCGGCTAACGGCGGTTTTCCAATCCGGCGAGGAAGCCGTCACGCTTGATCTGCTGCCGCTCATCATGACGGTGGCGAAAGAGGGGCGTATTGAAGAAGAAATGTATTTAACGACTTTTTTGTGGGAAGAAGCCAAACACACCGATTTTTTCAACCGCTGGCTGGTCGAGGTGGCCGGAAACCCCGGCGACCTGAGCCGCTACCACCTAGACAGCTACCGCGCGCTGTTTTACGAGGCGCTGCCGCAGGCGCTTAACCGGCTGAACACGGACGATTCGCCCGCCGCCCAGGTGCAGGCGTCCGTGACCTACAATATGATCGTGGAGGGTGTGCTGGCGGAAACCGGCTATCATGTTTATTATAACGCATTACGCGGCCAGAACCTGATGCCCGGCACGACGCGCGGTATTGATTATCTCAAGCAGGATGAATCGCGGCATATCGCTTACGGTATTTTCCTGATCTCGCGGCTGGTATCGTTGGACGACTCGCTGTGGGGTATCGTCGAGCAGACCATGAACACGCTGCTGCTGCCGGCCATCGGCGTGCTGACCGAATCGTTCGCCTGTTACGATCCCGTGCCGTTCGGCTTGCGGCCTGATGATTTTACCAGCTTCGCCATGATGCAGTTTCAAAAGCGGACGGCGCGGCTGGAAAAAGCGCGCGGCGCGTCGTTAGAGGAAATTTACCGGGTGACGCAGGCGGCCATTGACGCCGGAGATGCGTGAACACAAGCGCCCCGGCGGTTGGGACGGAATTCACTATTGACGCTGCCGAACGGGACTGCTAAACTACAGAGCATGTTGCGGGGTAGAGCAGTGGTAGCTCGTCGGGCTCATAACCCGGAGGTCGTAGGTTCGAGTCCTACCCCCGCTATTTTTGATGGCGACGTAGCTCAGTTGGTCAGAGCGAGCGACTCATAACCGCTAGGTGGCTGGTTCGAATCCAGCCGTCGCCAACTGTAATGATATTAATAATAAGCTCCTGAGTGGAGCTTATTTTTTTGCCTATGTAATGAACTGTAGTGACCCCCAGAGATTGGACAGGATGCTAAATGCAGTATCATAGTCCAAGAGAGGAAAGGTCACATGAGCAAGCGACGGAAGTTCAGTCCA
>QUBZ01000006.1 GCA_014338005.1 Chloroflexota bacterium | reverse complement strand
TTCACGCCGGGCAACTACAACGTGGCGCAGACGGTGACGGTGACGGCGGTGGACGACCTGGTTGTGGAAGGGGCGCACACCTGCACCATCACGCACGCAGTTGGGGCGGGCAGCGCGCCGGAATATATCGGTCTGGCGATCCCTAACGTGGTCGCCAACGTGACGGATAACGATACGCCGGGCGTGACGATTACTGAAAGCGGCGGCTCGACCGACATCGCCGAAGGCGGGGCGACCGACACCTATACGGTGGTGCTGAATGCCATGCCGAGCGCCAACGTGGTCATTAACCTGACGACCGACGGCCAGTGTACGGTTGCGCCGGTGACGCTGACCTTTACGCCTGCCAACTACAATATCCTCCAGTTGGTGACGGTGACGGCGGTGGACGACGCGCTTGTGGAAGGGCCGCACACCTGCGTTATCACCCATGCGATAGACGCGGCCAGCGCGCCGGAATATCTGGGCGTGGCGATTCCTAACGTGGTCGCCAACGTGACCGATAACGATACGCCGGGCGTAACGGTCAGCCCCAACCCGGTCAACATTGCCGAAGGCGGCGCGGCGGGTAATTATCAGATCAACCTGAATACCAACCCTGCCGGCCCTGTGACCATCACCGTCACCCCGAATGCCCAGTGTGACGTGGGCGCGGGCGGCGGCGTGCCGATAAACATCGTGCTGAACGACACCACGCCGCAGAACATCCCCGTGACGGCGGTGGATGATGCCATCGTGGAAGGGCCGCACACCTGCGTTATAACCCATGCCATCACAGCGACCGGCGACCCGGTGGCTTACCCGGTCGGCCTGCCGATTGTTAATAAAATCATCAATATCACCGACAACGACGGCGCGCCGCCATCCGGGCCGCATGCCGTGCCGACCGCTGCGGGCTTCCCGCTGCCGCCGCCCGTGCCGCTGTGCGCCGACATCGGCGGTACGACCAATGCCATCGTGCGCGCATCCGTCCCGGCGGATACCGTGCCGCGCGGCAGCGTCTTCTGCCGGGTGATCGCGGAAAATACGGTTTATGTCGAAGACCCGGCGGAAGTCGGCAACGCCGCCGTGTTCGGCCTGGGCGTCATCCAGGCGGTAGACGTGTTCGGCCTGACGCGCGACGGCATTCCGGTCGTGCCGTTCCAGCAGGGCGTGACGGTCTGCCTGCTGGGCAGCAGCGGTATGATCTTCCTGGACGCTTCGACCGCGCCGCGCGTGCCGCAGTGGTTGGCGACCAGCTTCCAGGGCGGTTACACCTGCGGCGTGATCTTCAGCTCCGGGACGGTCGTGCTGGTGGCAGCGCCGTCGCCGGTGGTGGCGGACGTGTCTGTTTCCGCGCCGGTGCAGGAACTGGCCGGCTGCCGCGTGACGACGACGGCGGGCAGCCTGCGCCTGCGTAAAGAAGCGAACACCGGCAGCCCGATCATCGCTCTGCTGGGCTTTAACGAAACTTTCGACGCTACCGCGCGCCAGGGCATCTGGTTCCGCATCAATGCGGCGGGCGCGACCGGCTGGGTGAACGGCGGTTTCCTCAATTTGTCCGGGAGCTGCGGCGGCTAAAACCGGGGAACTGGAATAAGTTTTGCTTGGTGGGGCGGGTCATCAAAAACCCGCCCTTTTTGTTGAAAGGGCTGCCTGCGCCCGCTCTATTCAGCCTGATCTGGCGTCTCGCGCCGCACCACATCGGCCACCTGCCCGCCGGTGATCTGCACAAGCTGGTCGAGCGTGATGGGGAAGATGGCGTTGTGCGCGCCGCCGGCGGCGTAAAGCTGCTGGTAGCGGCGCAGCGAATCGTCAATATAAGTCGTTATGCCCGGCGTCCGGTAGGCCAGGGGCGGCACGCTGCCGGGCGGATAACCGAAAACGGCGACACACTGCTCCGGCGAGGCGGCTTTGACCTTTTTGCGCCCGACGTTATGCATGGCGGCCAGCTTTTTATCGTCCACGCGCTGGTCGCCGCTGGTGAGGACGACGATGGGTTGGCCGTCTACCAGAAAGGTGATGCTTTTGACGATCTGCCCCAGCTCGCAGCCAATATTATCGGCGGCCTGCTGCGAGGTGGCGGTTGTGTTTTCGTAAAAGCGAATCTGGATGCCCAGATTCCAGGCGTCCAGCACCGCCTGGACATGAGCGGGGGTGAGCGATTCCAAACCTGCCTCCTGTAGTGATCGCGGCTGCGCGCATCGTCGGCGCGGCTGCCAAGTTTGCCGGATTTGCCGCCGTAAGGCAAGGGCTTCTTTGCGGGCTGTATCGTTTGCGAGTGGAGCCGAAACACGAGAAAATCTACTCATCCTGTGCCGCGCGCATCAGATGATGTTTGAGGAGAGATAAAAAGATGGACGCTCATTCCCCACTATTGGCCCGTATCAACAATGCTGTGTTGGAGCTGACGCTCGGCGACATTACGCAGCAGGCCACCGATGCTGTCGTCAACGCGGCTAATTCATCGCTGCTGGGCGGGGGAGGGGTAGATGGCGCGATTCACCGCGCTGCCGGGCCGCGTTTGCTGGAAGAAACACGCACCCTGGGCGGCTGCCAGACCGGAGACGCCAAAATCACGGCGGGTTATAACCTGAAAGCGCGTTACGTTATCCATGCCGTCGGCCCGATTTACCGCCGCGCCGATGAGGACGTTCCCCGGCTGCTGGCGAGCGCATACCGGCGCAGCCTGGAACTGGCCGCGCAGCACCATCTGGAAAGCATCGCGTTCCCATCCATCAGCACCGGGGCTTATGGCTACCCGGTGGAGGAGGCCGCGCCGATTGCGCTTCAAACCGTGTGCGATTTTTTGCAGCAGAACACAACCATCAGATTGGTGCGGTTCGTCCTGTTCAATATGCCCATACTGGAGGTTTACCGCGCGGCGCTCGCCCGACTGGCCGGCCAGCGCCAAGACATACAGATCATCTGACCCGGCCAGATAGAAAGAAGCCGGTCAGCGGGTTTGTTCCGGCGCTATTTCTTGCAGGACGGCCAGGACATGCTTAAATGTCTCGTAGTCCCCATTTTTAATCATGCTGTGGATACTGCGCTCGATCTGGTCGGCGGTTTCCATCACGCGCTGGCGCGATTCTTTGGCCTTGTCCGTCAGGTGAATGCGGACGGCGCGGCGGTCTGCCGGGTCGGGGCGGCGCTGAATCAGGTCTTTATGCTGTAATTTGTCCAGAATGGGCGTAAACGACGTGGCGGCGCGCCCAACGGCCCGCGCCAGTTCGGAGGCGTGTTGGCCGTCCTGTTCGTACAGGGCGCGCAGGATATACCACTCGATGACGGTCAATCCCAACGGTTCGACCATCTGGCTGTAGACCTGATCTATGTTACGAAGCGCGATATCCAGATTGCACCAGAGCGATCCGTTAAAGCGTAGTGGGGATTGGGATGTTTCGTTCATATCTCGTTTCTTTGTACCATTTGTTTTGCCGTTGGTAAACATAGGAAAAACCTATACTAGCGGTCGAGATAGGAAATAACGAGGGTTAAATTGCCCAATAATATTTTGTCGCCATGAGACAGCGGATAGGGCGCTTCCGGGGCGAGGCGCTCGCCGTTTAAAAAAGTGCCGTTCACCGAACTCAAGTCTAGCAGGTGTAAATGCTGATGGTGGTGTACCAGGGCAGCGTGCCGGCGAGAAACGCCCATCTCCAGGGCTTCGAAATCGGCCAGATCAATGTCCGGCAGGTAGGTGCTTTTGTTATCAGAGCGACCGATGATATAACCCTGGCCGCCGGAAATCTCGACTTCGATGCTGCTCTGGGCCTTGTTGAGAATCTCGATGCGTATCACCCCTTTCGACGGAATAACAGACCGTGCTGCGTTCATAAAAACTGCCTGCTTCTGCAAAACTGCCTGCTTCTGCGATGCCACCTGATAGCGTTCCAAAACTCGATAATTTAACTATAATCTATTTTTCCGTAAAATCAATAGTGAAATATACTATGGTACTATTCTTGGAGTCATGCTGATCTGTTGTTAATCTAAATTGTGAGATGAAACACAAGCAGCAACGAACAATCTGTCGGCGCGGGAAGCGGGATATGTGGTATGTGGGGCAGGTTTGGCGGCTGCCGGCCTGCCCAAATATATTCACCAAGATTATAGACGCCGCAGCGTAGGAAAAACATCAGAAAAGTCTAACAAAATTAAGGATGCAAAAGACCGATTCTAAGGTATAATTATCGTTGCGATATAGTTGGCATCTCGTTACACAGCCGAAGATGCTTTTGGGAGGGCTTGCTCATGCGTTCTACCGCCAGCGAATACGCGCCATACTTCCGAAATGGCCTGCTGTTTTTGCCGGAAAAAACGGTCTTACTGTTAATCGAAAACGGCCTGGACAAAGAACTCGCGCAGGCGGCTTTGAACGGCCTGGCGCTGGATGATAACCGCGCCCAGATCGCGCGCATCAACCGGGTGCTGGAGGAGGCGCTGGCGAAAATGGAAGAGGACAGCCAGCCGTTCCGCGCCCTGGCTTCGGATGAAAGCAAGTTCATGATGACCGGCAAACCACCGGCGACTGTCTGATTAACGGCTGCGCCTGGCGAAACGGTTCTGAAAGGTTTCGGACGGCTGCCACAGGTCGGCGTCCGGGTGGTCGGCAGGCGCAAGGCTCAACAGAACGTTGGTATCGCGGTCTTTAAGATAGTACACCAGGTAATCCCGGTGAGGCTGCAAGCGGGTATAGGGTGTTAGGCGCTTGCCAAAACGCACCGCCTCGCCGGAAATGTCGTGCAGCACGACGGGTTTCCAGAAAGCCCAGAAGGGTTGAAACCCGCCCCCGGCCTGCAGCACCGCAAAATGCACCGGCGCGCGCGCATAGCGCCGCCCCCGCCCGATGAACAGGACGGCCAGGGCAGCCAGCGCCAGCAGCGTTAACAGGGCAAAACCACCCCAGATGAACGCCCCCAGCCTCGGCCCCAGGATGAGGATGCCCGGCAGCAGCAGCAGGCCGATGACCGTCAGGGGTTCTGTCACCATGTCCTTCCACTGGTCGGTGGTCAGCTTGCCATGACGGTTTACCAGCAGCCGCGCCCGCATATGTTCGTTGACACTATCCACTGTATTCATATCGCTTTATTTTACCCGATTTGCCGCCCGGATGCGCTTAATTCCTTCCGTTAGTTTAACCGCTTTCCGCCGGCCTGGAACGCTGGGCGCGCGTCCGCAGCAGGCTTTGCGCTTGCAGCAGCACGATGCTGCCCAGGATGAGCGTCCCCCCGACCACCTGCGCCGGCTGCATCTGCTCGCCCAGCAGCAAAAACGTCCACAGCAGCGTTTGAATCGGCTCAATCGTGCCGATGATGGCCGCTCGTGCCGCGCCGACCTTCTGGATGCCGGAATTGAGGGCAAAAACCGGCATGACCGTGCTGATAGTTGCCAGCGCCAGCAGGTTGGCCCAGGCCGCCGCGCTCGACGGGGTCTGCACCTCGCGGAACGGCACAGTGGCCGCCATGATAAAAAACGTGCCAGTGATGCTCCACGCGCTGGCGCGCGCCACAGCGGTATGCCCGCGCAGCAGCCGGCTGCTGAGGATGAAATAGACCGCCACTACCAGCGCGTTCACCAGCGCCAGGATGACACCGGTCAGATTATCCCCGCTCAGTCCCGCGCCGAAGTCTGGCACGGTGAGGGCGATGCCGACGATGGTCAGCGCCAGCGCCAGCCAATCCACCGGCGGAAGCCGGTCGCCCATAAACAGCGAAAAAACCGCCACCATCGCCGGATAGGTGTAAAACAGCACGATAAACGTATTGGCCGGGATGCGCTCCAGGCCGAAGAAAGCCGTCAGCGCCGCCATTGCCAGGAAGAAGCCCATCACCAGCAGCCCCAGGCGGGGCAGCGGGCGCGGCGAGAGCGGCGCGCGCCGCAAAAAAACGACCAGCCAGAACAGCGGCGCGGCGATCAAAAAGCGCCAGAAGCCGATGTCCAGCGCCCCCAGGCCGGCTGCCTGGATGTTCTTCACCCACACCGCAAAAAACGAATAGCCGGTCGCCGACAGCAAAATAAAAATTGTGCCGTCGCGCTGGTTTCGGTCGTTCATAATATCCGCCAGGGTTGTATATACCCCCTCTCCATCATGGAGAGGGGGCTAGAGGTGAGGTTAAGCTGGCTGGGGCTTAACGAACCACGCTGGCCGCGACCGTCACCAGATCGCTGAGGCCGGTGACGAGGAAGGGGAAAATGCCCATAATGAGCGTCCCCGCGCCCGCGACGTACACCGCCCAGTTGACCATCCGCGATTCGCCCGGCGTTTCGGCCTCGCCGTCGCGCAGGTACATATTGACGATCACGCGCACATAATAAAACGCGCTCACGACGCTGGTCAGCACGCCGATGATCGCCAGCGCCACCAGGCCGGCGTCCAGCGTGGCTTTAAACACAAACCACTTGCCGATGAAACCGCCGGTGAGCGGGATGCCCGTCAGGCTTAGCATAAAAATCGCCATCATCAGCGCCAGCCCAGGGCGGTTTTTCGCCAGCCCGACGAAATCCTCCAGGTTCGTGCCGCTGCCGTCGTCGCGTTCCACTGCCAGCGCCACGCCGAACGCGCCCAGGTTGGTGAACATATAAGCCAGCAGGTAAATCAGCGCCGCCCGCGTGGCGTCGTTGGTCAGGCCGGTTGTGCCGGCGGCGGCCACCGCCATCAGGATATAACCGGCGTGGGCGATGGAGGAATAGGCCAGCATTCGCTTGATGTTGCTCTGTGCGATGGCGACCAGATTGCCCAGAATCAGCGTTAAAGCGGCGATAATCCAGAAGGTCTGCTGCCAGGCGGCGTAGGGCTGGCCGTCCGCCAGCGTAAAAGCCGGCAGCGAGATCGCCATAATCCGCAGCAGCGCGGCAAAACCCCCGGCTTTGGCCCCCACGCTCATGAAGGCCGTGACGGGCGTCGGCGCGCCTTCGTATACATCCGGCGTCCACATATGGAACGGCACGACGGCCACCTTAAAACCCAGCCCGACCAGGATTAAACCTGCTCCGGCCAGCAGCAGGAAGGCTGCCGAGCCGCCGGTCTGGACAATCGTGCCGACTGCGCCGAAAATGCCGGGCAGGCTGGTTGTGCCGGCTGCGCCGTAGACCAGCGCCGCGCCGTAGACGAAAAACGCGCTGGAAAACGCCCCCAGGATGAAATACTTCATGCCGCTTTCTTCGGACTTCACATCCGGCACGCGGAAGGCCGCCAGGATGTACAGCGGAATGCTGAGCAGTTCCAGCGCGATGAACACCACCACCAGGTCGTTGGCGCTCGCCATAAACATCATGCCGGCGGCGCTCATCAGCATCAGCGTATAATACTCGCCGCGTTCGATGCCGGCCCGTTTGAGGTAGTCCTTGCTAAGCAGGATGCCCAGGAAGGCCGTCAGCAGGATGATGATATTCATAAAGCCGGTGAAACTGTCGGCCACGAACATCCCCAGGAACGCCTCGGTATGGGTGTTGAAGGTGAACAGATTCACAACGAAGCTGACGACCACGCCCGCGACGGCCAGCCAGGCCGTGATTTCCTTGCGGTCTTTGGGAACCAGCAGCAGATCAACCAACAGCAGCACGCAAACGCCGAACGTCAGGCTGACGGCGGGCAGCGCCGCGCCCAGGTTCAGCGATTCGAGGCTTGGGACTTCAAATAACATAGCTCACCCCTGACCATAAACATTACGGCATCATCGTCAAGGGGCGGGTTTTACTGCCCGCCCCGCCTCCGGCTGGCCGGTTTATCGCAGCACCACGCTGGACGCGGCGCTCGTCACCTGCGTGACAAGCTGGTTCACGCTGGCATCCATCGAGCCGAAGAACGTCCCCGGCTGCAAGCCGATCCAGAAGATCACGATCACGATGGGGATGAGGACGGCCAGCTCCTGCCAGTGCAGGGGGGGCAGGTTTTTGTTTTCTTCTTTGTCCACCTCGCCCATAAAAACTTTCTGGAACATATACAGGATGTAAACCGCCGCCAGAATCACGCCCAGGGTGGCGAACAGCGCGAAGAAGAACCCCAGGTACGGGCTGCCGAACGTGCCGAGCAGGATGGTGAACTCGCCGACGAAACCGTTCAGCCCCGGCAGACCCATGCTGCTGAGGGCGATCACCAGGCTGAGGCCGCCGAAAACGGGCATCACTTTCCAGATGCCGCCGTAGGCGCTCATGGCTTTTGTGTGGCGGCGTTCATACAGCATCCCGACCAGCAAAAACAGCCCGCCGGTGCTGATGCCGTGATTGACCATCTGCAAAATGCCGCCCTGGATGCCCTGGGAATTGAGCGCGAAAATGCCCAGCACCACAAAACCCAGGTGGCTGACCGACGAATAGGCGACCAGCTTCTTTACGTCCGTCTGCGCGTAGCTGACCCACGCGCCGTAAATGATGCCGATGATCGCCAGCACGGATATAATCGGCGCCCATTCGATGCTGGCCTGCGGGAACAGCGGCAGGCAGAAGCGCACGATGCCGTAAGTTCCCATCTTCAGCAGCACGCCCGCCAGGATGACCGAACCGGCGGTGGGGGCCTGGACGTGGGCATCCGGCAGCCAGCTGTGCAGCGGCCACACCGGGACTTTGATTGCGAAGGCGATCAAAAAGCCCAGGAACAGAAATGACTGGGTGCTGAACAGCCCGGAGAACGGGAACATATCGGGGTTGGCCTGCACTTTGGCGATGATGTCCGGCAGGGCGAAGGACTGCGCCTGCGTGCCGACGAACAAAATCGCCAGCAGCATCAAAATCGAACCGGCCATCGTGTACAGGAAAAACTTGACGGCGGCGTAAATGCGCTCCTCCGCGCCCCAGATGCCGATCAGGAAATACATCGGTATCAGTGTTACTTCCCAGAAGATGTAAAACAGGAACAAATCCTGCGCCACGAACACGCCGATCATCGCCCATTCCAGCAGCAGCATGAAGGCGTAATACAGCTTTTCGCGCCCGCGCTCCACCAGCACGTGCGAGCGGAACGAGGACAGAATCGCCAGCGGCATGATGAACGTGGTCAGGATGACCAGCAGCAGGCTGAGGCCGTCCACGCCGACGTAATAGCTGATGTTATAGGTGGCGTCGGTGGCTGACAGCGTAATCCAGGTGGAACGCTGCGCCATTTGCAGCCCCGGCTGGGCGGGGTCGTAACTCAGCCACAGCAGGATCGAGGCCGCGAACGTCAGCAGGCTGCCGATGAGCGCGCCCCACCTGATGTATTCGCTCTGCGTGTCCTCGCGGAAAAGCAGGATGATAAACATGCTCACCAGCGGGATGAACAACACCACCGAGGTCAGCGTAGGTGTAGAGACGGCTTCCATAGAAACTCCCCTTCAAGATGTCGTCTGAAGACGCGACAGCTATCAAGCCCGGTGGGGGCGAAAATCCGCCCCCACCATATTCTCGAATTTATCCGCCGCCTGCCTGTGTGAACAGCGGCAGCAGCAAAATGACGATCACCAGCACCACGCCCAGCAGCACCGTCACGGCATACGTCCGCACGTAGCCGGTTTGCATCTGGCGCAGGCGGCCGGCCAGCCAGCGTGCCAGCCGACCGATGCCGTTCACAATACCGTCAATCAGCCCCAGGTCTACCGGTTGGCTCAAAAACTGGCCGAGCGTATTAAAGCCGTTGAGGATGACGGTGTTGTGGAAATAATCATGCCAGAAAGCCCAGTCCAGCGTATCGGCCAGGAATTTGGCCGTCCGGTTGAACGGATTCTCGAACAGACGGAAGTAGGTTTCGTCCCAGTACAGGCGGGCGTGCGCCAGCCGCCAGATCGGGCTGGTTTCCGGGCGCACGGCCAGCGGGTCGCGGCTGCCGCGCACCAGCGCGTGTCCCCCGCCGTAAATCGTGCGCGCGGCGAAAAACGCGAACAGCGCCAGCGCCAGCGCGCCCAGCGCGATGACCGGCTGGAACTCCGCCGCGTGGGCATGGACGACGCTGTGTTCCAGGAAATAGGTGAAGCGGTGCGCGCCGAAGATGCCGTCCAGCCCCAGCACGTTTTCCGGCGTGTTCATAAAACCGCCGAAGACGCTCAAAATCGCCAGCCCCACCAGCGGCCAGGTCATGACCGGCCCGCTCTCATGGGCGTGTTCCGCCGCTTCGGTGCGCGGCTGGCCGTAGAAGACCATCTCCATCTGCCGCCACATGTAAAAGGCGGTGAAGAAGGCCGCCAGCAGCAGCAGCCCCAGCGCGATATAACCGCCCACGTTGTTATCGAACAGCCCCGCCAGCCAGGAGTCGGCCAGGATTTCATCTTTCGACCAGAAGCCCGCGAAGGGGAAGATGCCCGCCAGCGCCAGCGTGCCGATGAGGTACACGCGGTACGTGACCGGCATTTTGTGGCGCAGGCCGCCCATGTTCCGCATATCCTGCGGGTCGAACGGTTTGTCGTCGTGGTGATCGTGTCCGTGTTCGTGGACGTGGTGGTGGCCGTGTTCCATGCCGTGAATGACCGAGCCGCTGCTGAGGAACAGCAGCGCCTTAAAAAAGGCGTGTGTGACCAGATGGAACATGGCCGCGCTGTACGCGCCGATGCCGACCGCCGCCACCATAAAACCAAGCTGGCTGATGGTGCTGTAGGCCAGCACGCGCTTGATGTCCCACTGGCCGACGGCGATAAAACCCGCCACCAGCGCCGTACCCGCGCCGACCAGCGTCACAATCAGCGAGGTCAGGTCGGCGTTGTAATAAAAGACGTTGCTGCGAACCATCATGTACACGCCCGCCGTGACCATCGTGGCGGCGTGAATGAGCGCGCTGACGGGCGTCGGGCCGGCCATCGCGTCCGGCAGCCAGATGAACAGCGGTATCTGCGCGCTTTTGCCGGTTGCGCCGAGCAGCATGAACAGGGTAATCAACACCAGCACCGTTTCAAACGGCAGCGAAAACGGCCCAAAGCTCACTTCATGGCCGCCTTCTTCGAGCAGGCGTTCCGTTTTGCCAAAAACACCGAGCATTTCGGTGGGGATGTGGTCATTGTTGGTATAAGCAACCGCCGGTTCGCTGCCATGTCCGCCTTCGCCCTCGGCGGCCTGTTCGCCTTCCGGCGCGGCTTCGGCTTCAACGGCTGCCGCTTCTACCGCCGCCGTTTCGCCGCGTGCGGTTTCGCCCTCAACGGCTGCCGCTTCGGCGGCGTGTTCGGCCTCCAGCGCCAGTTCTTCGGCCAGGTGCGGGTTGGCGATTTCGCCGGGGGTGAAGTAGTCCAGCGTGCCGAACGTCCAGAAGATGAGGAAGATGCCCATCAGCAGGCCGAAGTCGCCGATGCGGTTGACGATCATGGCCTTGCGGGCGGCGTTGCTGTTTTTCCAGCCTTCGCCCCTGGTTTTATCGAACCAGAAGCCGATCAGCAGGTAGGAACACAGGCCCACGCCTTCCCAGCCGACGAACATCATCAAGAAGTTGTTGCCCGTCACCAGCACCAGCATGAAAACCAGGAACAGGTTGAGATAGGCGAAAAAGCGGGCGTAGCGCGAATCGCCGAGCATATAGCCGATGGCGTAAACGTGGATGAGCGACCCCACGCCGGTGACGACCAGCATCATGGTCACGCTCAGGGTGTCCACGCGCATCTGCCAGGGGACGAACATATCGCCGGATGGGATGTTAATCCAGGTGTCTAAAAAGGGCGGGTTGACGACCACCGCCCGGTAGTCGTTGTTGATGAGGTAAAAATAAAGCAGGCCGGAGACGATAAAAGCCAGGATGGCTGCCGTCGAGCCGATGATGCCCGGCCACCTGCCGCCCAGCCGCGCGCCCCAGAACAGGTTAATCAGCATCCCCACCAGGGGGATGAATACAACAAGTGGGACTAACTGTGCATATGTTTCCATACAACCCCTCTAGTTCCGCGCCGCGAATTTCGGGTTTTCGGCCCGTGTGCCGATCACCCGGAAACCGGAACCGGCTTTAGCCTTCCATCTGGTGCAACTGGTCAATATCAATGCTGCGTTTGGAACGGAAGATGGCGACGATCAGCGCCAGCCCAATCGCCACTTCGGCGGCGGCCACCGTCATCACAAAAAACACGAACAGGTGGCCGTCCATCTGGTTCCACTGTTTGGCGAAGGCCACCAGCGCCAGGTTGGCCGCGTTTAACATCAGCTCCACCGACATAAACACCAGGATGGCGTTGCGGCGCAGCAGCACGCCCATCGCGCCCAGGATGAACAGGACGGCGCTTAAAATCACGTAGGCTTCGATCTGAACCATACAACAGTTTCCCTTGATGTTTATTCTGGGGTGCGGTATACCGCCGCGCCCCTACACCGTTTAATCAGCCACCGGCTGCGGCTGTTCTTCTTCCTGCGGCGGCAGCTTTGGCGTTTCAAGCCCTGGCTGAAGCACGTCGCGCCCCACCTGGGTGGAGATGGCGGCGGCCAGCGGTTTAGCAACCCGGCGGCGCACATCGCGGCGGCGCGGGCGGAAGTCTTCTTTATGGGTCAGCACGATGGCGCCGATCATCGCCACCAGCAGCAGCACGGCCACCAGCTGCAAGGGCAGCATGTAGCGCGTGAACAGCAGTTCACCAACGGCCTGCGGCCCGCCGAAGCTGGGCAAGGCGCGGCTGAGCAGCGGCACGGCGACGGCGCGCACCAAATCCTGCTCGGTGCCGGCCAGCACGCGCTCGCTTACCAGCACCAGCACCTGCGCTTCGTCGCGGCGGATGCGGAAAACGTCGGGGTTATTCAGCCGGAACAGCGCCGCTTCTTTGCTGCCGGCTTCGGTGAAGCGCCAGGCGCGCAGATCGGTATTTTCCGGGATGGCGGGCAGTTCGACCGACGCGCCGGGGGCCAGGCTGCTCGTCACGGCGCGGTCATCGTCGGGGTTAAATTCCGACCCCATATCCCACAGGTCAACCGGCCTGTCGAAAGCGTTGAAAATCGTCAGCCGCCCGCTGCGGTCTTCGGTGGTTTCCAGGTTATCGGGAATCAGACCGATTGCCGGCGCGTCCCCGTAGGCGACCAGCGTAAAGGCGCTGACGGTGCGCTCCGGGGCGTTTTCCAGCGTCAGCGGCGCGCTCAGCAGGACGGTATCCGTACCCGCCGCATTGAGCGTGACGGTATGTTCGCCCGCCGCCAGCGGCACAAAGGCGGAAGCCTCTTTAAAGACCACATTTTCGGCGATCAACTGGCCGTCGGCATACACATCCACCGTCCCGGCGTTTGAGGCAGCATGGGCTACCCGCACCAGCGGCGGCTGAGTCTGCGGGCCTTGCAGGTCAATCTGGCCCTGGGTGATGGCGATGCCGGTGATGACCAGAAACGCCACCGAAAGCGCCAGCGCCAGCGGGGCCAGCCAGCGAAACTCACGGGTTGGCTCGCCCAGTTTTTCCGCCCCCAGGAGCATAATCACAAATAAAAACAGAACCATGATCGCCCCGGCATAAACCGCGATCTGGATCATCATCAAAAACGGCGCGTCCAGCATGAGGTAGAAAAAGGCCACGCACATAAAATTGATGATGAGGAACAGCGCGCTGTAGACGGCGTTTTCGCTCAGGAGCATCATAACGGCGGCGGCCACCGCCACCGCGCCGACGACCAGAAAAAGAAGAGCTTCCATCATAACTCGAAATCCTGGATTTGGGCGTCACAATACTTGTGCAGTTTAGCGCAAACCATGCCGGAGTTCAAATTTTGAAACTCCGGCACAGCATAATTGCCGGCAGTATCGGGGCGGGTTTTGCGAACCCGCCCCGGTCTTAATCCCCTCATCTGGGGTCTTCCATATCGGGAATAGCCCGCGTGAACACCCCCGGTTCGACCTTTTGAGGTGTGGGTTTGCCGCCTTCCGGCACCGGGTCAATCAGCATGTCTTTGGTGAAGATGGCATCTTTGCGGTTGGTGAAGCTCAGGCGGTGTTCATGCCCCAGCACGATGGCTTCGGTGGGGCAGGCGTCCTCGCAGTAGCCGCAGAAGATGCAGCGCAGCATGTTGATTTCGTAGGTTTTGGCGTAACGCTCGCCGGGGCTGTAGCGTTCTTCGTCGGTGTTTTCTGCCGCTTCGACCCAGATGGCGTCGGCGGGGCAGGCCGCCGCGCACAACGCGCAGCCGATACATTTTTCCAGCCCGTTGTCGTAACGTTTTAACTCGTGGCGTCCTTTGTAACGTTCGGCGAACGGGCGAATCTGTTCGGGATACTGGTACGTAACCGGCTCTTCCAGCAGATGTTTGAAGGTTGTGGCAAAACCGCGTATCACATTCATCGGACAAGTCGCTCCTCGACAGGTTTCCTTGTTATCGGGCCGCGCCGGAGGCGTTTTAATCGCCGCCGGTCGTCTGGCGGGTGGTCACGCCGGGTTCTTCCCGCGTCGCCAGGGCGGTAGTTTCCTCGTCGGGGATGCCGCCCGCCCGCGCCAGACCCCGGAAAATGCCGGCCACAAAATCTACCAGCGCGAAGATTCCGCCCAGGATCGCGCCGACCACGTTCAGCAGCGCCCAGCCCAGGTCGCGGCGTTCGCCGGTTACAATCGGGTCATCGGCCAGGTCTTCTTCGGCCTCGGCGTCCGCCGGCTGCCCGGCGCGCGTCAAAAAGTACAGGCTGCCGCCGACCACCACCAGGAATAAAATGCCGGACAGCACGCCGTACAGCAGCGTACTCTGGAAGGCATCGCCCACCACCAGCGCCACTGCCGTCCAGGCCACCGCCAGCAGCGCCAGCGGCAGCATTACCTTCCAGCCGAACTGCATCAGCCGGTCGTAACGGATGCGCGGCAGTGTGGCGCGCACCCACACCAGGCCAATCAGCAGCGGGATGACTTTGGCGGTTAACACCAGCGGCCCCAAAATCGGCACTTCGTTGACCATCACCAGATGGTAGCCGCCGAAGTACAGCACGACGGCGATCATGCTGACGGCGATCATGCCCAGGTATTCCGCCATCATGAATGAAGCGAACTTCATGCCGCTGTATTCGGTCATAAACCCGGCGGTGAGTTCCTGTTCGGCTTCCGGCAGGTCGAAGGGCGCGCGGTTGATTTCCGCCACCAGCGCGATCATCAGAATGGCTGCCGCCAGCGGGTTTTGAAACACAAACCAGCTTATCACCGGCGGCGCGGCCTGGGCGTTCACGATGTCCTTCAGGTTCATACTGCCGACGATCATGACCGGCACGGCCATCGTCAGCCCCAGGCTTAGCTCGTAGCTAATCATCTGCGCCGTCGAACGCAGGCCGCCCAGCATGGCGTATTTGTTGTTGCTCGACCAGCCCGCCAGCACGATGCCGTAAGTGCCGAGGCTGGTGATCGCCAGCAGCCACAGCACGCCCACGTTGAGGTCGGCCAGCGCCAGCGACACTTCGTACCATTTGCCGTCAAACCAGGGAATGAGCAGGTTCGGCCCCAGCGGGATGACGCCCAGCACCAGCAGCACCGGCACGACTTTAAGCATGGGGGCCAGCAGCCACACCCAGAAATAGGCTTTTTGCGGCACGATGTCTTCCTTGAAGATCAGCTTGATCGCGTCCGCCAGGGGCTGGAGCAGCCCCAGCGGCCCCACCCGGTTCGGCCCGATGCGGTGCTGGAACCAGGCCACGAAGCGGCGCTCCAGCAGCGTGGTATAGGCGAACCCGGTGATGAAACCCAGCAGCAGCAGCAGCGAGAACCCGAACGACCAGATGGTCGAACAGGCCGAATCCTGCGAACACACCACCACCTGTCCGGTTTCGACGCGGCTTTCCGGGCTGAAGATATAGGTCAGGACGTTACCGGCGCCGGTGATGATGGCTTCCAGGTTGATGCCGATCACGATCAACACGGCCAGCACCGCCAGCACGATCAGCGTCACCAGCGGACGCCGCAGCAGCGAAACCGCCCCGACGATCACGGCGGCCAGCGCCAGGATCACCAGTTTGGGCAGCGTGTCCATCGGCGCGTTCAGCACGCTCAGGACGAGCCAGGCGCCGAACAGCAGCCCGACGATTAAAATGAGGGTGCGCTTGACATTCATTAGTCTCAACCTTCGGCTTTACTGACTTCGCCAACCGTGACCGCCAGCGGCGCGGCGGTATCGCTCAAATGGCGCGGCACGATCACCGTTCCCTTCGGCGCGCCGCCGTTAACGTGGGCGCGCACGCGCAGCGCCGGGGCGTTCTGGATGGTGATTTCTACCGTGTCGCCGTCCTGGACGCCCAGTTTTTTCGCGTCGGCGCTGTTGATCTCCGCGTAAGCTTCCGGCACGCGGGCATGAACCGGCGTGCTGGGGCGGAAGGTGCGCTCGCGGTTGTACAGGCGCACCGACGGCACGATCACCAGCTTGCCACGTGTTTTGGGTGTTTCCACCGTCGTCACGTCAAACGGCGGGATAGTCTGACCCTGGTCGGCGGCGGTGGGGATTTGCATACCCAGGCCGCCCCGGTTGCGGTAGGCCGTGCCGCCGTAATACAGGTCTTTGCCACCTACCTCCGGGTACTGCCGTTCGACCTTCGCCAGTTCCTTGAAGCTGACCCCGGCGAAGGCCGGCACATTCTGGGCGATCTCTACCATCACGGCGGCGGCAGAGAGTTTCGCCCGCCCCTGGCCGAGCTGTTCGCCCAGCCGCGAAAGCGCCTGCCAGGCCGGAAGCGCCTGACCCATCGGCCCCTGCGCGGTGTAAAACCGCTGCACGCGCCGTTCGCCGTTCACGTAAGAGCCGTCGCGCTCCGCAAAACTCTGGATGGGCAGGGCGACCGCCGCGAACCGCTGCGTCAATTCGCTGGCGAACAGGTCGAGGCTGATGATCGTTTCGACCTTCGCCAGCCATTCCGCCGCCGCCGGGTCATCCAGCAGCAGGTCGGCCTGGGCGACGATCAGAACTTTGGGCGGGTTTTGCATGATGTCCATCGCCGCTTCCGGCGTGAAGCCCAGGTAATGCAAACCCATCGCGTTCGCGCCGGGCAGGACGGCCAGCAGGCCGCTGTTGGCTTTGCCCACATGCCCAGTTTCCAGCAGGATATTGGCGGCGGCCCCTGCCAGCGCGCGGCTGCCGTCCAGCGACAGCCCTTCCGCGCCGGCGACGATCACCAGGTTGCGCGCTTCGGCCAGATGCTTCCAGGTGTCGGTATCCTTTAGCGCCTGTAATGCCTGAACAGCCGCGCCGGTTTCGTAATGGATGGTCTGGGCGGCGAAGTCGTCCATGCGGGTGGGGCGGGCGTTCATCACCAGCAGGAACGCGCCTCGGTCGGCGGCCTGTTTGAGCCGCAGCCGCCAGATGGGCGCTTCTTCTTCCAGATCGCTGGCAATCACCAGCACGGCATCGCCGCGCCCAAGCTGCCCCAGGTTTGTGCCTGCGCCGACGCCGACCTGGGCGGCCACTTCCGCCCCGGCGTGGGTCGGCGGCCACGCGCCCAGGCGCCGGCTGCCCAGCCCGGCCACAAGCTGCCGCAGCGCCCACAGGTCTTCATTGCTCATACCGCTGCCGGCGATGGCGGCCACGTCGCCCCCGGCAGCTTTGAACGCCTCCGCGGCGGCGGCCAGCGCGTCCGCCCAGGGTTTGGCGAACAGGCTGCCGCTGCGCTCGCGCACCAGCGGGTCTTCCAGGCGGTCTTCGCTGCGGCTGAAGTGATGGCCGAAGCGCCCCTTGTCGCAAATCCAGATTTCATTCACCATCTCGTTCTGGCGCGGCATCACGCGCTTGATGAGCGTTTTGCCGCCGAAGTCGCGGTCAAGCCGGGTGCTGAGGCTGATATTGCAGCCGACCGGGCAGTGTGGGCAGATGCTTGGCACTTCGGTCAGTTCCCAGGGGCGCGCGCCGAAGCGGAAATCGGCGGTGGTCAGCGCGCCGACCGGGCAGATGTCGGTGGTATTGCCGGAGAAGTAGGTGTCAAAACCCGGCTCGCTGTTGGTGATGATCTGCAAGCTGCGCCCGCGTTCGTGGAAGGCCAGCACGTCGTCGCCCACCACTTCGTCCTGGAAGCGCACGCAGCGCGCACACTGAATGCAGCGTTCTTCGTCCAAAAAGATCAGGTCGCCCAGCGGCACGTGTTTGTCCAGGCGCATTTTGTCGGAAAATTCCATCCGGCTGACGCCCGGCCCGTGCGCCATCGTCAGGTTTTGCAGCGGGCATTCGCCGCCTTTGTCGCAGATGGGACAGTCGAGCGGGTGGCTGGTGAGCAGGAACTCCACCACGTTCTGGCGGGCATCCTCCACCTGCTGCGTTTGGGTGCGGATCACCAGCCCGTCGCTGACGGTGGTGGTGCAGGCGGTTTGCAGTTTGGGCATCCAGCGCACTTTCGGCTGGCCGTTCTCATCGAGGACGACCTGGCCGGTAGCGCGGTCTTTTTCAATCGTCCCCATTTCCACCAGGCACATCCGGCACATGCCGACCGGCTCCATTTTGGGGTGGTAGCAAAAAACCGGGATGTCGTCGTCCGCGTACCACTTGGCCGCGTCTACCAGGTTCATCCCGGCGGGGACTTCGTATGTCTGGTCATTGATGATGATTTTTACCGTATTGGTCATCGTCGCCTCGGTCGTCACAACGCTGCTCGAAAACGTGCGTTTAGTTTAGCGAATTCCGCCTCAAATACGAAACTTCAGCCGGCGGCGGGAATGTCCCCGCCAGCATTTTTGACGGTCAAACGGCGCTCGGCTTTTTGCAGGCCGGCCAGCGCCCGGTCGCGCAGCGTTTGCGCGACCAATCCCCAATCTGCCCGTTCCAGTTCGTTTCCTGCCAGTTCAACCGCGCGGCGAAAGTCGGCGGCGGCGTTTTCGTAATCGGCATTTTTAAGGCGCAGCTCGCCCCGGAACAGGTAGTTCACCGCCGCTTCCGGCTGGTATTCGATCATGCGGTTCAGGTCTTCCAGCCGCGCCGCGCTGCCGGTTTCGTCCCGGCGGGCAAACAACCGCCGCAGCCATGCGCCGAGGGTGTCCGGTGCGGAGGGAACAACCTCGGCGCCGGTTTCGGCAGCCTCCTGCCCATTAAGGCTGTCCGGCTCGGCGGGATGGCTGTGGATGAGCGGCCCGGTTTCGTCGGTCATAAGCCGCTTTTAATCCCCTGCCGGCGCGGCCTGGCGCGTTTTGGGCGCGGGTTTGGCTTCCGCCTTCTGGACGTGCTGCATAAAATCGTCGCGGAAGTTTTTGATGGTGTAGATGATCGGGTTGGCGGCGAAGTCCCCCAGCGCACACAGCGTCACGCCCTGCATGTTTTTGGCGATGTTATCAATCAGTTCGATGTCCGAAAGCCGCGCCTGCCCGGCCATAATCCGGTCGAGGACTTTATCCAGCCAGTACGTGCCTTCGCGGCAGGGCGTGCATTTGCCGCAGCTTTCGTGTTTGAAGAATTTGGTCACTTTGGCGGCCACCCAGGTGATGTCCACCGTTTCGTCCATGACGATGATAGAAGCCGACCCCAGGATTGAACCGATTTTGCCCAGGTCTTCGTAGGTTAAAGGCGTATCCAGAACGGCGTTGGTGGCGGGGATGATCGGCCCGGAACCGCCCGACGGCAGAATAGCCTTCATGGCTTTGCCGTCCGGCACGCCGCCGGCATGGTCATAAAGCAGCTCGCGCAGGGTGATACCCAGCGGGAGTTCGTAATTGCCCGGTTTGACGACATGCCCGCTGACGCAGAAAATTTTCGGGCCGGCGCTTTGTTCTGTGCCGATCTTTTTATAGGCGTCCGCGCCGTTGGCGATAATCCAGGGGACGTTGGTGAGCGTTTCGACATTGTTGACGACCGTCGGTTCGCCGTACAGGCCGCCGCCTTTTTGCGCCGGGAAGGGCGGGCGCACGCGCGGCTGTCCCAGTTTACCTTCCAGGCTGTTGAGCAGGGCGCTTTCCTCGCCGCAGATGTACGCCCCCGCGCCCAGGTGGGTATAAACCTCGCACGACCAGCCGGTACCCTGGATGTCCTGGCCGATGAAACCGGCCTGGCGGGCTTCTTCGATACGTTTGTCCAGTTCGTGCGCCAGGTCCCAGAACTCGCCGCGCAGGTAGATGTATACCGCCTTCGCCTGGATGGCCCAGGCGCAGATCAGCGCGCCTTCGATCAACTGGTGCGGGTTGGTTTCCATGATTTCGCGGTCTTTAAACGTGCCGGTTTCGCTCTCGTCGGCATTAACGGCCACGTATTTGACCGGCTCGCTCTGCGGGATGAAGCTCCATTTAAGGCCGGTGGGGAAACCCGCGCCGCCGCGCCCGCGCAGGTTGGAGGCTTTCACCTCGTCAATGACGGCTTTTGGCTCCATGCCCAGGGCTTTTTTGAAGGCCTCATAGCCGCCGTTTTTGACGTAAACGTCGAACTTCCAGATGTCGGGTATGTCTCGTCCACGTAGCAGGATATGCGTCATCGCTATCACACCGTTTCTGTCTCTGTAGGGGCAGGTTTCTAAAACCGCCCCTAGTCCCCTTTACTTTTTCGCCTTCGCCGCTTCGGCCCGCTTTTCAGCAATCCAGGCGCGCATTTTGTCCATATCCAGGTTTTCCATAAAGTGGAAGTTGCACTGGAGCATGGGCGCTTTGTCGCAGGCGGCCAGGCACATCACATGCTCGACGGTGAACAGGCCGTCCTCGGTTGTGCCGCCGTCGTCTACCCCCAGTTCGGCTTTCAACTGCTCGTAAAACTCGTCCGCTCCGCGCAGGGCGCAGGCCAGGTCGGTGCAGACCTGAAGCCAGTATTTACCTTTTGGCTTTTCCGAGTACATGGTGTAAAACCCGGCGATGGACTGCACCTGGGTGGGATCCATGTCGCACAGGGCAGCTACCTCCTGGATGCCCTCCGGGCTGACCCAACCGTACTCCTCCTGCGCCAGATACAGCAGCGGCATGACCGCCGAGCGTTTGTCCGGGTATTTGGCGAAGGCGGCCTGAATGCGTTGCGCGTATTTTTTATCGCTCAGAGTCATAGATGATTTCCTTCATGTAAGGGCGGGTTTGGAAACCCGCCCCTACGGTTGACGTAAATCAAATCAACGATCACAATCACCCAGCACGATGTCCACGCTGCCGATAATGCCCACCAGATCGGCGATCAGATGGCCTTTGCTCATAACCGGCAGGGCGGCGATGTGCATAAACGACGGCGTTTTGAAGTGGACGCGGCGGGGTTTGTTGTCGCCCGCCCCGTGCAGGTAACATCCGATCTCGCCGCGCGGGCTTTCGATGGCGACAAAAACTTCTTCGTCCGGCGCGCTAAAGCCTTCCGTCCACAGTTTGAAGTGGTGGATGACCGCCTCCATGCTCTGCCCCAGTTCGCTGCGCGGCGGCGGCACGAATTTGCGGTTGTCGGAGCGGAACGGACCTTTGGGCGTCAGCCGCTTGAGTGCCTGGCCGAGGATTTTGACGCTTTCGCGCATTTCCAGGATACGGACGTAAAAACGGTCGTACACGTCGCCGTGTTCGCCCACCGGCACGTTGAAGTCGTACTGTTCGTAGCCGCTGTAGGGCATGGCCTTACGAATATCCCAACTGACGCCGCTGCCCCGCAGGCTGGGGCCGGAAACGCCCCAGGCCATCGCCACGTCCGGTTCGATGATGCCGATGCCCTGAGTGCGGTCAATCCACAGCGGGTTGTTGGTCAGCAGTTTTTCGTAGTCGTCAATTTTGCCCGGCATGTAATCCAGGAATTTTTCCAGCGCGGGCATAAACTCCGGCGGGATGTCTCGCCAGACGCCGCCGGGGCGGATGTAACTGCTCATCATACGCTGGCCGGAGAGCATCTCGAACATCTCCAGGATGATCTCGCGCTCGCGGAAGCAGTACAGGAACACGCTCATCGCGCCCATGTCCAGCGCGTGCGTGCCAAGCCAGACCAGATGGCTGTTGAGACGAGTTAATTCCATGCAGATGACGCGGATAATCTGCGCGCGCTCCGGCACGTCCAGGTCTACCAGCTTTTCCACCGCCAGGCAGAAGGCCAGGTTGTTGGACATGGGGGCCAGATAGTCCATGCGGTCGGTGAGCGTGACGCATTTTTCATACGTCTTGTGTTCCATGTTTTTTTCGATGCCGGTGTGCAGGTAGCCGACATCCGGTAGGCAGGAGACGATTTCCTCGCCGTCGAGTTCCAGCAGCAGACGCAGAACCCCATGCGTGCTGGGGTGGTGCGGTCCCATGTTCAGCAGCATGGTTTCGCCGGTGATGGCGCGCTCCGTAACCAGCCCCTTTAATTCCTCAACGCTGCCTTCCCATTTGTAAACTTCGCCGGTTTTTTCGGGAGTCTGTAGAACCATAATTCACCACTTGTCTTTGATTGGGGTCACTCTTTGGCGAAAGGTTTGTGTTTCATGATCTCGTCGGCGTTAAACGAGAACATGATGGTTTCATAACCCAGCGGGTAATCGCGCCGGTGGGGGTGTCCCTGCCAGTCGTCCGGCAGCATCAAACGGCGCTGGTCGGGGTGGCCGTCGAAATAAATGCCCATCAGGTCATGAATCTCGCGCTCCAGCCAGTTGGCCGCCGGCCAGATGCCGATGATAGTCGGCACAACCGGGTTGTCCTCCGGCACATACACCTTTAGCCGCAGCCGTCGTTTGTAAAGCATGGACAGCAGGTGATAGGAAACCGCAAACCGCTCCGGTCGTTCGCCCCAGCCGCCGTAAGGCTCCCAATAGTCTACGGCGCTGATGTCCGAAAGGAAGTTATAAACCAGCCCCGGCGTGTCACGCACGACGGTCGCCACCTCGACGATACGCTCCCGCGCCACGACCAGCGTGGTTTCGCCGCGAAATTCGACGGTATCCAACAAAACATCCGGCAGCGCTGTTCTGACAGCCGCAGCCGGATCAAGCGCGCTTGGTATGGTCATCGTCCATTCCTTAAACCGGTTAACTCGCCCATTCTTTGATGTGATCGCCGCGCACTTTTTCGTGCAGCGTGAGGATGCCGTGAATCAACTGTTCCGGGCGCGGCGGGCAGCCCGCGACGTAAACATCCACCGGAATCACCTCGTCCACGCCCTGCACCAGCGCGTAGTTGTTGTAAACGCCGCTGCACGAGGCGCAGTCGCCCATCGAAATTACCCACTTGGGGGCGGCCATCTGATCGTACAGCTGCCGGATGACCGGAGCCATCTTGCGGGAAACGCGCCCGGCCACGATCAGCAGGTCGGCCTGGCGCGGGCTGGCGCGGTTCAGTTCCATACCAAACCGCGCCAGGTCATAATTCGACGCCTGGGTACTCATGTATTCAATCGCGCAGCAGGCCAGGCCGAACAGCAGCGGCCACATCGCGCCGGTACGCCCCCAGTTCACTGCTTCGTCAAGCGTGGTGGTGACGATGCCCAGATTGCCAAGTTTGGAGCTGATTACTCCCATTCCAGCGCTCCTTTCTTCCATTCATAGATGAAGCCGACCGTCAGAATAAACAGGAACACACCCATGACGATTAAACCGTAAACACCCAGATCGCGGACGGCTACCGCCCAGGGGAGAAAGAAGATCACTTCAATATCAAACAGGATGAACAGCACGGCCACCAGATAAAACTTGACCGGCATCCGGCGGATGGCGGGGCCGATGGGTTTCATGCCGCTTTCGTAAGGGGCGCGTTTGCGGGCGGTGGGGCGGTAAGGCCCGAACAACCGCGAGATAAAAACCACCAGCAGCATTACGGCAGAAGCCAGAAACAATAACGCGCCGATGGGAGCGAAATCCTGTAACGCCATCATAATCTCCGTTAACTGGATTTGGTTTGTTCAATACGGCACAAATAAACTAAACTGAGATTAACATAACCCATGAGTGATGTCAAACCTTTATCATACCCATTCCTGCGCCGCTCCGGCAACGAAAACACGCGCCGTTTTGCGCCAAAACGGGCATATAATGGAACGTGTAATGAATGGCCGCTCTTCAGCGAATCTTCAAACGCAGAATGGTTTCTTCAGAAAAACCGAGCGCGGCATAAAAAGCGCGCGCGCGTTCGTTGGCGCGTTCGGTGTTCACCATCACGGTTCGCAGGCTGCGGCGTTCGGCGGCTTGCAAGGCGGCTTCCAGCAGCGCCGCGCCCACGCCCCGCCGCTGGTAAGTCGGCAGCACGGCCATATCGTTGATGAAGCCGCGCCCTTCCGTCAGGGTGCGAACGACCGACAGCGTGATGAAGCCGATAATCAGCGGCGGCTGCTGGTTGCTTTCGGCCACGAACACCTCGAAGCCTTCCGACTCACGGAAGCGCCACAGGATTTGGCGCCGCGCTTCCGGGCTGAGGTCGCGGTTGGCGGGGATGAGCATCAGCAGCCCCATGATTTCTTCGGCGTCGGCGGCTTCGGCGGGGCGGATGGTAAACGGGCGGCTGCGCCGGCGCGGGACGGCGGGCGTTTCGCCGGTCTGCCGTTTGCGGTCGTCTAACCATTGGGCGACCGCTTCCCGGTGGGTGCGGAACGGCAGCAGCGGCAGTTCGAGCGGCTGAAAGACGCGCGCTTCTACCGCGTCATCCCCGCCGTGCAGGTCGCCGCCGACCGGGCGCAGCCGGAAGAAGATGATAATGCCGCTGGTGGGCGGGCCTTCCGGGAAGGAATTCACGCCGGCCAGTTCGATGATTTCGGTCTTGAGGCCGGTTTCTTCCTCGGCCTCGCGGATGGCGGCTTCCTCGGCGCTTTCGTCCGCTTCGATGAAACCGCTCGGCAGCGTCCATTCGCCCTGGTGCGGCGGCTGTCCCCGGCGGATCAGCACCAGCCCGCCGTCCATCTCGATCAGCAGCCCGACCGCCGGAACGGGATTCACATAATGAATATAACCGCAGTTGGGGCAGGCCTGACGCAGCCGACCGCCTTCCTTGCGCTGGCCGAGCGTCTGGCCGCAGATGGGGCAAAAGGTGAGGGGAGTCATTTATCCAAACACAGCTTGGAGCGCCTGTTCAAAACCCGGAATAACCTCATCGCCGGTCAGAACATCCCCGATGTGCAGCGTTCGGTACGTCCCCTGCCGCTGCACCTTGATCGTTTTACGCCTGGGGTCAACCACCCAGACTACCTGTACGCCGTCGTCCAGGTAACGTTCCACTTTAGCATCCACGTCGGTGTAATTGTCATTGGAGGAGATCACTTCGACAACCAGATCGAGGACAATCACAAGCGGCTTGTCGGCAAAGTCAGGCTCTTTGACTTGATATTCCGCCAGCCATTCGGCCTTCACAAACATCACATCCGGCGTGCGCGAGTCTTTCACCCAGTCCGAGTCGAAAATGAGTACAAACGGCATTTCGGAGAAAACTTCGCCAAGCTGGTGCGAGCGGACAAATTCATCCAGCGCGCGGAAGAGCAGCCGGATCAGGTACACATCATGACGAAAAACACCCGGACTCAACCTGATGGCCTTACCATTGATGATCTCGAACGGCCCTTCTGTGTCGTACAGCCGCACGAATTCCGCCACAGTCATGGTTTCAACACGCTGGATCATAATGGTAAATCCTCAAATATTTGCGTAGGGCGGGTTCAGAAACCCGCCCCTACCTATCACATTTCCAGATAATCCCGAAGCTGACGGCTGCGGGTGGGGTGGCGCAGCTTACGGAGCGCCTTCGCTTCGATCTGCCGGATGCGCTCCCGCGTGACGCCCAGGTGACGCCCGACCTCCTCCAGCGTGTGATCCTGGCCGTCTTGCAGGCCGAAGCGCATTTCCAGCACCTCGCGCTCGCGCTCGCTCAGCACGCCCAGCGCGGAGCGAATCTGCTCCTTCAGCAGCTGGCGGCTGGCGGCGTCCACCGGGCCGAGGATTTTATCGTCCTCGATGAAGTCACCCAGCAGGCTGCTGTCCTCCTGGCCGATGGGCATTTCCAGGCTCATCGGCTCCTGGCTGATACGCATGATCTTGCGGACTTTTTGCGCGGCGCGGCGCAGCTTGCGCTGCAAGCCGGCGTCCATACGTTCGCCGTTGCGCCGGATGAGTTTGATGGCTTCGGTTTCGTCGGCGGTCAAAAAATCCATCTCCAGGGCGATCTGTTCGGCGCTGGGTTCGCCGCCCAGCTCCTGAATCAGGTCGCGCTGCACGCGCATCAGCCGGTTGATAGTTTCGACCATGTGTACCGGGATACGTATCGTGCGCGCCTGGTCGGCGATGGCACGGCTGATGGCCTGGCGAATCCACCAGGTGGCATAGGTGCTGAACTTATAACCTTTGGTGTGGTCGAACTTTTCGACCGCCCGCAGCAGGCCGATGTTGCCTTCCTGAATCAGATCGAGGAAATTGATGCCGCGCCCCATGTAGCGTTTGGCGACGCTGACGACCAGGCGCAGGTTGGCGCGCGTCAGCGCCTCGCCGGCAAGTTCGGCGCGCTGCTCGATCTGGATGAAAAACTCCGGCAGGTCGGCTGCGGTTTCGGGGTCGGCGGCCAGCCACTCGTGAAACTGCTCTGGCGAGGGACATTCGCCGTGTTGTTTGTAGAACTTGTGAATAGGCGCCAGCAGCGCGACCGGAATCAGGTACAGCCCATGAAACACGTCGAACAGCCGCTTTGCCAGCTCCGTCCACAGTTCATCGCGCCCCCAGTCCCGCTGGCGCAGATATTCCCGGATATAGGAATGACCATTGACATCCCAGGCATCAGAGAGCAGGATAGCCTCGTTAATCATGGCGGTTAACTCCGGCTTTTCGACGTGAAAGGCCAGCGCGCCCTCGACCACTTCTTCCCAGTTGCGTACAACGTGCTGGTAAGCCAGCTCGACAACCGCCGACGGGGCGGGCAGCCCGGTCTGGCTGTCCAGCGCCGACAGCCGGTCTATGAAGGTTTGCAGCAGTTGTTCCGCCGCGATCTGCACACTCAGCCACGTCTCGCGGTTGGTATCCAGCAGCGGAACCTGCCCGATTTCCTTCAGGTACATACGCACCGGGTCGTCGGCCAGCGCGGAGGTATCCAGCGCCAGGCTTTCGTTCATCAGGTCATCGTCGTCAAATTCGTCCAGTTCTTCTTCATCCGGCCCGTCGTCCAGCAGGATGTCGCTGTCAAGATCGCCTTTCAGATCAACCGTATCGAAGAGCGCCTCATCGTCTTCCAGTATCTCGTCTTCCAGGTCGAATTCGGCGTCCATGTCTTCGACCTGCACCTTCGGGACTTCTTGCGAAGACCGCGTTTCGTCTCTGGTTTGCTTACGTTTTTTGACCATAATTCACCGTCTTACTTACGCAGAATGCCGGTGTGTCGTCCGAGTTCGGAGTCGATCAACTGCTTGGCCTGCTGCGATAAAACCACCTGCTGCCCATATCGCAGCCCGGCAGCCTCGTCGCCCTCAATCTGGCTGTCGGTTTGCAACAAACACAACTCCTCCCGCTCCCGGTGCAGCCGCCGACCGCGCAGCCGCAGCACCTTTTCCAGCAGTTCGGCCTGGTGATCGAAGATCGCGCCCCGCCGCTGGCTGGAGTCCCATAAATTATTCAGATCGGTGAGAAAAGCGTGGCGCAGCCGGGCGCGGTTTTCTTCCAACTCATCAATCATAATCGCCTCAAGCCACAGGAGCAATGTCGAGTCCAGCCGCTGCTGCATAAAATCCATTACTTCCTGCTCATCCTGGGCCAGCGCCGCCTGAAAAACCTGCATCAAAGCCCGGTATTCCGGCTGGGCGAAGTCGTCGGCCTCCCAATCGCGCAGCGGCCCATCCCGCAACGCCCGGCTGCTGCCGGCCAGTTCCCGCAGCTTGCGATTGACGACGTAATACAGGTCGGGGTTGTGGAACAGCAGCCGCAGGCAGCGGCGCTCGGCTTCTGCTTCGCGGTCGAGCGCGGCAGCCTGGGGCGCGGGCGGCTGCGGTTCGGCAGCCTCCTCGTCCCAATTGTCCGGCGGCATCAGTGCCTCGTAGTCGGGGGGCGGCGGCTCCGGCGGCGCGGCGTCCGGCGGGGTGGAGCGGGGCGGTTTTGACCCGGCGATACGCTGCTGTTCATTAGCCCAGTCCAGCAAATCCTGTTCGCCGATGCTCAAACTCCGCAGCGCCCGCCGCTGCTGTTTGAGTTTGACCAGCGCCAGCAGCAGTTTTTGGACATTTTCCTTATTATAGACATTGTTTTCCGACGCCAGCAGGGTGGGGATCAGGCGGCGGGCCAGGCTTTCCACGTCGCGGGGCGAGGCGTCCGGCGGCAGCCCGGCGATTTCCGTTTCGATGACATAATCGGCCACCGGCTGCGCCTCCGCCACCAGCGCCGCCCACTTCTCCGGCGATTCGCGTATGAGGTCGTCGGGGTCTTTCGCGCCGGGGATTTGCAGCACGCGCATGTCTACCGACAGCCGCCCGGTGTAATCGGCCTGTAGGGCAGCCTGCGCCACTTCCAGGCTGCGGCGGGTGGCGTTCTGCCCGGCGGCGTCCGAATCCAGCGCCAGGATGATTTTTTTAGCCGAGCGCGTCAGCGTTTTAAGCTGGGTGTCGGTCATGGCCGTACCCATCTGCGCCACGACGTTCGTAAACCCGGCCTGGTGCGCCGTGATGGCGTCCACATAACCTTCGACGATGACCGCCGTTTCAGTCTCGTGGATATTGTTTCGCGCCACATCCAGCGCGAACAGCGTCCGGCTTTTGTCGAACAGGGGGGTCTGTGGCGAGTTGAGGTATTTGGGGTTGTCGTCGGGGTCGAGCGCCCGCGCCCCGAAGCCGATCACGCGCCCGCGTTCGTCGCGGATGGGGATCATCAGCCGGCTGCGGAAGCGGTCGTAGACGTTCCCTTTTTCGTTTTTAACGGCGATGCCGGCTTCGATGATCTGGTCTTCGCTGTAGCCGATCTCCTTCAGGTGTTCGAGCATGTTGTGCCAGCCCGGCGGCGCATAGCCGATGCCGAACTTAAGCAGTGTCTCGTCGCTGAAGCCGCGTTTGTGTTTGGCGTAATGCAGGGCGGCGCGGGCATCGTCGCTCTGCGGGTTGATGAGCGCCTGGTGATAGGCCTCGGCGGCGGTTTTGAGCAGGCCGCGCAGGGCGTCCATCTGTTCGCCGCGCGCTTTCTGCTCCGGCGTCTGTTTGTGGACTTCGACACCTGCCAGCCTGCCCAGTTCTTGCAGCGCCTCGGAAAACGACCAGCCGTGATGCCGCATGGCGAACGCGAAAATGTCGCCCCCGGTCGCACAAGCGCCAAAGCAGCGGAACGTCTGCCGGTCTTCGGACACTACAAATGACGGCGTTTTTTCGCTGTGCCAGGGACAGCACGCTTTATACGTCCGCCCCGACTTTTTGAGGGGAACGTACTGCTGGATATAAGCCACGATATCCAGCCGGCTTTTGATCTCGTCTGCGACCGACACGGGAAAAACCACCCCTCACACCTGCTTAAGTGGAATTATATGTATGAGCGGATAGACATGCAAATCGGGGCGCTTAAAAATTCGTTTGCTTTTGGGGAACGGCGGCCAGGCGGTACCGGTAATAAAACAGATGTTCGTGAATAATTTGTAAAACCATTACGCTTTAAGGTTTGGGGTTGAATAAATGGCCGATAATGATTTGTAAAGTTAATGCATATCATCAATGAGGTGTTAGCGATGGTTACTTATGGCGAAGGCCTTGTGGCAAGCCATCTACAGAGTTTGCCAGCAGATGAGTACACCTATTTTATTGAACCCACCATCACGCATACCCGCTCGGCATACCGCAATCCTGATTTTGTGGTGGTCGCAAAAACGCTGGGTGTGCTGGTGATCGAAGTCAAAGACTGGAAGCGGATCGTTCATGCTACGCAGAAAAAAGTTGAAATCATTCGCGACAACGGCCAACAGGCCACCGAAGACAACCCGCTCAAAACCGCAAGGGAATACGCGTTCAACCTGAACGAGAATTTTCAAAAACTACAACCACTGCTCCGAAACCATAAAGGCAAAATCAAGCTGAAGTTTCCCTGGATGTACGCGGTCGCCCTGCCGCACATCGAAAAGTACACTATCGAGCAGTGTGAGAAGGCCTGGGAGGAAGGTCACGTTTTTTCAAAAGAAGACCTTTCATCACCGGAACGTTTCGAGCGGGCGCTGCGCGGACTGGCCTGGGTCTGGCGGCTTGAAAAGCCGCTCTCGCTAGCCGATATAGATGCGATTCGCGGCGTGCTGGACCCGAAGGTGATCGTCTCTGACAGCCAGGGGCAGCCGGTAGGCGTGTTGACCAGCCAGCAGTATCAGATCGTCCGCGAACCGCTTAAGCTGGCTAAAGCGCCGCAGGCCCAGCAGCAGACTTTGATGTCTGACATGCTCACCGAGGAGGGGCGTTCGGCGGCGGAAAGCGCCTCCGTTCGTTTGATACGCGGCGTGGCCGGCAGCGGCAAGTCGCTGGTGCTGGCATACCGGGCGCAGTTTCTCGCTGAGCAGAACCCGGATTGGCGTATTCTGATTCTGGCCTTCAACAAAGACCTGGTGGGAGATTTACGGCGGCGTGTCAAGGCGGGATCGAATTTACAGATCATGGGTTTTCATGAGTTGTGTGCCGACATCCTGGGGAACAAATGGCATTCTCCGTCCAGCGTCGAAGGTCTGGTGAATAATGCGTTTCCCGATCTGCGCCAGCGATATGGTCTGGACCCGGAATTTGTCGCTACAGAAATTGAATGGCGCAAAGAGATGGAGCTGTACGATGATGAAGACTACCTGTCGGCCAAGCGCGTTGGGCGTGGACACAAGCTGTCGAAGGAAAAGCGCCAGCTTATCAACGAAATCTTCAACCGATATGTTAAACGGCACGCGCAGGAGCGCCTGGTAGACTGGGCCGATGTGCCGTTTATGGCGCTGGATGAACTGAACCCGGAATATCAGCATCCGCTGTTCCAGTCTTATGATGCGGTTCTGATTGATGAGGCGCAGGACTTTGCGCCTTCCTGGATCAGGGTAGCGAAGAAGCTGCTCAAGCCGGAAGGTATGTTCTTCCTGTGCGATGACCCCACGCAAAGCCTGTTCGCCAATTTCTCGTGGAAGGAAAAAGGGATAGAGGTCGTTGGTCGCACACGCATCCTGCGCGTCCCCTTCCGGTCTACGCGCGAGGTCATGGTCGCGGCGCAAAGTATCATCGCCAGCGACCCGATTCTGGCGCAGTCCGAGGATACGGTGACGCCCGAATTTGACTCGTATGATGTGCCGTCCGGCGAACAGCCGATGCTGGTTCAGTATCGGGATTTAAGAGACGAAGTCAGGGGGATTGAAGAGGCGATTTCCGAAGCGATTCGTTCCGGGGTGCCGGCAGGGCAGATCGCGGTTTTGTGCCACAATCACCACCTGGTCAAACACTGGGCACATCTGCGGGATTCCGGCGTGTACGTCGAGTCCTTCAAAAAAATGAAAGGGCTTGAGTTCCGTATGGTGCTGATACCGCATGTGCACACCGCCTTTGACACACCCACCAAGCCTGAAGATACGTTCATCAGCGAACGCCGGCGGCATGTTTACACGGCCATGACCCGCGCGCGGGAAAAACTGGTTATCTCGTATGAAGGGAAACTGCCTGGCTACCTGAACGCGCTTCAGCCGTATGTGCAGCAGGTTAAAGGGGCATCTTACGGCCAGGTGCGTTAAACCTGACCGTAAGGCCGAAAAGCTGAGGCTCTAAAACCCGCTCAGGTAGCTGAGGTCGGCGCGGCCAGATGGCAGGGCGCTGATGGCTTGCAGCAGCGCCAGGCGGTTGTGCCGAGTCGTGTCGTCATCCACGTTGACCATCACGTGGTCGAAAAAGTCCGTGATGGCCGGCAGCATGGGGGCGAAGGCCGTCAGGAAAGCGTCTACGTTGCCGTCGGCGTTCAGCCGGGCGGCGGCCTGTTGGTAAGCTTCGTACAGGCGGCGTTCCTGCGGCTCGCTGAAGGCTTCTGGCCGGATGGCATGGCGTGTTTCTTCGCCGCGCGTGATCCGCACGCAGCGGGCAAAACCGTCCAGCAGCGGCTCCCAGTCTGGGCGCTGCACCCAGGCGGAAAGCTCTGCCAGCCCGCGCAGGGCGCGATGCGGGTTATGCGACTGCTCCGCCAGCACGGCGGCGATAACGTCGCGCGGCCAGTCCTGGTCTTCCACCCAGGCACGCAGCCGCCCGCCGATGAAGTCCAGCACTTCGGCCTGTGTCTGCGGTGTCACCGTCACAGGCTGTACCATCGCTGCCAGTTCGACCGCCTGGCGCAGGTCTACGTCCAGTTGTTTATTGACCAAAATCTGAATCAAGCCCAGGGCGGCGCGGCGCTGGCCGTAGGGGTCGGCGGTGGATTTGGGCGCCAGGCCAACCGCAAATAAGCCCACCAGGCTGTCCAGCCGGTCGGCCAGCGCCAGCAAGGTGCCGGCGGGGCTTTCCGGCAGCGCATCGTCGGCGCTGCGCGGCAGCCAGTGTTCAAAGATGGCGTTTGCCACCTCCGGCGGGTAGCCCTCACGCCGGGCGTATTCGCGCCCCATGATGCCCTGGAGCGAAGTCATTTCCACCACCATCTGCGCTGCCAGATCGGCCTTGAGGATGTGCGCCGCCCTCTGCGCGATGCCGGTATCGGTCGCAGGCAGGCCGAGCAGCTTGCCCAGCGGCTCGACCAGCCGGGCGATGCGTTCATTTTTGTCCAGCATCGAGCCGAGTTTTTCCTGAAAGGTCAGCGTCCCCAGGCGCGGCAGGAAGTCTGCTAGGGGCTTTTGAATGTCGGTCTGGTAGAAGTAGGCCGCGTCGGAAAAACGCGCCCGCAGCACATGTTCGTTGCCGACGATCACCTTGTCCAGGTGCATTTCGTCGCCGCTGCGGACGGCGATGAAATACGGCAGCAGCCGCCCCTGCATATCTTCCACAGGGAAGTACCGCTGTTTATCGCGCATGACGGTGATAAGCACCTCGCGCGGCAGTTCCAGGTATTTTTCCTCGAACGTACCCCGCAGCGCCGTAGGCCGCTCGACCAGATTGGTCACTTCGTCCAGCAGGCCGGGGTCGTCTGGGATGCGCCCGCCGACCTCCGCCGCCAGCGCCGTGATCTGCCGGCGGATGTGTTCGCGCCGGTCTTCACCGCTGAGGATGATGCCCTGGTCTTTAAGCACATCCATATACTGCTGAAGGTTATGAACGGGCAGTTCCGGCGAGCCGTAAGGCCGCAGCCCGCGCGTGGTGGCCCCGCTGGCGACGCCGGCGTAAACGAACGGAATCACCGTGCCGCCCAGCAGCGCCGTCAGCCAGCGAATCGGGCGCGAAAAGGCGGTGTTGCTGGCGTTCCAGCGCATGGTTTTGCCGAATTTGAGGCCGGCAATCAAGCCCGGCAGCGCCTCCGCCAGCACGTCTACCGCCGGGCGTCCGGCCTCGCGCACCAGCGCCGTCACATACTGCCCGCCGTCTAGCTCTTCAACCTTCAGGGCATCCACGCTGATACCCCGGCTGCGGGCGAAACCTTCCGCCGCTTTGGTAGGTTTGCCGTCGGCGTCGAAGGCACGCGCGGCGGGCGGGCCTTTTTCGATTTTTTCCACGTCGGTCTGCCGGGTGGGGATGTCCCAGGCGGCCAGCGTCAGCCGGCGCGGGGTGCTGAAAACCATAATGCCTTGCTGCGGCAGCAGGCGCAGGCTGTCGAAGAGGGTCAGCGCCTGGTCTTCGATCTGTTCCTGGGCGTCGGCCACGTCGCCGGCGGGCAGCTCCTCGACGCCGATCTCCAGCAGGAAGTCGGCGCGGTCAGGCAGGGGCGCGCCGTCGCGCGCTTCTGCGGGCGCTGTCTGCAACGGCGGCGCGGCCCAGCTCTGGTTGATGTTCAGCAGCGGGTATTCCATCTGCTGGCGCTGGTCGGCGAAGGCTTTCGCCACCTCGCGGGTCATGTTCCGTATCCGGTGGAAGTACAGCGCCCGTTCGGTAACGCCGACTGCGCCGCGCGTATCCAGCACGTTAAACAGGTGGCTGCACTTCAGCACGTAATCATAGGCCGGCAGCACCGCGCCCGCCGCCAGCGCGCGTTTGCTTTCCTGTTCGTAAACGTTGTAGACCTGCTTCAGCCCTTCGATGTCGGCGATCTCAAAATAATAGCGGCAGTGTTCGATCTCGCTTTGCAAAAATACATCGCCGTAGGTCAGGTTTTCCAGCCAGTTAATGTCCCAGGCGGCATCTTTGCCCTGCAAGGCCAGTACGATACGTTCCAGGCCGTAGGTGATTTCGACCGAAACCGGATTCAGTTCCAGGCCGCCGGCCTGCTGGAAGTAGGTGAACTGGGTGATCTCCTGGCCGTCCAGCCACACTTCCCAGCCCAACCCCCACGCGCCCAAAGCCGGGCTTTCCCAGTTGTCTTCCACGAAACGAATATCATGCTCGCGGGGATTGATGCCCAGCGCCTCCAGCGATTGCAGGTAAATTTCCTGCGGGCTGCCGGGGTCAGGTTTTAGGATCACCTGGTACTGGAAGTAATACTGCATCCGGTTGGGGTTATCGCCGTAGCGGCCATCATCGGGGCGCACGCTCGGCTCGACATAAGCCACGCGCCAGGGTTCCGGCCCCAGAACACGCAGCAGCGTGGCCGGGTTGTTCGTCCCCGCGCCGACCTGGACGTTATAGGGGTTCCACAGCACGCAGCCCTGGTCGGCCCAGAATTCGTGCAGCCTGAGGATTACTTCTTGAAAGTTGAGCGGTCGCGCCATCGCTTAGCCTTTGGAAACTGTGGAGGACAATCCGGCGTATTATAGAGAAGCTGCCGCCGTTTATCGAGGCGTAACCTGCATCCGGCGGCCAAAACGTCGGCGTGCCTTTGACAAAAAAACGGAAAGTTTAAAAAATCCCGCAACCATCGCTCCGGTTGCGGGTTTTATCCAACGATGAAACTATTCAGCCGCAAACACCGGAATCTCACGCAACTCGACGATGCCGAACTGGTCGAACTGGCGAAAGACAGCCAGGAAGCCTTTGGCGTGTTATACGAGCGGTACGTCGAGAAAATTTATAAGTACATCTACTACCGGACGGGCAACCACCAGGATGCGGAAGACCTGACGGCGGGTGTTTTCCACCGGGCGATGGCGCACATCGAGCATTATACCGAGCGCGGCGTGCCGTTCCAGGCCTGGTTATATCGCATCGCGCATAATCTGGTCGCCAACTGGCACCGCGACCGCAGCCGCCGCAAGATCATCCCCCTGGAGGAGTTTGTCTCGTCGGGGCTGCACTTCGACGCGCCGGACGCCCAGGCGGAAGACAAGGAAGAGCGCCAGCAGCTTCTGCGGGCCATCGAGCGGCTGCCGGAGGAACGCCAGCAGCTGCTGTACTTAAAGTTTGTGGCGCATTTATCTAATGCCGAAGTGGGTGAAATTCTCGACCGCACCGAGGGCGCGATTAAATCGCTCTATCACCGCACGCTGATCGCGTTACGCGAGGACATCGAGATGCAGCAGTCGGGGCGATTCGTCCCGGACAAAATGGTGAAAGGTTAGGGCATGGCTACCGAGGTTCAACTGCTTGATTTACTTTCCGCCGTCACCGACGCGCTGCTGGCGGACGACAGCGCCGATGTGGATACCATTATCACCCAGTATGCCGTGCCGCGCGCCGAGGTAGACAGCCTGGTCGAAATTATCCGCCGCCTGCATATGACGCTGGTCGGCGCGCAGCCGTCGCGCCGTTTTGTCCGGCGGTTGAAGCACGATCTGGTGGGCTCGTCTGACCGTAACGTGGTCGCCCGTATTCGTTACCTGCCGGCGCGCGTTCAGATCGCCGCCGGTATCGCGCTGGTGGCCGGTTTTATGCTGCTGACGCGCCACCGGATGCTGGATGAAGTCAAACGCGAAAAGCGCGAAGTTCCTGCGCTGTAGCCCTTCGATACCCCAAAGCGCGCATATCTCAACCGGGATATGCGCCGTTCGTTTTTATTAGATGGAGGCTGTTGATGAACCGTCGCGCTCACATTACGGGCTGGGGAAAATATGTTCCCGAAAAAGTGCTAACCAACCATGATCTTGCACAGATCGTGGATACCAGCGACGAATGGATCGTCGAACGCACCGGCATCCGCGAACGCCGCGTGCGGGGCGAAAACGATACCACCACCAGCATGGCCGCTGCCGCCGCTTACGAGGCGCTGGCCGTTGCCGGGCTGGAGCCGCAAGACCTGGATTTGATTATCGTCGCCAACTCCTCGCCGGATTACCTGCTGCCCTCGCCGGCGAACTTCATCCAGCACGCGCTGGGGGCTTCCTGCCCGGCATTCACCATCGCCGCCGGGTGTTCCGGCTGGGTGTATGGCCTGGCGACTGGCCACCAGTTCATCCAGACCGGCGTTTATGAAAATGTGCTGGTCATCGGCGTGGAGATCATTTCTCACGCGCTGGATTATACCGACCGGACGACCTGCGTGCTGTTCGGGGATGCGGCGGCGGCGGTTGTGCTTCAGCCGACCACCGAAGATGCAGGCGTCATGACCTTCGAGCTGGGGTCGGATGGCAGCCGCGCCCATAATCTATGGGTCCCCGGCGGCGGTACGGTCAACCCGGTTTCGCAGAAAGTGGTGGATAACCGCGAGCATTACATCCGCATGAACGGCCAGGAAGTGGCGCGGTTTGCTATGCGGAAGCTGATGTCGTGCCTGACCAGCATCACCGCCCAGGCCGGCATGACTCCCCAAGATCTCGATCTGATTATCCCGCACCAGGCCAACCTGCGGATTATCGAAAACGCGGCCAAACATCTCGGACTGCCGATGGACAAGTTTTTCATCAATGTCCACAAGTACGCC
Source organism: Chloroflexota bacterium (assembly GCA_014338005.1). GTDB lineage: Bacteria > Chloroflexota > Anaerolineae > Aggregatilineales > Phototrophicaceae > CFX2. The sequence goes on along the minus strand of QUBZ01000006.1, from coordinate 70,635 downwards.
AATACGTCGGCGGCTTCAATCCCGCTGGCGCTGGTGGAGGCCATCCAGGAAGGGCGCGTTAAACCCGGCGATACCATCGGCATGGTGGCCTTCGGGTCGGGGCTGTCGTGGGCGGGCGCGGTCGTGCGGATGGGCGTGCGCGAAACGGAACTGGCGCATGTCAACGGCAACGGCCATATGAAGGTCAGCGTCTAAAAACCCACAGAGTTTTAAGGGCTTTCACCGTCCGCTGCAAAGGTCGGCTTGATGGCGATTCTGTCTATAGACTTCGGCGGGACGCGCACCCGCGCGGCCTGGTTTTCCGACGAACTGGATATGCTGGCGCGGGACGAAGCGCCTACGCCAATTGGCCTGCCGCCGGCGGTGGTCGCCCGCGTGATCGAAATCGCGCGGCGGGTTGTGCCGCCGGGCCAGAAACCCGCTGCCGTCGGTGTTTGCGCGCCCGGCCCGCAGGCCGGCACGGGTTTGATTCTTCACGCGCCCACGCTGCCCGGCTGGGACCGCGTTCCCCTGGCGCAGATGGTGGCCGAAGCCTTCGATACGCCCGTTTTTATGGAAAACGACGCTAATCTGGCCGCCCTGGCGGAATATCACCTGGGCGCAGCGCGGGGCGCTAATCCGGCGCTGTATCTGACGGTCAGCACCGGCATCGGCGGGGGCGCGATCATCAACGGGGCTTTATTCACCGGCTGGCGCGGCCTGGCGATTGAGCCGGGGCATATCAAGTTTCCCCTGCCGGATGGCCGGATTCGCAGCCTGGAAGACTTGGCCTCCGGGACGGCCATTGGCCGCCGGGCAAAAGAGCGGCTGGCCGAGGGCGATCAGCCGTCGGCGCTGCGGAACTGTGACGTTGTGGACGGGCGCACCGTCGGCCTGGCTGCCGCGCAGGGGGATGCGCTGGCGCTCGAAGTGGTAGCAGAAGCCGGGCGCTGGCTTGGTCTGGGGCTGGTGTGCCTGATGCACCTGTTCAACCCGCAGACCATCGTCATCGGCGGCAGCGTCGCCAGCCTGGGCGACCTGATTTTTGACCCGGCGCGGCAGATGATCGCCGCCTACCTGACCGACCCGGCTTTTAATGACCCCGATCTTATCCACACGGCGCGGTTGGGCGACGATGTATGCCTGATCGGCGCGGCGTTTTATGCCCGTGCGCGGTCAGAGATATAAAAACATTTCGATTCGCCGGAAAGCCTCGACGTAACCCAATTCCTGGTAAACCGGCCAGCGCAGGTCGAGGGCGGGGATATTTTCCACTTTGGTATCCTGGAGCGGGTGGAGGCTGTGCAGGTGGTACAGCAGCGCCCGCGTCAGATCATCCCGCGCCGGCCAGGGCGCGTGCAGGACAATATAACCGATTTGCAGGGCGGTATGCTGGTAAATGACCCAACCCGCCGCGCCGGACGGCAGTTCAACGCGCAGCCCTTTGAGGCTGCCGGCATGAATTAACGACGGCGTTTCGTCTATCCAGGATGCGCCTGGGCTGCGCTGCGCCAGGCAGCCCTGCACCTCGTCGGGAGTCAGCGGCCTGACGCCGGCCTGGGGCAGCGGGTTTTCGATGGTGAGCTTGCCGGGTGGCCGCCGGATGACCAGCAGTTCCCGTGTTTCTTTAAATCCCAGCTTGAGGAACAGCCGGTAGGCCGGCGTATTACCTTTGATGACTTCAAGCTGGATGAGCCGGGCGCCGCCTCGGACGGCCTGGGCGATGAGCGTTTCCATCAAAAAACGCCCCAGTTGATGCCCCCGCCGGTACGGCAGCACACCCAGCCGCGTGATCCAGGCGCGGTCGCCCCGTCTGCCCAACATGCCGACTCCCGCCATTTCGCCATCGGCGTCGAAGGCGACAATCGAGGCATCCAGATCAATGTCATAGCTGCTGACGTATACTTCCATACGTTTGGCGTTCATCGGCATCGGCACGATGTAATCCACGCGCGTCTGGTTGTAGATGTCGGCCAGTTCGGCAAAGCTGTACGTGCTGGCAGGTACGGTGCTGAACGCCGACTCGACGGTTAGACAGAGTTCTGGCTGCTGGGCGGTCAAGGTCACGCTTCATCCTTAGAGTCTGTTTTTGACGTGATATAACGATTTACCTGCGAAACAAACGTGCGCGTGTCTATCGGCTTGATGATGACGCCATCGCAGCCGTAGGCGCGCGCCATTTCGACGGCGGTCGCCTCCGGCCAGGCCGTGAAGGCGATGATGGGGAGGCGGCAGAGATCGGGCTGCTGGCGCATCATGGCGACCAGGGTCTGGCCGTCTATATCGGGCAGCCCCAGGTCTACCAGCACGGCGTCGGGGACGCGCTCCATCACCTTCATGATGCCCTGTTCGCCGTCGTCCGCTATCATCACCTCATGCCCGGCGTGCTGCAAAAGTTTGGTCGCCATGCGCGCGTTCTGCGGGTTGTCCTCGATAATCAGGATACAACTCATCGTTCACTTTCCTTACATGCGGCGCTCACTTCAAGATGCGGTTGACGATGTACAAAAACTGGTTGCGGTCGAACGACGCTTTTTCAACCACCGACGTGATGTAAGGCTCCAGTTCAGTGCGTTCGGCAGCGGTCAGCTCTTTGGCCGAAAGCACTACCACCGGAATATCGCGCAGTTTGGGGTCATTCTGGATGATACGCAGCACTTCAAAACCGTCCATCTCCGGCAGCATCAAATCCAGGATCAACAGTTCTGGGTGATGTTCATAAAGCGCCTTCAGGCCGTCGCGCCCGGAGGCCGCCGAGATGATGCGGTAGCTACCTTCGCTTTCCAGCAGCCGCCGCGCCAGCCGCAGGTCTTGCGGGTTATCCTCGATGATGACGATGACCTGTTTATCGCCGGTGTTTTCTTCGACGGGCGTTTCGTGTGTTTCGATGCTGTATGACCGGCTGAGCCGTCCATCTGCCGGCGGGGCAGAGACATCCCCCAACACCTTCACGACATGATCTACCAGCTGGCGCGTGTCGAAACCGCCCTTCGTCCACACCGACTCAGAATATTCCTTTAACATGCGGGCATCCATATCGGTGAGCGTTTTGGCGGAAACCACCACCACCGGAATATCTGCCGTCTGCGGGTCGTTTTTTAAGCGTTCCAGCAGGGTAAACCCGTCCATCTCCGGCATGGTCAGGTCGGCCAGGATGACATCAGGCCGGTGATCCACGACCACCTTGAGGGCTTCGCTGCCGCTGGCGGCTTCAAAAATGCGGTAGCGTTTGTACCGCTGGAGGAGGCGGCGGATCAGACGCCGGTCGCTGGGGTTGTCGTCCACAATCAGGATGGATGTAACCTGTTCATCCAGGATACGGATGGCCGAATCCAGCCCTTCGTCCGGGGCAAGATGGGCTGTGCCGTTCTGTCCGGCGGCCAGGTTCAGGTCATGCACGTACTGGTCGCCCAGGATGTGGCTTTCTGCCGTGAAGGTATGGCCGGAGCAGTTGACGACCACGACTTCGCCGGGGCGAATCGTGCCTTCGGCCAGCATTTTTTCCAGGCCGGCGAAGGCGACGGCAGTAGCCGGTTCGACCGAATAACCGGCTTTGCTGGCGAGGCGGCGCATAGCCTCGAAGGTGCGGCCATCTTCAATGGCTTCCATCGTGCCGCCGTTGCTGAGGACAGCCTGCCGCAGGTAGCCATAGCTGAAGCCGGGGTCGCCGGTCGCCAGCACGGTGATGAGCGTTTTGGGGATGACCGGGGCAGCCTGGGCGTGCCCCGCTTTAAAGGCGTTGACCATCGGCGCGCAGCCCGCCGCCTGGATGATACCCAGGCGGGGCATTTTTTCGATCAGCCCCATCTGGAGCAGTTCTTCAAAACCCTTCCAGACGCCCATCGGCCCGATGCCGCCGCTCACCGCCTGGATGTACCAGTCCGGGCTGCGCCATCTGCCGGAGGCGTCTGCGCCCAGGTTAAACGCCAGTTGTTCGGCGATCTCGAAGGCCAGCGTTTTCATGCTCTCTTTGCCGGGGATGGCCTTCGCGCCCCGGTCGAGGTGAATGCCCTTTCGTTTGGCGAATTCGGCGGCGACGTGTTTGGTTTCATCATACGTGCCGGAAACCTTAACCACTTCCGCGCCATACAGCGCCGCCTCGCGCATTTTTTCGGATGGGACGAGACTGGTGAGGAACAGCCACAACTTGATGCCGGCGCGGGCGCAGTAAGCGGCGTAGGCCGCGCCGGCGTTGCCGGTGGAGGCCAGCACACATTCGGTGATGCCGGCGCGGCGCATGGCCGTCACCGCCAGGGCAGCCTGCCGGTCTTTAAACGAGCTGGTCGGCCCCTGGCGTTCGTCTTTGATATACAGGTGTTCGTGGTGGTACAGGCGTTCGTAGCTGTACAGGCGGGTGAGGGACGTGAAGCCCTCGCCCATCGAAATTTCCGGGTCGGGTTCGGCCAGCGGCAGCAGTTCGCCGTAGCGCCACAGCGAGTCGCCGCGCCCGGCAAGGGCGGCGGGCCATAGGCCCGCCACCGTTTGATAGTTATACCGCGCGTCCAACCATTGAGAGCCGCAGCGGGGACAGGCCTTCGCCATCGGGTCGGCGGCCTGTTCCTGACCACATTCCAGGCAGACGATATGCGTAAAGTAGGACGACATTCGTGTTATAGCCTACGCTTTCTGTCCTTCGTAAACCGGCAGTGTAAACCAGAAAGTTGAGCCTTCGTGCGGTTTGCTGGTGACATGAATTTCACCATCATGCATCTGCACCAACTGGCGGGTGATCGCCAGCCCCAGCCCGGTGCCGCCGGCGCGGCGGGTGGCCGAGCCGTCTACCTGACGGAAACGCTCGAAGATCACGCTCAGGTCTTTTTGCGACATGCCGATGCCGGTATCCTTGACCGTGACGCAAATCTGCTGGTCGTCCTGCCGTCCGACGCTGACGGTGATGCCGCCTTTTTCGGTGAACTTGATAGCATTGTTGACCAGGTTGTAAACAATCTGGCGCAGGCGCACCGGATCGCCGTAAACTGGCGGGAGTTCCGCCTGGCGTTCCAGTTCCAGGTAAATGCCCTTGTCCTTGACCAAAATCTGGCAGGTATGAACCACTTCCTCGATGATTTTGCCCAGGTCGGCTTCCTGCCTGTCCATGAACATCTGCCCGGCGTCAATCTTCGCCAGGTCGAGGATGTCGTTGATGATCGCCAGCAGGTGTTTGCCGCCGCTGTGGATGGCCTCCACGTCCTCGATGGCGTCGTCGGTCAGTTCGCCGTCAATGCCATCCAGCATCACCTCGGCATAACCGATGATCGAGTTCAGCGGCGTGCGGAGTTCGTGGCTCATATTCGCCAGGAACTGCGATTTGAGGCGGTCAACCTCGCGCAGGCGTTCGGCGGCTTCCTGCTGTACCTTGAAGGCGCGCGCGTTCTGGATGGCGATGCTGACCTGATCGGCCAACGTTATTTTAATTCGCACGTCTTCCTCGGTGAAGCGGCTGAGAATTTCTGACTGCACGTCCAGCACGCCGATTAACTCGGAAGCGACGATCATCGGGACCGCCAGTTCCGACTGGGTGAGCGGCAGCAGCGGGTTAGCCAGGAAATCCGGCTCCTGCGTTACGTCGTTGGCGATGATGCCTCTGCGTTCGCGGGCGGCGCGGGCCACCAGGCTGTTCGGGTTGTTGATGGGGATGAAGCGGCCTTCCGCCTTCATGATGCGTCCGGCATCGCCGGCGCCGGCGGCCAGCATCAGCTTTTGGCCGGTTTCGTCCAGCAGGTAAATGTGGGTGTGATACAGCCGGAATCGCTCTTTGGTCAGGTCACAGACGGCTTGGAGCAGTTCCTCCACGTCCAGAATGGTGGTGGTGGCGGCGCTCACCCGCGCGACGGTTTCCATTTCGGTGGCGCGTTTCTGCGTTTCCTGGATGAGCTGGAGGCGCTCCATCGCGGCGGCCACCTGCTCGGCGATAGCTGTGTAGATACGCCGGTCACGCTCGGTATAATGATAGGGCTGGCCGGTGGTAATGGAGAGAGTGCCTACCACCCGACCGCCGATTTCCAGCGGGGCGCTCAGGACGCTTGCGGCGTTGAGCGCGCGGTAGAACCAGCGGGCTTCTTCAGTGAGGGACGGGTCGGTTTCTATGTCTGCGATGCACCGAAGCTCGTTCGGGGCGCTGAAGCCGCTCCCAAAGTCATCGAGGGCGATACTCATATTGCTGATTGTCCGGCCATCACTCAACCGGCCTGCCAGGATGTTGACATACCGGGCGGTTGTGCTGTCGCCGGTATCGTTGTTGGTCACGGCGACCGACGGTTCAACCGGCGGGGCGGCGTGTGCCAGGATGGCATCCACGATCTCCAGCAGATTTTTAGCCTCGTTGATAGCCGAACTGACTTTATACAGGATTTCCGCTTCCTCGCGCGCCAGACGGACTTCTTCTTCCTGCTGCTGGCGCAGCGTGATGTCGCGGGCGAAACCCAGGACGGCGAAGGTATGGCCGGCGGCATCGCGCAGCGGCATCTTTTGCGTGTCGAAGATGTGGATGCTGCCATCGGCGAAGGTGGCCGGGTCATAGGGATTGTAGATAGATTCGCCGGTGGTCAGCACCGCTTCGTCGTCGCTGCGGAAGCCGCGAATACCCTTGTCGGGATTGCCAAACACGATTTCTTCCGGGAAGCCCAGTTCCACATCGGTCTTGCCGACGATGCCATCGGTGGTTGTGCCGATGGCGTTGGCGTAACCCTGGTTCGCCAGAATATAGCGGTAGTCGCGGTCTTTGGCGAAAATCCAGTCCGGCGTGGCGTCAATCACGGTGCGGATCAAACGGGCATTGCGCTGCATTTCGGCCAGCAGTTGTTCGCGTTCGGCCTCGGCCCGCTTGCTTTCGGTGATGTCGAAAACCGCGCCGTCCAGCCACAGCGGCGTGCCGTCCTGACCGTAAACGGCCTGGCCGCGCTCGTTCACCCAGCGGACGGTTCCGTCGGCGTGGACAAGCCGGTATTCAATTTCGTAGGGCATCCGGTTTTCCACGCCCCGCCACACCGCTTCGTCCACTTTCGCCGTGTCGTCCGGGTGGATGACGCTGGCGTAGGAACGCACGTTGTTCTGGATGAAGTCGGTATCCGGGTAGCCGGTCAAGTCGGCGATGGCCGGGCCGATGAACTGCATCGTCCAGAACTCGTCAATGGCGCAGCGGTAGATGATGCCGGGTACGTTGCTGACCAGCGACCGGAAGCGGGCCTCGTTTTCTTCCAGAACGGCCTGCGCCTGCTTACGCTCGCTGATGTCGGTGATGATGGTAGCGAAATTGGTCGGAATGCCGTCGGCGTCGCGCACGACTAAGATTGTTTCGTCTGCCGGCAGGGTGCTGCCGTCGGTTTTACGGAGGCTGACTTCGCCGCGCCAGTAGCCTACCTGGAGGGCTGTGGGCAGGGCTTCCTGCTCGATTCGGCGGTATTCGTCTTCGGGATAGAAGTCCGCGATGTTTGTGTCCGCGAAGGATTTTCTGCTGACCATCTCCAGGCCGCCAGGATTGACATAGAGGATTTTGCCATTCAGGTCGGCCAGCGAGATGAAATCGCGCGAGGTTTCGATGATGGCGGCCTGCTGTTTGGTCTGCATGTAGGCGCGGGCATTCTGGACGGCGACGGCCACCTGAGCGGCCAGCGTGGTTTTCACCCGCACGTCTTCGCTGGTGAAACGGTCGGTGACGCTGGCCTGCACGTCCAGCACGCCGATGAGCTGATCGCCGACCAGCATCGGCACGGCCATTTCGGACTTGGTATCCGGCAGCAGCGGGTTGGGCAGGAAGTCCGGCGTGCGGGTCACGTCGTTGACGACCACACCTTTGTGTTCGCGGGCAGCGCCGGCGACCAGGCTGTGCGGATGGTTGAGCGGGATGGAGCGGCCTTCGGTTTTCATGATGCGCCCGGCCTCGCCTGCGCCGGCGGCCAGGACGAGGTTTTCGCCCGCTTCGTCGAGCAGGTAGATATGGGCATGGTAAAGGCCGAAGCGCTCTTTGGTCAGGTCACTGACGGCCAGCAGCAGGTCGTCAATTTCGAGCAGGGTGGTGGTCGCTGCGCTCACCTCGGCCACCGTCTGAAGTTCGGCGGCGCGCTTGCGGGTTTCGGCTTCGGCCTGTTTAATCTGGTCAAAAGCGCGGAACTGGTCGAGCGCCTGGGCGACGCGCTTGGCGACATCCTCAACCAGCAGCATTTCTTCCGGCTTCCACTGGCGCTCAGTATCCTCGGCGATCACGATTTTGCCGATGGGCTGGCCGCGCAGGAAAACCGGCTGGACGATGCGGCTGCCGTCATCGTGGCCGTTGCTGTGGGGTTCCAGCGGGCGCGGCGCTTCCAGGTCGTACTGGTAGCCCAGGCAGCGGCCTTCGCCAAGCTGCCCCAGGTAGCTGTCCCAGGTTTCTTCGGTCAGCCGCCGGTTGACCATCTCGGCGCGCTGAATGGCGGCCTGCGCTTCCTCAAACGCCTGGCTGCCGCGCAGCGCCGAAGCGATCTGGCTTGCCATCGCTTCAAACACCGGCAGATTTTCCTGGTTAAAAGTCCCCTCGCGGTTCGACTGCATGTCCAGCACGCCGATGATGACGCCGCCCACGACCAGCGGAATGGTCACTTCTGACCGGGTATCCGGCAGCAGCGGGTTGGCTTTGTGGATGGCGCTGGTTTGCGTGTCCGCCACCAGCACCGGCTGGTTGGTCTGGACGGCGCGCGCCACCAGCGAGGTTTCGCTTAAATTCAGGCGGTGATTGCGCGCTAAAAGCTGCTGACCGACCTCGCCCGTACCGGCGCGCAGCACGGCGTGGAGTCCGGCCTCATCCAGCAGGTAAATCTGGGTATAATACAGGTCAAACTGGTCGCGGATGAAGTTTACCAGGCTGGTGAGCAGGTCTTTCTGCGTGTACAGGCTGGTCGCCAGATGGCCGACTTCCAGCGTCAGCGCCAGGTCGCGCGTGCGGGCGGCAACGCGGTTTTCCAGGCTGCCGATGAACTCCTGAAGCTGCTCGGCCATGCTGTTAAACGCCTGTGCCAGCAGGCCGATTTCATTGCGCGAGCGAATGTGGGCGCGCTGGCTCAGGTCGCCGCCGGCGATCTGCTCGGCAGTTCGTGTCAGCGCCGCGATGGGTTTTGCAACGCGGTTGGCATAATACAGCGCGGTGAAAGCGGCTGCCAGCCCTGCTATCGCCATCGCCTATCCACTGGCGCGCGCCGTCTCGTAGTAACTGGCGAGCGCCTCGTCTTCGTCTACTTCGGCCAGCAGGCCGGCATTTAGCTCAGGAATCCACTTATAAACGCCGATGACCGGTTCGCCTCGGTAGTCTGGGTATGTTCCCGCGCCGTTCTGCCCGGTGAGGACGTTATCAATGCCTTCACTGTGGTAAGCGCGCGTCTGAATATATTCTTCAAACCGGCTGGGGGTGAGCAGATAGTTGCTTTCGCTGCTGACCAGATAGGTTTCGCCCGTTTCTCCCAGGCCGGCGCGCTCGGCCATGATCTGGCCGAGAATGTCGAGATTGAGCCGCACCGCCATGACAGCAGCAATTCGCCCATCTTCATCAATGATCTGGCGGGTTGCTACCATTGTCAGCGCGCTGCTGCCCAGTTCGTAATATGGCGACTGCAAGTAGTCGCCCGTCAGGCTGGCCTGAAAGTAGGGCTGCGCCGTCACGCGCTGGCCGACTCGCACCTCATTCGACGCCGCCAGCACCTCGCCGTTCAGGGTATAAACGAACGTTTCGTCGAAAAGGTCATTAACCCGCGTGAGCTGTCGCAGGATGCTGTTGAGAATGGAACGGGACGTTTCGCGTTTTTCGTTGGAGACGATGGTCAGTTCAACAGCCGGGCCGTTGACATTAACAAGTGTTCGGTTAGCTCCCGCATTCACCTGATTCAGCCAGAAGTTAATCTGGTTTTGTTTCAGAGTGGCGACCGACTCAAGCTGGTTCGTGACCGACCCAACCGTCTGCTGATATTCGCCGGTCAGCACGATATAGGCGACAAACAGTATGGGTATAAGGGCCAGCAAAAGCGAGTAAGCGGTCAAATTCCAGCGAAATTGTCGCCGGAAGGGAAGCGATATTTTTCCGGGTGGTTGTTTCATAGTTGATCTCCGCCGCTCGTTTTTTACCGCCTACGAGCCGTAGATTTTGTTCAGAAATTCCAGCGTGTAAACCTGGTTGAGTTCTGGCGACTGCTGCAAAATACCCTGTTCAAGCAGCATGTTGGCCGTAAATTCCCAGGTTTGCGCGGTCATCATGCCAGGGTTAGCGCCGGCTGGTTTGAACAGCGGCAGGGCGGCCTGCAGGCCCTGGAGCTGCGACTCCAGGGTAAGGTCCTGGTTGTAAACGAGGACTTGTTTGGCTGCCTCTTCAGAGTTGTCAACGGCGCTCTGAATCCCCTTCAGGGTTGCCCGCAGAAAACGCTCTACAACGTCTGGTTTGTTTTTAACCATATCTTCGGTCGTAAAGATGGCATTGGGGTAGGAATCGATTCCGTAGTCGGTCAGCAGAATGCTGTTGACGGCATGGCCTTCCGCTTTCAACCGGACAACAGCATCTGTGATGAAGGCATCAATCACATCTACATCACCGGTCAGTAAAGGCTGGAAGCTGAAGTCCGTGCGGTCAATAATGTCCACCTGGGAAGGGTCAATGTTTTGAGCTGCCAGAAGCGCATTCAGCAGGATTTTGGCTTTGGTCGCAACCAGCACTTTCTTCCCGATCAAATCTTCGGGACGGACAATGTTTTTCTCGGCCAGCGAGACATAAGCCTCCGGGTGACGTTGGAAAATCGAAGCAATGGCGACAACCGGTTTTCCCTGCGCCCGCGCGTCGAGTAAATCCGCCCCATCCGCAACGCCAAAATCAGCATTTCCTGTCGCAACCTGTTCAATAGGGTTGATGTAGCTCCCCTGGTCGTCAAAACCGCCGGGCACAAATTCAACCTTTAAGTTCTCGGCAGTGTAGTAGCCCTCACTCTGGGCCATATAAAAACCGGCAAATTCGTTGTTTGCCAGCCAGGAAAACTGGATGCTGGTTTCGGTCAGCGGGGCGGCAGTTGGCGAAGCGGGCTGACCGCCGCAAGCGGCCAGAACAGCGGCCAGAATGAGCATCAAAGTTATGTGCAAGCGTGTTTGAGGGGACATGCTAACTGACCTTCCTTTATCGGGTTTAAACCGCATCGGTTGTTTATAAAGGGTTTTTGTGGGTGAGGGTGTGTCATTGCGATGTTTCATCCTCGCCCTGAAGCTGCAGTTCAATGGCGGTGTACGGCACGCGCAGCGCCTTGCCCAGTTCGCGCACGGTCGCTTGCAGGATTTCGTCCATATTCACCGCTTCCTGGATTTTCCGGTCAATGCTGCCCAGCGCCTTTTCGTGGCGGCTGGTGCGTTCTGCCGCTTCGTACAGGCGGGCGTTGCTGATGGCGGTGGCGATCTGGCCGGCCAGCACTTCAATCGTGGATTGGGCGTCCTGGGTGAAGTGATTCACCCGCGCGCTTTGAATATCCAGCACGCCCAACAGTTGGCCGCGCGCGATCAGCGGGATGGCCTGTTCGGCCTGGGCATCCGGCAGCAGCGGGTTGGGCAAAAAGCTCGGGGACGCCGAAACGTCGTTGACGGTGACGATCTGGCGGGTGCGGGCGGCCTGCGCCACGATGCTCTGCGGGTTTTGCATCTCAATGCGCTGCCCTTCGGACACCATCTGCCGCCCCACATGGCCCGCGCCGGCGGTGAGGATCAGCGCGCGCCCGTCCTCGCTTAACAGATACACGTGCGCGTGGTACAGGCCGAAGCGTTCTTTAGTCAGGTCTACCACGTCTTGCAGCAGGCGGTCGGTATCCAGAATGGTGGAAATCTGCGCGTTCACCTGGGCGGCAGTTTCCAGGTCGCGGGTGCGGCTGGCGATGCGCGCTTCCAGCGTGTTAATCAGGTCTTGCAGCTGGTCGGCCATCTCGTTCATGGTCTGCGCCATCTGGCCGATTTCGTCGCGCGAGGCGATGTCCGCGCGGGCGCTCAGGTCGCCGGCGGCGATCTGCCGGGCGGTCGCACTCAGCCGCCGGATTGGTGCGGCGATGATCTGCGCCACCACGAATACCAGCGCCATTGCCACAATCATCACAACCCCGCCGGCCAGGACGGAGGCCTGCGCCGCGCCGGCCAGGGGGGCGAAGGCTTCCGTCACATCCTGATGGATGACCAGCGTCCAGCCCAGGTTCGCCACGTAATCCAACTGGGTGACTGAAGCCAGCGGGACCTGGGTGGCAAGAACCGAGTCGCCTTCAAGGGTGATCTGGCCGTAAGGCAGGTTTTCAAGGGTTTTTAAATCGGCTGTATCATCGGGGCTGAACTGAACATCGTTCAGGTCGTCGTGCGGCAGCACTTTATCGCCGGGCAGATACAGGTCGGCGCGACCGGTTTCTGCGGCCTCGAAACTGCTGATGACATCCAGAATGGAAGTGAGCAGGTAGGTGGTGCGTAAAACGCCGATTAAATCGCCGCTGCTGCGGGCATAAATCGGCACGCTCACCACGATGCTGTAGGCGCGGGCGCTGTCGTCGTATTCCGGCTGGCCGATGTAAACGGCTCCCTGGCCGTTGTTCCAGGTTTTTTGCCACCACTCCTCATCACTCTGGTCGTAGTCGCTGGTGCGGTTGGTGGCGCTCACCAGCGCGCCATAGCGGTCGGTGACAAAAATCTCGGTGTGGTCAACAAACTTGCTGCGGTACTGCCGCAGGTTGTCGGCGACGGCGTTAAACAGGCGGCTTTCAATCATCGGATGAGAGTCGGCAGCCGCGACCCACTGCCGGTCAATCTGGCCGATCTCGGCGCGAATCTGGGGGATGCCGCCGGTATATTCGGAATTCTGTTTTGCCACCGCGTTCTCAATTTGATCGGCTAAAGCCAGCGTTTGCAGGTTGCCGACCACACGATCCCGCAGCAGGTTGTCTATGGTTTGGGCATGGGCGACGGCGCGCGCGCGCAGGGTGGTGCCGACGGTGAGGAGCAGGTTGTCGGCGGCGGCCTGGTTGGTGAAGTAGATGACGGTGAGGGTAGCAAACGCGGCCACAAACAGAAATGCCAGGATCAATTTGGCATAAATGGGAAGGTTGGCAAGCGGCCCCAGCATGGTGCGTCTGGGCATTGACGGTGTCTGGGAAACGGACATAGCTGTTTACCTCTTGGCGCGCTGGCGCGGTTTACGACGGCGTGCAGGGCAATTTGTAGTAAGGATAAATTCATTGTAAATGCCAAAAGGCGCGCACAAGCCTTAAGACAGGTTAATTTCGCGCAGGGAAAATGTACGAATAAAATAACCTTGCGTCGTACTTTTGTGCGACTTGCATACAGACCGCGCCAAACTGATGATTGACTCAGATGGCTATTTTCGTTATACTTATGGTTCGCGTTTTTCTAGGTTGTTCCTCTTTTGATCGGATTATCTATTCCCCATAATCTGCCGATGAGTGTTGCGACTCGAGGCATTCTCGTTTAGCTGAATGGATTGAGGAGCGGTGCGTTGCAACGGACACTCAGTGTAAAAAACTACACCCGTATTGCGGATGTGCTGCCGCTGCCCTCGTTGATTGAGGTGCAGCTCCAGTCGTTCAAGTGGTTTCAGGATGAAGGGCTGGCCGAACTGTTCGATGAAATCAGCCCGATTGAGAGTTTTAACGGCAACCTGAAGCTGTACCTGCCCGGTAACAGCCGGGAAGCGAAGGAACTCGGCCTCAAATACTGGTTCGAGGAGCCGAAGTACAGCGAAGAACTGTGCCTCGAACGCGATATGTCCTTCGCCGCCCCGCTGTATCTGCGGGTAGCCCTGGTGAACCGGGAAGCCGGGGATGAAGTCATTATCTCCGACATCTTCATGGGCGACTTCCCGCTGATGACCGAAAAAGGCACCTTCATCATCAACGGTACGGAGCGTGTGGTCGTCAGCCAGCTCATTCGTTCCCCCGGCGTTTATTTTGACGCGGAAGAAGACCGCACCACCGGTCGGCTGCTCGCCAGTTCCAAACTCATCCCGGATCGCGGCGCGTGGATGGAGTTTGAAACCCGCAAGACCGATTACCTGACGGTCAAATTCAACCGCAAGCGCACCATCCCGGTGACGATTTTGCTGCGCGCCCTGGCGGCTGTGGACGATGGGCAGCCGGAAGAATGGTCGCCGATTAAAACCGGCAGCGACGAAGAACTGCTGGCGCTGTACGCCCACGTAGATACCAATCCCGATCATCAGTATATTGCCAGCACGATCAAAATGGAGCCGGTGTGGGAACTGAAAAAAGAACAAACCCTGGCCGAAGCCGCGCTGCTGGAATTTTACCGCCGGATGCGCCCCGGCGACCCGCCCACGCTGGACAACGCCCGCGAATACCTGTTCAGCCAGTTGTTCGACCAGCGCCGTTACGACCTGGAGCGGGTGGGGCGCTACAAACTCAACCAGCGTTTGGGGCTGGATAACCTCATCCCGCGCCGCGTCCGTACCATCACCAAATCCGACGTGGTGAAGCTGATCGAGCGCATGATTTTGATTAACAACGGCCAGATCGGGCCGGATGACATTGACCACCTGGGCAACCGCCGTGTGAAAACCGTCGGCGAGCTGATTCAGAACAAACTGCGCGTCGGCCTGCGCCGGACGGAGCGCGTCGTTAAGGAGCGTATGTCCATCCGCGAATCGGAAAACCTGACGCCGGTGGCGCTGATTAATATCCGCCCGGTGGTGGCCGCCATCCGCGAATTTTTCGGCTCGTCGCAGCTTTCGCAGTTTATGGAGCAGACTAACCCGCTGGCGGAGCTGACCCACAAACGCACATTGTCGGCGCTTGGCCCCGGCGGCCTGCGCCGCGAACGCGCCGGCTTCGACGTGCGCGATGTGCATCACAGCCACTACGGGCGCATCTGCCCGATTGAAACGCCGGAAGGCCCGAACATCGGTCTGATCGGTCGTCTGGCGAGTTATGCCCGCGTCAACGAATACGGCTTCATCGAAACGCCTTACCGCGAGGTGATTAAATTCCTGCCGCCGAATGACCCGAATATCATCGGGCGCACCCTGCGCGAGGACATCACTGACGGTAAGGATAAAGTCATTGCCAGCGATGGTGATGTGATTACGGCGGAAATGGCGAAAAAGTTCACCGCGATGGGGCTGGAGAAAATCCCGGTTATCCCGTTCGTCGGCGAAAACGTTTATTATCTGTCCGCCGACACGGAAGATCAGTTCATCATCGCCCAGGCCAATGCCGCGCTGGACGACCTGGGGCAGTTCGTCAACGACCGCGTATCGGTGCGGTACAACCAGAAGTTTATGGTCATGTCGTCGCGCCGGATTGATTATATGGACGTGGCTCCTCGCCAGATCGTCGGCATCAGCGCCGCGCTCATTCCGTTCCTGGAACACGACGACGCCAACCGCGCCCTGATGGGATCGAACATGCAGCGACAGGCCGTCCCGCTCTTGCAGCCGGACGTGCCGATTGTCAGCACCGGCATGGAAGACCAGGCCGCTTATGACAGCGGGCAGGTGCTGGTGGCCGACCGCGATGGCGAGGTCATCAGCGTGCAGGGGGATCGTATCATCGTTCGTAATGATGCGGGCGAGGAACATATTTACCGGCTGCGGAAGTACAACCGCTCCAACCAGTCCACCTGCATTGACCAGCGCCCGATTGTGGTGAAAGGGCAGCGCATCCGCCGGGGCGAAGTGATTGCCGACAGTTCATCCACCTGGTACGGCAACCTGGCGCTGGGACATGACGTGCTGGGCGCGTTCCTGTCCTGGGATGGCGGCAACTACGAGGACGCCCTGCTCATCAGCGAAGACCTGCTGCGGCAGGATAAATTCACCAGCATCCACATCGAAAAACACGAGATCGAAGCCCGCGATACCAAACTGGGGCCGGAGGAAATCACCTACGACATCCCCAATGTGGGCGAAGATGCGCTAAAAGACCTGGACGAGTTCGGCATCGTCCGCATCGGCGCGGAGGTGGGGCCGAACGATATTCTGGTAGGTAAAATCACGCCCAAAGGCGAGAAGGAACTCAGCCCCGAAGAAAAACTGCTGCGGGCCATCTTCGGCGAACAGGCGCGCGAGGTCAAGGACTCGTCGCTGCGGCTGCCGCACGGCGAAAAGGGCAAGGTGGTGGACGTGAAAACCTTCACCCGCGAGGAGCATCCTGATCTGCCCGCCGGCGTCGAAAAGATGGTGCGTGTCAGCGTCGCCCAGAAGCGTAAGCTAACGGTCGGCGACAAAATGGCCGGACGGCATGGCAACAAGGGTGTTATCTCCAAGATCGTGCCGATTGAAGACATGCCGTACCTGAAGGATGGCCGTTCGATTGAAATCATCCTCAACCCGCTGGGTGTTCCCGGTCGTATGAATATCGGCCAGGTGCTGGAGATTCATCTGGGTTGGGCGGCAGACCGGCTGGGTTTCCGGGCGGTTACGCCGGTTTTTGACGGCGCGAAGGAATTTGAAATCCAGGCCGAACTGGGCCGCGCCTGGATGATTGACCGCGCCTGGGCTGTAACGACCGACCGCGCCTGGGACTGGATCAAACAATTTGAGTACGACCCCGAAGAACTGGAAGATGAAAACGAGGTTCGCCGCCTGTACATCCATGAATGGCTGGGCGGCAAGGGGGAATACGACGTAGACCTGCTGATTACCGACGAAGTGTATGCGCGGCGCGCTGTGCTGCGCGAATGGCTGGCGGAGCAGGGTATCAACCCTGACGATGTGCTGCTGTTTGATAACGCCGGGCTTTCGGTGGCCGAACGCCGCCGCCGTGACCAGAATACGCTGGATGTATCCCTGCGTTTGTGGATTCAGTGGGCGAACCCGGATTTTTATATCCCGGCGGATGCCCAGGGGCGCGACCTGCTGCAGCTGGCCGACCGGGTGATGTTTGAAACCGGCCATCCGGTCCCGATTTACGGCAAGCAGGTTTTGTACGATGGCCGCACCGGCGAGCCGTTTGATCGCCCCGTGACGGTTGGCATCATTCACATGCTCAAGCTGGCGCATCTGGTCGAGGACAAAGTACATGCCCGCTCAACCGGCCCGTACAGCCTGGTCACGCAGCAGCCGCTTGGCGGTAAGGCGCAGTTCGGCGGCCAGCGGTTCGGCGAAATGGAAGTGTGGGCGCTGGAAGCCTACGGCGCGGCCTATACGCTTCAGGAAATGCTCACCGTTAAATCCGACGATGTGCAGGGGCGCGTCAAAACCTACGAGGCCATCGTCAAGGGCGAGCCGATTGAAGAGCCGGGCATCCCCACCAGCTTCCGCGTGCTGGTGAAGGAACTGCAAAGCCTGGGGCTGGCGGTGGAGGCGATTGCTGAAAACGGCGAGGTGATTAAGTTCGGCAAGGAAGAGGAAAAAGCCCGGATGCCGAAGATGCAAACCGGCCTGCTGAGCCTCGCCAGCGACACGCTGGAATAACGTTTCTGCTTCATCCGCAGCCGACGCCGTGCCATCGTCTTTTGGTGGCGCGGCGTTTTTGTTTTCCCGCGCTAGGCGAAACTTTGTTCTTCGGCTATGATAGGGATGATAACTGGACTTTGATGGGTTAAGCGAAACAATGTTATATCCCCAGGATGCCCAGCTGCGCGAAGCGGAACGGCTGAAAGAAAAACTGATCGCGCTGCTGTCCGATGACCTGGACTTTCACAATCGCTCCAGCAGCGAATATACGCACGATCTTCACGCTTTTCCGGCCAAGTTCCCCCCGCAGCTGCCGCGAAAGTTTATTGAGGCGCTGACGATGCCGGGCGATCATGTTCTCGATCCGATGGCCGGTTCTGGCACCACGCCGCTGGAGGCGTTTGTCGCCGGCCGGCAGCCTGTGATTGTGGATATTGACCCATTGGCGCTGCATGTCTGCCGCGTAAAAACCACGCCGCTCCCGTTAATCGAAGCGGCAGAGGCCGGCAGCCGAGTCATCAGCCGCGTAAAAACACGCCTGTTTGATGCTGCTGATGACATCCCGACGATGCTTCTGGATACACGAACACAGGAGTTTGTGGATTACTGGTTTGACCGCGAGTCGCAGCGGGAGTTGATTTTCCTGCTGGACGAAATCCGGCAGGTGCGTGATGACCGGATTCGCGCTTTTCTCGCCCTGACACTTTCAGCCATCATTATTACAAAGTCGGGCGGGGTTTCGCTGGCTTTTGATCTGGCGCATACGCGCCCGCATAAGGTCGCGGACAAAAGATACCGGTCACCTGTGAAGGAGTTTGAAAAACGCTTTCAGCGCAACCTTCGCAGCTTGGCTGATCTGCCTGCAAACGGCCTCGCTCCGATTATCAGTATGGGCAATGCTCAGGCACTTTCGCTGCGCGACAGTACAATAGACCTGGTGGTCACATCCCCGCCGTATCCCTCAAACGCGATTGACTACATGCGCGCCCATAAATTCTCATTGGTCTGGCTCGGTTATAAACTCGACTCGCTGTCGGAGCTTCGTAAAGCCTATATTGGCAGCGAGGCAGTAAACGGCGTGGAATTCGAGCCGCTACCCGATCAAACGCGGCAGGTGATCGCCGCCGTCGCCGCTTTGGATCATAAAAAAGGCCGCGCAGTCGAACGCTATTATTCCGAAATGACCCGCGTTCTGCGTGAGATGTTCCGCGTATTAAAGTCGGGAAAAGCTGCCGTGATGGTGGTAGGCAGTTCGCGCCTGCGGGGGGATAAGAACGTACACGGCTGCCTGGCAGAGATCGGACAGAGTCTCGGTTTTGAAGTGCCGCATATTGGCGTCCGGCGCATAGACCGTAATCGCCGGATGATGCCGGCGCGCCGGCAAACCGACGCCGATTCACAGATTGAAAAGCGAATGCACGAGGAATACGTGATTGGCTTCTTTAAACCTGTAGAGGGGCAGTGATGAGCATCGCCGAATTACGTCGTCAGTATCATCAGCGTCTTTGTCGGGATGTACTGCGGACAAATCGTGATTATTTGGTTAACATCGCCGATAAAGCCAGCCGCGCCAGTCGGGATATTGTCTCGGATGCACCCGCCATCACTGCTGCTGTCACCGAAGCGGCGGGCGCAGCGCCAGGGACAAGCCGGCCGCTTTAGCGGCTGGTCGTTGACTAACCTCAGACCTCATCCCCGGTCAAGGACTGGGCAGCCAGTTTGAACTTGTGACCAGAGATTTTTTAGAGCAGGCTTTTGCCCTGCTGCATCATCTGCGGCCTGGACAGTGGCGATTCTCGCTGAATGCGACTATTGCCGGTTTTGACCAGTATCATCATCTGGCCGCGATTCAGGCGGCGGTTTCAGACAACCCACAGTTAAGGGCGGCTTTGGGGGGCGATTATCTCATCACGCCGGATATTGTCGTTGCGCGTTATCCGGTGACGGATGAGGAAATTAACACACATCAGACGGTTGTCGGTGATGCGGACGATTTTTGCCATTATAGTTCTTTGAGAGCCAGGAATCAGCCCAATCTGATACTTCACGCCAGCATCTCCTGTAAATGGACGATTCGCAGCGACCGGGCCCAGAATGTCCGCACCGAGGGCTTGAACCTCATCCGCAATCGAAAAGGGCGCACGCCGCATGTCATGGTTGTTACGGCTGAGCCGCTGCCGACACGCCTGGCTTCGGTGGCTCTGGGAACGGGCGATGTGGATCATGTCTATCATTTCGCGCTGAATGAGCTGATCGAAGCCGTGAATCGAACGCAGAGCGACGCCCAACTGGATATGCTGATGACGCTGATAGACGGCCATCGTTTACGAGACATCAGCGATTTGCCGCTTGACCTGGCGATATAAATCCGCCGCTAACGCCGCCGTTCGATTTGCCGGACGCGGCGTTTTTGTTGCCCGCACCCCCTTGACTC
The DNA here is from genome assembly GCA_014338005.1 of Chloroflexota bacterium. Taxonomy (GTDB): domain Bacteria; phylum Chloroflexota; class Anaerolineae; order Aggregatilineales; family Phototrophicaceae; genus CFX2. The sequence goes on along the minus strand of QUBZ01000006.1, from coordinate 50,833 downwards.
TCAAGCCGCTTGAGGGTGCATGATAAGGATGCAGGGGCGGCCCGGCCAGCCGCTCGGGTTAGCCTGACGCGCGCAAAGGGGAAACCATGTTTAAGATCGGTGACTTTTCGAGATTGACACAGGTGCCGGTGAGCGCCCTGCGCTACTACGACGAACTCGGCCTGCTCAAACCGGCGCGCATTGATCGCTTCACCGGCTACCGCTACTACTCGTTTGACCAGCTTCCCCGGCTTAACCGCATCCTGGCGCTAAAAGACCTGGGGCTGTCGCTGGAACAGATCGCGCAGGTGTTGGACGAATGCCTGACGCCGGAGCAGCTTCGTGGCATGTTCCGGCTCAAACAGGCCGAACTTCAGCAGCGCGTGCGCGAGGAGCAGGAACGGCTGGCGCGGGTGGAAGCCCGCCTGAGACAAATCGAAATGGAGGATAAAATGCCCGACTATGAAGTGCTTCTCAAGCCTTTGCCCGCACAGCGTATCCTTTCGCTGCGGCAAATCGTGCCGACCTTCGACCACCTTGGAACCATCTGGAATGAAACCATGCAGTCGCTCCAGATGGCCGGCGTGGAGATGATCGCTCCGCCGTTCTGCCTGTACTATGACGAAGCATTCGCGGCGGCTGACATGGACATCGAGTTTGCCTTTCCGGTAGCAGCCGGCAGCCCACAAACGATTGACCTGTCGGGTGGACGGCACATGACGGCACATGACCTGCCCGCCGTGCCGCAGGCGGCCTGCGCCGTCCACAAAGGTGATTACAGCGGCCTGGGTGATGTCTACCTGGCGATTGGCCGCTGGATCGAGGCCAACGGCTACCGTGTGGTCGGCCCGCCGCGCGAAATCTATCTGGCGGGCGGCTGTGCCCCGGCGGACGCTGTAACCGAAATCCAGTTCCCCGTCGAAAAAGCCTCTGCCTAGTCCGCGACACACGTTCTTATAGGGGAGCGCCGCCGTGCGCTCCCCTACGCCACAAACACACTATGCCTCTGTGCCTTTGCTTCTTCGCCTCTTTGCGTTACGCTTTTTGCCTGCTGTAATAGGGGTTTGCCCAACAGGATAACGCCATGAAAATACACCACCGCCATGACTGGAATTTATCGCCGGAACAGGCCGTCGCTCTGCAAAAGCAGCTTGCGAGCGAACTGGTCACCGATCAGCCGATTGCGCTGGATGATGTGCGGTTGGTCGCCGGCGTGGACGTGAGCGTGAAAAACGACCTGTCTCACGCGGCGGTCGTGGTGCTGGCGTTCCCCGATTTGCAGCCGGTCGAAACCGTCACCGCCGCCATGCCCACGCCGTTCCCGTATATTCCGGGGCTGTTGAGCTTTCGGGAAGGGCCGGTGCTGGAATCGGCCTTCGAGCGTTTGCAGCACGTCCCGGACGTGTTCATCTTCGACGGCATGGGCATCGCGCACCCGCGCCGCATCGGCATCGCCAGCCACCTGGGATTGTGGCTGCAAAAGCCAACCATCGGCTGCGGCAAAACGCTGCTAACCGGGCGTTATGCCGAACCCGGCAGCGAGAAGGGCGCTTACAGCCATCTAGTAGACCGGGGACAGGTCATCGGCGCGGTGGTGCGGACACGAACCGGCGTCAAACCGGTGTATATCTCGCCCGGCCATCTGGCCGACCTGCCGACTTCGGTTGAGCTTATCCTGCGCTGTGCCACCCGCTACCGCCTGCCGGAGCCGATTCGCCGCGCGCACCTGGCCGCCGGCGATTTCGGAACTTAGCGGAACGGATCGGCCAGCAGCCACCACACATCGTAGCCGGTGAAACCGCAGGCGCGGTAAAACCCGCCTGGTTTGTCCCGGTTCTCCACCGGCCCGGAGACGGTCGTAAAGGCCGCCCGGCCAGCAGCACGCCTCAGCAGCTCCAGCACCGCCGCTTTGCCCAGGCCCTTGCCCCGGTAAGCCGAACGCACCTGCACCCATTCCAGCGACATTTCGCCGATGGCCGGGTCAAGTTCCCCGATCACCAGCGCGGCGCGTTCGCCGATCTGTTCGTTTACCACCCAGGCCCACAGGTCAGGCGCGTAAACGGGATGCCGCGACCAGTTCTGGACGGTTCCGGCGGCGGGTTTCAGGTCGTCGTAACATTCGGCGATAAAATCTGCCACCGCCTGCGCCTGACCGGTTGGGTCAACCGCTTCAAAACGATAACCCGGCGGCAGGCTGGGTGGCGCGGGGTCGCCCCGGTGGATGAGGCGAAAAAACGGCAGCCGCGTGGCGAATCCGGCGGTTGTGTCGGGGTCGAGATAATGCTGGTGAACCAGCGCCCGGCGCATGGTTTCCAGCCGGCGGCGCATCAGCAGGCTTGGTTTGCGCCCCTCGCGCGTCCAATGGACGAACAGTTGGTCGTCGCCGGCGGCTTCCAGCCGTTTAACCAGCCCATCGCGCCCGACTTCAACGGTGGTTCGGAAGTGATCTAGCTCCGCCAGGGTTTTCCACAGCGGGTTGGGCAGCACCCGGCAGGGGTTTTCCAGGTAGACCTGGGTAAGCGCATCAATAAAAGCTGGCATAATCACGACTCGTCAAATGTCTGCATCTGGCCGATGACCTGTCCCAGTACGGAAAGGGCGGTAGACTCGCTTTCGCCCGCCGACATAAAGGCGATGATGTAATGATAGTCGCCGCGCCGGATTAAACCGGCGTCGTTGACCACGCGCCCGGTGCTGATGTCCGCCGACGGTAAAATGCCGTCTTTGCCGGTATAACCGTCGGCATAAACCCTTTCGATGGGTGAGCGATAGTTGTGGGCGGGTATAGACAGCAGCGCCCGCGCCGCCTGGATGGCCGCTTTTAGCTCCGGCGACCGGGTGAAGTATTCGCCGCGCAGCAAAAAATCGTAACCGCGCGCCAGGTCGGCAGCCGTGAAGGCATTGTCCACGCGGTATTCCTGCCCGCCCAGGCGCACCGACCGCACCGCCGAGGGCGCGAAGCGCGGGTCGGTGAGGCCTACGGTTGGGCTGTCCAGCCAGTTCCAGGTGTGCAGGCCGTTCGCCATGCCGACCGTCTGGGTCAGAAAGTCGTTGAAGATTTCGATGGCGTTTTTGCGGCTGCGCGCGCGGCGGGCGACCATATCCAGGACGACGCCGGTGTTCACGTTGTCGCTGCTGACGGCCATCTGGTAAACCGGGCTGTATTCGCCGGTATCCCATTCGTCCGGCGGCACATGCACGAAATAATAGAGCGCCAGCCAGGCTTTAAAACAGCTTGCCACCGGGAACAGGTCAAGCGCGTTGATCTGGATGCGGAACAGCTCATCGAAACTGCGGTTAAAACGCCGGAAATCCAGCGCCATCTGGCGTCCGGCAAAAGCCGACTCCAGTGCCGCGCGCGCGGCAGCTACAGCGGGCGTTTCGTCTTCCCAGTCGTGGGCGAACAGCCTGTTGGTGAGCGTTAAAAACATCCCGCCCAATAAAACGATAAATCGGCGTCGGTTTACTTTCATGCCGGCGATTGTAGCGGATGACGCGGGCGGCGGGTAGGCGGGATTTTGGGGGGCATGTGTCACATGCCCCCGCGTCGGCGTTACCAGGCGTAGGCTTCCGGGGCGGGGCCGCCGGGGCCGGGCCAGATTTCATCTAGCGTTTTAAGCTGCTCCTGGCTCAGTTTGATCTCCAGGGCGCGCAGGCTGCCGGTAAGCTGTTCCATTGTGCGCGGGCCGATGATCGGCGCGGTGACGATGGGGTCTTTCAACAGCCAGGCCAGCGCCACGTCGGCGGGCTGTTCGCCGATTTCGGCGCAGAAGGCTTCGTACCGCTCTAACTGGCTGTAGTGTTTTTCGATCATCTTCTGCTGGTTTTCGGATGCGCGGCGGCCTTCCTTCGCTTTTTGCAGCGCGCCGCCCAGCATCCCGCCCGCCAGGGGACTCCAGGGGATGATGCCCAGGCCGTAATATTCGCAGGCCGGGATGACCTCCATTTCAATCATGCGGTCTTTGAGGTTGTACAGGCTTTGCTCGCTGACCAGCCCCATGAAGTGCCGCGCTTTGGCGGCTTCGTTGGCCTGGGCGATGTGCCAGCCGGCGAAGTTGCTGCTGCCGACGTAGATCACTTTACCCTGCTGCACCAGCGTTTCCATCGCCTGCCACACTTCTTCCCAGGGCGCGTTGCGGTCAATGTGGTGCATCTGGTACAGGTCAATATAATCGGTCTGCATCCGGCGCAGGCTGTCCTCGCAGGCGCGGCGAATGTGCAGCGCCGACAGGCGGCTTTCGTTCGGCCAGTCGCCCATCACGCCGTAAACTTTAGTGGCGATGACCACTTTTTCCCGCCGTCCGCCGCCCTGCGCCCACCAGCGCCCGATGATCTGCTCGGTGACGCCTTCGCCCTTTTTCCAGCCGTAGACGTTGGCCGTGTCGAAAAAGTTAATGCCCAGGTCGAGCGCCTTGTCCATGATGGCGTAGCTGTCGGCTTCGGTGGTATGCGGGCCGAAGTTCATCGTTCCCAGGCACAGGCGGCTGACCTTAAGCGCGGTTCGTCCTAATCGGGTGTATTCCATGATTTATCTCCATAAAAATACGTTGTTGTTGAGGGAGAAGTGAGTTTATCGGCGGTCGCTCATCCTGCCAATGGCCGCGCCAGACCGTCGCCCGAACCTGACGAATGTCATGTCATGATAGGTGGCTTTATCATGCGGCGCTCACGGCCTGAGCAGCGTATACCAGATAAGACGAAAGGATACCGACCATGCCTGTGATGCTGGATATTGGCAACGCCGTTTTGAAACCCCTGCTGCGCTCGCCGCTGCATTTTGTCGCCAGTCACGGCCTGATGCTCATCACTGTGACGGGGCGCAAAACCGGGCGGCTGTATACCACGCCGGTGGCCTATGGCCGCCAGGGGGACAGCATTTATTTCTTCAGCGGCAAAGACCGGAAATGGATACGCAACCTCGCGGGCGGCGCGCCGGTTACGCTGCGTCTGCGCGGCAAGGATGTCCCCGCCAGAGCGGAACTGTGTCCCGAAGACGAGACCAGCCGGGAACTGCTGAAGGCCATGTATCCGCGCATGTCTGCCGACAAAGCGGCGGATATGCTGATGATCCGGGTGCAGTTATAGGCCGACGGCGGTCAATGCCCGGCCAGCGCGCGCTGCCAGGCGGCTACTAAGTCGGGCAAACCGTCGTAAACGCCATCCGGCTGGATGGGGCTGGCGGCCAGTTCCTCGCGGGTGGTGACGCCGGTCAGCAGCAGTGCCGTCTTCAGCCCGGTCCGCCGCGCGCCTTCGATGTCGGTGTTCAGTCGATCGCCGATCATGAGCGTGTTTTCCGGCGCTGTACCCAGGCGGCGCAGCGCCGTCTGGAACATCGGCGCGCCCGGTTTGCCGATGATGGTGGGCTGCCGCCCGGTCGCGGTCGCCAGCGCCGCCAGGATGCTGCCCGCGCCGGGCGCGAGGCCGTCCGGCAAAGGGAAGGTGGCGTCGGCATTTGTGCCGATGAAATCTGCGCCGGCGCGCACCAGAGCGCAGGCATGTTTGAGTTTGGCATAGGTGAGGTCGAAGTCCACCCCGGCCACCACCACGCGCGCTTCGTCCTGCCCCGGTGGAAAACCGGCCTGCCGGATGATCTGCTTCAGCCCGTCGCCGCCCAGGACGTGAACCGGTGTGCCGGGCGGGTAGGCTGTCTGGAGGTAATCGGCAGTGGCTGTGCCGGATGTGATGATCTGATTTTCGGCCAGGCCGTTGACGCCCATGCCGGACAGTTTGTGCAGGTACGCCTGCGGCGTCTGGCTGCTGTTGTTGGTCGCCAGCACGAAGGGGATGCCGCCGGCGCGCAAAAAGTCGAAAAAGTCGGCCAGGCCGGGCAGCGGCTGACTGCCGCGCCACAGCACACCGTCCATATCGGCGATGATGCCGGTGATGGTGGAAAGCTGCATGGTGTTTTTATTCTTCCTTTTGTACGTCGAAGTCCGGCAGAATCGTTTTGATGGTTTCCACCAGACCGATGTGCCGCATCAGCACGTCGGTGGAGCGGCGCACCAGCCGGTTGTACTTCTCGAACCAGTAGCTGTCTTCCATCGCTTTTTCCGGCTGCATCATGTAGGAGCGCCCATCGTTTTCCCGCAGTTCATACGTCCAGCCAAGCTGGCCGTCCAGCCGGATGAGCGCGTCGTCGAAGGACTCGAAAACTTCTTCCAGGATGAGGTTGGAAAAACGGTCGCGGGTTTTGGCGCGCAAATCCAGGTATTTGGCGATGTGCGAAGTGTAAAGCTCCCAGTCAAGCTTGCCGCACTGCACCTGGTCGCACAGGGCTTCGATGTAGCTGCCATGAATGAACGGCCACAGCCGCTCCAGGGCGCGGCGGTCGGCGGCGCGCTGCTTCTGCCGGCTGATGGACGACTGGTCATCGTTGACGGCGCGGATTAAAGCGGCGTACAAGGCGTTCAGGTTTTCGACGGTGATGCCGGACGACATATCAATACGCTGGAGTTTTTGCAGTTCCGCCGGGATGAGCGTCCGGGCGCGCACCAGCACCGGCAGGACGTGTTTGGTCAGCCGCCGGGCTTCGTCCAGTTCGCGGCGGCACCACTCCGAGCCGATGGATTCGTCAGACATAAGGAAGATAAAATGGTGGCAGCGGGCGATTTCCTTCAGAATTTCCGTCCACCATTCTTCACCGCCGTGCAGGTTGTCGTCGTACCAGACGTGATTGTAGGCTTTTCGCAGCAGGCCGGCAAGCTGCTCGGTGATGGCCCGATCTACTCGGCTGTAACAGACAAAAATGTGGCTCATATTTCCTCGCGTTCGGTTCTCTCATATAATACCATCTTATGTTTCATCGCCAACCTGGAGGTAGTTCATGGGTGGACATATTCCCTGGCGCAAAGTAGACCTGTGGCTGCAAGGTTTTCGCACCATCTGGGTCAGCACCACCCGCCCGGACGGACGCCCGCACGCCGTCCCGGTCTGGTACTGGTGGAACGGGCGGGACGTTTATTTCACCACGCCGCCGGGGTCGCAAAAAGCCCGCAACCTGGCGTTCCAACCCTGGGTGATCGTCCATGCCGGCGACGGCGACGATACGATCATTCTGGAGGGGCGCGCGGCGGTCGTGACCGACCAGGCCGAGCGGGAGCGGGTGAACGGGGCTTATATGGAAAAATACGTAGACCCGCACAGCGGCGTCAAGGCCACTTTTTTGAACACCGACGACCTGTTATATCACGTGCGCGTGCGGCATGTAATGGCCTGGGAATACGGCGTGGTTGCCACCCGCACCGACTGGCATTTTGACGAGGAGTGAATAATGCGGCCAAGCACTTTTTCGATTGTTGCCCACGACCCGGACGAGCCGGCCTGGGGTGTGGCCGTCGCCAGCAAATTTTTAGCCGCCGGGGCGGTCGTCAGTTGGGCGCGCACCGGGGCGGGGGCGGTGGCGACTCAATCGCTGGCGAAGGTCAGCTTCGGCCCGGACGGGCTGGCGCTGATGGCGAATGGCGCAAGCGCCGAGTCGGCTTTGGAAACGCTGCTGGCGGCGGACGCGCAGCGCGCGCACCGGCAGGTGGGCATGGTAGACGCGCGCGGCGGGTCGGCGGCCTTCACCGGGGAAGACTGTTACGGCTGGGCCGGCCACAAAACCGGCCAGGGTTTTGCCTGCCAGGGCAACATCCTGGCGGGGCCGGACGTACTGGAAACAATGGCGGCGGCGTATTTGTCCGCCTCTGGTGAACTGGCCGACCGGCTGGTAACGGCGCTGCAAGCCGGCGAGGATGCCGGCGGCGACCGGCGCGGCAAACAGTCGGCAGGGGTGCTGGTGGCGCGCCCGGACGGCGGTTACGGCGGCGACAACGACCGCTACCTCGACCTGCGCGTGGATGACCACCCCGACCCGGTGCGCGAACTGCGGCGGCTGGTGAACATTCACCACGTCTTTTTCGGGATGCCGCGCGCCGAAGACCGCCTGCCGATCACCGAGGACATCGCCCGCGAGCTGCAAAGCTGGCTGCTGAAGCAGGGCTACCTGCGGCGCGAAACAACCGGCATCTGGGATGACGCTTCCAAACAGGCTTTCTGGGCGCTGGTGGGGGCGGAAAACCTGGAAGAACGCTGGCGGCTGGATCGTGACCCGGACTGGATTGACCGGGTGGCGCTGGAATACCTGCGGGAGCGGTTTCGATAGCCGGACGGCTGCGGGGTGGTCGCGGGCTGCCCCTGTTGATTCTGCTGCTGGCGGCGGTGCTGCGCTTCCACGTGCTGGCGCGGGAGGCGCGTTTTCACCCGGATGAAGCCCTGTTCGCCACCTTCGCCCGCCGCGCGGCGGTGAACGGCGACTGGCTGCTGCGCGGCCCGCTGGACAAACCGCCGCTGAGCATTTATGCCAGCGCCCTTTCGATGACGCTGGTCGGCGTTACGCGCCTGCCGGATGGCGTGTTAACGCTGGATGTGTACGCCGGGGAATTCGCCGCGCGCCTGCCGAACGCGCTGGCGAGCCTATGCCTGGTGGCGCTGGTTTACGCGCTGGCGCGGCGGCTGTACGGGCGCGGGCGGACGCCCCTGCTGGCGATGCTGCTGCTGGCGCTGTCGCCCTATGCGGTCGCTTTCAGCGCCACTGCCTTCACCGACGGCCTGATGCTGCTGTGTATCGTTCTGGCGCTGCGGCTGGCGAGCGCCCGCCGCTGGTTGTGGGCGGGGCTGTGGCTGGCGCTGGGTTTTGGCTGCAAACAGCAGGCGCTTTATTATCTGCCGCTGCTGGCGCTGGCCGGTTGGGGCAGCCGGGCGGGGCAGGGCGGCGGCTGGCGTTCGGCGGTTTTCGACACCATGCGGTTGTGCCTGCCGGCGGCTCTGGGTTTTGCGCTGCTGCTGGCCTGGGACGCGGCGCGCGCGCAGCCGGACGGCGTGTGGGCGCTGGCGGCGGCGCATAACGACCCTGGCCGCTTGCTGGTGCGCTTCGACGAGATCGTTCCGCGTCTGCGCGCCTGGGCGGAACTGAGCGGGTGGCTGGCGGCCTATCCCCTGATGACGGCGCTGCTGGGCGTGCTGGCCGCTGCGGCGCTGGCGGCGCGGGGCGCGTGTTTTCCGCGCAGCCGTTCAGCGCGGGCCGACCTGCTGTTGGCCGCCTACCTGCTCGGTTACCTGCTGCTGCATGTGGTGGTGGCGTTCAACATCTACGACCGCTACCTGCTGCCGGCGCTGCCGCTGATTGTGCTGCTGGCGGCGCGCGGCCTGGATTGGGCGTGGGAAAATACGCGCGGTTGGCTGGTCGCGCCGCAGCGTGCCGCCGGTTTGATCGTCGGGGCGCTGCTGCTGGCGGGCGCGGTAGAGGCCGCATCTGGCCGCGTGCCGGTCGGCGGCGACCGGGGGAAACACGCCGGCATTGATGCATTGGCGGCCTACCTGAGCAAGCAGCCGGTGGCGGCGGTCATTTACGATCACTGGTTGGGGTGGGAACTGGATTATTATCTGGGGGCGTGGTCGGACAAACGGCGGGTGTATTATCCAACTCCGGCGGCGCTGGTGGCGGGCGCCCTGCGTCTGGACGAACGCGGCGCGCGTTATTTCCCCGTCCCGCGCCACCAGCCGGCCCAGCCCTGGCTGGATGCGCTGCGCGCCGCCGGGGTGGACATATCGGTTGCTTACGACGATGGGCGTTTTGTCGTTTACGCGCTTAATTTTCCGCCGTTGGAGGGCGGCGTTTGAGGCGCTGGATCATCTTGGCCGGGTCGGTCGTGGCCGTGCGCGGGTTGATGCGCGTGGCGGCGCGGGCGGGGTCGTTTTCGTCCTCGTTGTTTTTCGGGCTGTCCTGTTCCACGCCGGGGTAGCGCGTTTTCCAGTCATCCAGAAAACCGACCAGCCAGGTTTCTTCGGCGCGCATGATCGCCAGGCTGTGCGTATAAAGCGCCAGGATATGTTCGGCGTTGGACGTGCCTTCCTGTTCGTGCCGCTGCCAGGCTTTTTCGACCGACTCCAGGTTGTGCCGCAGGTCAATCAAATGGTGGTGAAGCACCTGGTACACCTGGCGGGGTTTGAGCGCGCGCAGGTTTGCCAGCCCCAGCTCGAAGCCCGACCCCAGGGCGCGCGGCTGGCGCAGCAGGTCGGCCACCGCCGTTTGCAGGATGCCGCGCCCGGCCTCGGTGATAGTGTAGAGCTTACGCGCCGGGCCGCGCCCCTCCGCGCGGTACTGGCCGGTGAGCATGTTCTGGCGCTCAAGTTTGTTGAGGATGTAATAAATTGAGGAAAAACCGATGGTCAGCCATTCGCGCAGGCCGCGCTCGTCAATCAGTTCTTGAATCTCGTACCCGTAGCGCGGGCCTTCGGCGACCAGACTCAGGATGGTTAATTCGGCATCGTTCATCACCGGTTTTATTCCATTTGCTGCATGGCAGGACTTACGGTAAGCATAGCAGGGGTGCGGGAATAGAGTCAAGCTGCGTGGTTTATTTCTGCCGGCGGCCTGTGCGTATCACTTCCTGGACGGTTTTAATCAGATTGTGGGCGATGTACGGTTTGGTCAGGTAACGATCCGCGCCCATCTCCAACCCTTCACGGATTTCTTTGGGGTCGGCCATCGCGGACAGGATCACCACCGGCAGATGGTCAAAGGCTTCTTTGGCGCGCATCTGGCGTAAAAGTTCCAAACCGCTGATGTCCGGCAGCATCAGGTCAAGCAGAACCAGATCGGGCAGGGGTTTGCCGCGTAAAATCTGGACGGCTTCGGCGACATTTAATGCCGGAATAGTGTCTATACTCACCCGGTCGAGCAGTATCTTCACGAGATTCTGCAATTCCGGGTCATCATCAACGACCAGAACCCGCCTCTTGCCCTCTGCGGCCACGTGATTATCCACCTTTCTTTCCGGCAGCCCGGTTAGTTTTAACCCAAGCAGGGGGCAATTGCAACCCTTTTTGCCTGTAAACGCGCTTGGGTGTATGCTCAAAGGTTGAGTTACTGAAGTGAGGAGCGCGTGTTTTATGTGGAAAATAAGCGGGCGTGGGATTGTTATTCTCCTGCTGCTGATGCTGGCAGGCTGCTACCAGCAGGCAGGCGAATCCTTCCAGCCCGTCAGCAGCACCGAGATACCGATTAACGTCCCGGAAGCCGATAACCCGGAACTGACCGATTTCCCGGCGACGGCGACGCTGCCGCCCATCACCCTGATCGCGCCAACGCGCGACTTCCCGGCCACGCCGACCCCGCAGGAAATCGCGCCGCCGGTGGAAACCACGCCGACGGAAATGGTGCTGCCGACCTTTGAACTGAACGAGCCGGAAGCGGCCACCGAAGCCGCGCCGGAGCCGCCGGTGGAAACCACGCCGACCCCGGCCACCTTCATCACCCCGTTCAGCCCGTTGGGACCGGTGACGCCGGTCGTGCCGACGCTGGCGGTCGTTTTTGATCTGCCGACGGCCACGCCATCAGGGCTGATTACGCCGACCGCTTTTGCCGAACCCGGCGAATGCACCTATACTGTCCGCCCCGGCGACAACCTGTTTCGGATTGCCGTCAACAATAACGTCAACCTGGCGGAACTGCGCGCCGCGAACCCGCAGGTTGTGGGCGATCTGCTTCAGCCGGGGCAAACGCTGCAAATCCCCGGCTGCGTGCCGGGCGCGCCCGCCGGTGAACCGGCTGCCGGCATCGAGGGGACGGACGAGCAGCCGCCGGTGGTCGCGCCGGTTGGCGGCACGACCTACACGGTTCAATCCGGCGATACGCTGTTCGCCATCGCGCGGCGTTTTAACACTAACGTTCAGGCGATTATCGAGGCCAACAACCTGGCTAACCCCGACCGGCTGTCGGTCGGGCAGGAGCTGGTGATTCCCTCTAATTAGACCACAAGGGGGCAGGGCAGACACAACAAACCGGGGCTGCCGAAAGAACCGGCGCGGCTGCGGGAGAGCGGGTGATCGGGATTGTCGGTAAAAAAGTGCCTGGCCGCCAGGCACTTTTATCGTTTATGCCTGAGCTGAAACGCTGGCAGCGATTTTTTCACACCAGGTGCGGATTTTGTCCCAATCCCGAAAATCGCCGTCAAAATTGCTCGGCCAGGTTGTGCCGTCGTAACGCGCGGCCAGCGTCCAGCGTTCGTTCCAGTCCACGCGCTGCAAGTCCAGCTTGCCGGCGAAGGCCGTAATCTCGCGCACGTCCAGTCCTTTCAGCAGGTCATGAACCATGTAATATTCAATCACGTGGTCGTAACCATGCGCTTCCAGCACGCGGATGCAGTTGACCCACAGGTAAAGCGGCTTATCCGCCAGCGCGTCATGGAAGGCGGTCACGAAATCCACCATCTTCGGCAGCCACGTTCCGGCATGGATGGCTGTACCCAGGATCACCACGTCGTAAGGGCCGATCAGTTTGATCGTCTCCACGCTGGCGACCGTGACTTTAAAACCGCGCTCGTTAAAAATGCCGCTCATAAATTCGGCAATTTCGGCAGTGGAACCGTGCGCGCTGGCGTAACCGATCAGGATGTTCATGGCCTCGCTCCTCGTTAAAAAATCACAAATTTTGTGTTTCATTATAGGCGAAGTAGGCCGCTGCGCGCCACCTGCGGCGGGCGGCTGGCCGACTTTAAAAAAGGAAACGAGAGCTGTTTTGTATATTGCCGTCTGCCTGCTTCGGGGTATAATCGGCTTTAACAGCAAAATCAGTGAGAAGACTGGCACTGAGGGGTAAAGTAAAAATCTCATGATAGAGGTAATCATTGACAGCATCCGTGTGAGCTTAATGTCGCAGCATCGGGTGGTTGTCCTCAAAGATGTCAACAGCGAGCGTTACCTGCCGATCTGGATCGGCCCGTGCGAAGCGGAAGCCATCACGGTCAAACTTCAGGACATGCCCACCCCTCGCCCCTTAACACACGATTTGCTGAAGTCGGTCATCCACGAACTGGGTGGCCGCGTAGTTCACATTCTTATCAGCGATCTGCGCCAGGACGTGTATTACGCGCGGATTGTGGTGGATGTCGCCGGCGAGCAGCTCGAAATTGACTCGCGGCCCAGCGACGCCATCGCGCTGGCCGTGCGGGTGAGCGCGCCGATTTTCGTCTCCGAAACGGTGATGGACCGGGCGGCGACCGAGCCGGATGAAGATGTTGAGAAGGAAGCCGCCAGCGAAACCCCCGCCAGCGAGGTGGATGAATCCCGCCTGAGCGCGTTTGCCGACTTTGTGGACACGCTGGATTTTGACGATTTAGAGGACAGCGAGGACTGACCGCGCCGCCGGTACGCTTGCGCCGGCTTTCCCCGGCGACTATGATAGATTCAAGAGTCTAAAACGGTGCGCCATTTTCTCGCGCCGTTTTGTTTCCCAATACCTGGAATTTCATGAGCAATCTGTTCGACGGTTGGGGCAGTCAGCCCGCCCCCTACAGCCAGGAAGCTGAAGAAGCCACCATCGGCGCGGTTATCACCTTCCCGCCGGCGTATTTTGGCGTGGCCGCCTTTTTGCAGGCCGACGATTTTTTTCTGCTGCGCCACCGCTACATCTGGCAGGCCATGCAGCGCCTGGTGGAGCGCGACGAGCCGATTGAATATGTCACGCTCTCTAAAGAACTGGACGACCTGGGCAAGCTGGATGAAATCGGCGGCCCGGCTTACCTGACGCATTTGATTAACAGCGCGCCGTCGGCCATGCACGCCGAAGTTTATGGCCGCCTGGTGGAGCGCGCGGCCACCCGGCGGCGGCTGATGGCGGCTTCCGACCAGATCAAGGCGCTGGCGCTGAACGAAGAACTGGCGATTGAGCAGGTCATCGCCGATGCCGAAGCGCGTTTGTTTGACGTGACCGAACGCCAGCTTACCAAAGAAATGGTGCCGATGCGCGAGGCCATCAGCGCCTATTATGACCGCATCGAACACCTGATGCGCTACCAGGACGAGGCGCTGGGTCTGCCGACCGGCTTCAAAGACCTGGACAAGCTGCTCGGCGGCCTACAAAAGTCCGACCTCATCATTTTCGCGGGCCGGCCCGGCATGGGAAAATGTGTTGCAGGTGGGACGCTGGTCAACACTGAACGGGGTGCAGTCCCGATTGAAATGTTAAAGCCCGACGGGCCGGGTTTCCCGGACGATGAAGGCGGCTGCTACTACCCGCTGGAGATCGGCATCCAGACGCCGGACGGAATGCGCCAGACCGCCTACTTCTACGACAGCGGCGTGAAGCCCACCCTGAAGCTGACGACGCGGGCGGGTTATTCATTGACCGGAACGTTTAACCATCCGGTGCTGGTTCTGGCGAAAAATGGCAGGAAGGTCTGGAAGCAGCTCGCCGAGCTGTCGTGCGGGGATTATGTCGCCGTCCAGCGCCGCGCCGCCGTGTGGGACAGGGTTGAGTTTTACCGGGACGAAATCACGCAGATTGAGGACTCCGGCCCGCAGCACTGTTATGACCTCACCGTTCCCGAAGGCCAGGCTTTTATCGCCAATGGTATCGTCTGCCACAATACATCGTTCATGCTGTCCGCTGCCGTGAATATGGCGCGGCTGGGGGCGCGAATCGCCATCTTCAGCATGGAGATGGGTGTCGAACAGATTGTGCAGCGGTTGGTTTCGATGGAGGCGGCCATCAACAGCCAGAACCTCCGCACCGGCCAGCTTACCAATCAGGAATGGGGGCGTTTCGTCCGCGCGGCGGGAACCCTCAGCAGCTTCCGCGTTTTCATTGACGATACGCCGGCTATGAACCCCATCCAGATGCGGACGAAATGTTTTCGTCTGGCGCGGGAACACGGCCTCGATCTGGTGATTGTGGATTATATGCAGTTGATGAACGCCGGCGGCGCGTACTCCAACAACCGCGTGCAGGAGATCAGCTTCATCAGCCGCAGCCTGAAGGAGATGGCGCGCGAATTAAACGTGCCGGTGCTGTCGGCGGCGCAGCTTTCCCGCGCGGTGGAACAGCGCCAGGACAAGCGGCCTGTTCTCAGCGACCTGCGCGAGTCCGGCTGCCTCACGGGGGACACGCTCATTTATCTGCCGGACAGTGGATGTTATGTGCCGATTGCGGAGTTGTGCGGGCGCGTCGGTTTCCGCGTGATGAGCCTTAACACCGAAACCTGGAAACTCGAACCCGGCACGGTGACGAACGCTTTCTGCACCGGGACGAAACCGGTCTACCGGCTGACCACGCAGCTAGGCCGCACCATTCGCGCCACCGCCAATCACAGGTTTCTCACCATTCACGGCTGGAAGCGCCTGGACGAACTGACGCCGGAAGATCATATCGCGCTGCCGCGCCGCCTGGATGGGCCGCGCGAACAGACGATGGACAATGCTGAACGGCAGAACGCGCGGGCTGTAAACATGTCCGTATCGGTGAACGTTGAGCGGCTGGCGGAGAGCGGCGTATACTGGGATCAGATCAGGTATATTGAACCGGATGGCGAGGCGCAGGTATACGACCTGACCGTGCCGGGGAATCAGTGTTTTGTGGCAAACGATATTGTTGCTCATAACAGTATCGAGCAGGACTCGGACATCGTGATATTCCTCTATCGTGATGAAGTCTATAACGAGGCCACCGAGTTCCCCAACCAGGCCGATCTCATCATCTCCAAACACCGCAACGGCCCGACCGGCACGGTGTCGCTGTACTTTGAAAAGACGCTCACCAAGTTTTTGAACGCTGCCGAACGCAGCGTGGATTTGAGTCGAATCTGATGCAGAAGTTTAATGGCTTCCCGCCCGGCAAGGTGCGGATGGTGGAAATGCCGGCGCCGTTTTTCGCGGAACTGCTGCCGCTGGTGGACGACCTGGCCGAACTGAAAGTTATCTTGTTCTGCTTCTGGGCGCTGCCGCAAAAGGACGAGCGGTTTCGTTATCTGCGCCGCCAGGACTTTGCCGACAGCCCCGACCTGATGCGCGGCCTGGCCGCCGCCGACCCGGACGCCGACCCGGATGACACGCTGGATGCGGCGCTGGGGCGGGCGGTCGAGCGCGGCGCGCTGCTATGCGCCGATGTGACAGCCGAAAACGGGCGCGAAACCCTGTATTTCGCCAATACCGCCCTGGGCAGAACCGCCGTCCAGCAGGTGCAGCAGGGGCGCTGGAAGCCGTTTGACACCGTGAACCCGGTCGAAATCCTGCCGGAGCGCCCGAATATCTACCGCCTGTACGAGGAAAATATCGGGCCGCTGACCGCCATGATCGCGGACGCGCTGAAGGATGCCGAAAAAGACTATCCGTCCCACTGGATTGAAGAAGCCATCCGGGAAGCGGTGGAGAATAACAAACGAAGCTGGCGCTACATCCAGCGCATCCTGAAGCGGTGGGAGTCGGAAGGGAAGAGCCGTGAAATCGCTGGGCAGTATCCTGAGCAAGATGGACAAAGTTATGTCACAGGAGAACTATCCCGATTCATCAAACACTGATGACGAAGGCCGCTGCCGAATCTGCGGCGGCGAGCCGATTTGCCAGGGGTTAGGCGTCGTGCGGTACGATGTGCCGGTAAACGACCCGCGTTTTGGCAAGCTGTTTCGCTGCCCGAACAACCCGGTCGAAAAAGACCTGGAGCGGCAGGACAGGCTGCGCCGGTTCAGCAACCTGGACGCTTACGCCGATAAGGTATTCGAGAGTTTTAACACCAGCCTGTCCACGCTCACCCAGCCGGAAGCGGATTCGCTGAGGATGGCCCTGGGGGTGGCGCAAAACTTTGCCGCCGAACCGGAGGGCTGGCTGCTGCTGGAAGGTGGTTACGGCTGCGGCAAAACGCATCTGGCGGCGGCGGTCGGCAATGCGCGGCTGGCCCAGGGGGATATTGTGCTGTTCCTTACCGTGCCGGATTTGCTGGATTACCTGCGGAATACCTTCGGCCCGGCTTCCGAAATCGGCTACGACGAGCTGTTCGACCGTGTGCGGAACGTGCCGCTGTTGATTCTGGATGATCTGGGCGCGGAAAACGCCAGCAGTTGGGCGCAGGAAAAACTGTTCCAACTGCTTAATTTTCGCTACAGCCGCCGCCTGCCGATGGTGGTGACGACCAATGCCGAACTGGATGCCCTCGACCCGCGTATTCGCAGCCGCCTGCTTGACCAGGATTTTGTTCACCGCGTCAAAATCACCGCCCCGGATTACCGCTCGGCCATTCAAAACCAGCGCGATACGCTGCTGTCCAGCCTGAGCCTGTATAAAGAAAAAACGTTTGAAAATTTTGATACCCGCCATTATGTGACGCCGGACGAACACCGCAACCTGGATATGGCGCTGCAAATCGCCCACTCCTACGCTGCGAGTCCCCAGGGCTGGCTGGTGTTCCTGGGGCCGTATGGCTGCGGCAAAACGCATCTGGCCGCCGCAATCGCGCATTTTCGGGAACAGCAGGGGGCGCAGGTAGTCTTTATCACTGTGCCGGATTTGCTGGATCACCTGCGGGATGCTTATTATCCTGATACGCCCGTCCGGTTCGACCGCCGGTTTCAGATGGTACGCAGCGCCGCGTTTCTGGTGCTGGATGACCTGGGGACAGAAAATTCCAGCGCCTGGGCCAGGGAAAAACTGTTCCAGATCATGGATTACCGCTACGTCGCGCGCCTGCCCACCGTCATCACCACCGCCCGGCGGCTGGAAGAACTGGACAAACGCATCCAGAGCCGGCTGATTGATGACCAGTGCTGCACCACGTTTGCCATTACCGCGCAGGGCTACCCCTTGCGAAAAAAGCGCGTCTGAGATGTGCCGGGGCAGGATAGGATAGACGTTGATTCCCATTGTCGTCACCCCCTACGAGCGCCGCTATTTACAGCGCGTGCGCGATTTAATCTTCCACAGTGAGCTGGTGCATTCGCATCTCGACTGGCAGGAAACCGATCAATGGCTGGATACGCAAAGTGTGCCGATGCGGTGCGCCTGGCAGCGCGGGCGGCTGGTCGGCGTGATGGGTGTTTCGTCCCCCTTAAACCGCACCTGCTGGCTGCGGCTGGCGGCCATCCACCACCAGTCCGATCATTCGCGGGTGCTGCGCGCCCTGTGGGAAGACCTGGTCATCGAACTACGCAGCCGGTACGTCCAGACGGTGGCGCTGCTGGCCGTGCGCGACTGGATTGTGCGTTACGTGCCGGTATTGGGCTTCCGTTATGTCGAGGACATCATCACCCTGGCGCGCAATGGGGCCGAACTGCCGGAAACGCTGCCGAACCGGCTGGTCATCCGCGCGGCGCAGCCGGAAGACCTGGATGAACTGGCGCGGGTGGATAACGCCGCTTTCGAGCCGCCCTGGCAGCTTTCGCCGGACGAACTGCGGCAGGCAGTTCGTATTTCGGCAAGCTGTACGGTCGGCCTGCTGGATGATATGATGGTGGGGTATCAACTCAGCACGCTGTATTTTGATGGGGCGCATCTGGCGCGGCTGGCGGTGATTCCCTCGGTTCAGGGGTTGGGGCTGGGCGGCGCGCTGCTGGCCGATGGGCTTCAGCGATTTTTCCGCCGGGGTATTTACGGCATGACCTTAAATACCCAGTCCAGCAACCGGCGTTCGCGCCGCCTGTACGAACGGTACGGCTTTGCCCCCAACGGTTATGACCTGCCATACTGGGTAATAACCCTGTAGGGCTTGCGCGACAGGCTTCTGGTGTGATATTTTCTGATCTGCTACAGATTGGCCGGTTCGCCGGCAGGATGTTGCTATGCCCTTTGTGTATCATGAAGACGATGGCGATCTCGGTGATTTGTCCGGCAGGCAGGTCGGCATCATCGGTTATAGCAATCTGGGCCGCGCCATGGCGCTAAACCTGCGCGACAGCGGCGTGGCGGCGGTGATCGGCGCGCGGGGTGAAAACAGCCGCGACCAGGCGCGGGCGGAGGGTTTTGAAACCGTCTCGATTGAGGAGGCGGTTCGGCGCTCGCAGATCATCTTTATGCTGCTGCCGGACGAAGTGATGCCGGAATTTTATCTGGAACTGGTTTCGCCGCATCTCAAACGCGGCGATATGCTGGTTTTTGGCAGCGCCTACAATGTCGCTTTCGGTTTTATCGAAGCGCCGGCTTTTGTGGACGTGGGGCTGGTCGCGCCGCGAATGCTGGGCGCGGCCCTGCGCGAACGTTTTGAAAGCGGCGAGGGATTTTGCAGTTTTGTGGCCGTCGGCCAGGACGCCACCGGCCAGGCATGGCCGGTTCTGCTGGCGCTGGCGAAAGCCTGCGGCGCGCTGCGCGGCGGCGCGGTGGAAGTGAGCTTCGAGCAGGAAGCCGAACTTGACCTGTTCGCCCAGCAGGTCGTCCTGCCGATGTTGCAGCATGTGATGGTCAAAGCAGCCAGCCTGCTGGTCAGCCGGGGCTATCCGCCGGAGGCGGTCGTGACGGAACTGTATCTGTCCGGCGAATTGGGCGACTATCTGCACCAGGCCGAAAGCACAGGGCTGCTGCCCGCGCTGCACCGGGCTTCCCTGACCGGGCAGTACGGCATGTTCAGCCGTTTGGATCGTTTCAACGACCTGAAGCTGGAGCGGCTGATGGAAGTTACGCTGGATGAAATCCACGATGGCCGGTTTGCCCAGGAATGGGCCAAAGATGTGGCGGACGGCTGCCGCCGTTTGAACGGGCTGCTGAAAAACCAGAAAGAACTGGAACTGTTTGAACTCGAACAGCAGGTGCTTGATTTGCTGGGGCGTCCGGGCGATTCCAGTCTGTAACCGAGGATGAAAACCTTATGCCCGATGTGCAAAATGCCGAACGTATCGCCCGACTGATCGGGCAGTTAAGCGAAACCTCGCGGCGCTGAAGCACGAAAGCTGGCGGGTGCGTTATTACGCGGCCTGGGCGCTGGGTATGATCGGCGACCGGCGCAGCGTCCGCCCCCTGATTGATACCCTGCTGACCGACGAAAACCCGACGGTGCAGGACTGGGCGGCCTCGGCGCTTGGCGAAATCCGTGACCCCGACGCGGTAGAACCGCTGATCGAGGCGCTGCTGAACCCGGATGCGGGTGTCCGGCGCAATTCGGCGCTGGCGCTGGGGTACATCGGGGACAGCCGCGCGGTGGAAACACTGTTGAACTGCCTGTGGGATGACGACCCCTGGGTGCGGGGCGGCGCGGCCAACGCGCTAGGGCGCATCGGCGCGCGGCGGGCCGTCCAGCCGTTGATCGAACTGCTGGCCGACCGGGAAGACTGGGTGCAGGGCAGCGCCGCGGTCGCCCTGGGGATGCTGAAGGCCGCCGAAGCGGTAGACGCCCTGCTGGCGGTGCTGTCCGGCGACGGCCTGTGGGCGCGTTATAACGCGGCCTGGGCGCTGGGGCAGCTTGGCGACCGGCGCGCCGTACCGGCGCTGAACGCGGTTTCGCAGACGGGCGACATTTTTTTGAAACGCCGGGCAACCGAGGCGCTGGAAAAATTAGGGAACTGATGGGCGGCGCGCCCCCCGCGTTTCAGGTTAACACGACTTCCGGGAAGGCCGCCAGTGCCTCGAAAAACACGTCCCGGTAGGCCAGCGCGTCGGCCTCGGTCTGCCCCTCAAAACGCAGGCTCAATACCGGCTCGGTATTGCTGGCGCGCAGCAGCCCCCAACCACGCTCGAAGCGAATACGAATGCCATCTACGTCCACGATGTCGCCGCGCCCGGCCAATGCGTCTTTCACGCCGGCGATGACGCGCGATTTGGCCTCGTCGGGGCAGTGGGGGCGGTATTCCGGCGTGCTGTACAGGCGAGGCAGTTCTGCATCCAGTTGGGAAAGCGGCCTGTTGCCCGCCGCCAGCAGTTGTAACAGCCGACCGGCCACAAAATAGGCGTCATCGAAGCCGTAATAATCCTCGCCCATGAAGATATGCCCGCTCATTTCGCCGCCCAGCGGCGCGCCGATTTCTGCCATTTTGGCTTTAATCAGGGAATGGCCGCTGATCCACATCACCGGCTGGCCGCCGGAGCGCGTTATTTCGTCGAACAATACCTGGCTGCTCAACACATCCGCCACCACCGCCGCGCCGGGACGCCGCGCCAGCAGGTCGCGCGCCAGCAGGGCCAGCACGCGGTCGGCCACGATGATCTGGCCGGTTTCGTCCACCACGCCCACCCGGTCGCCGTCGCCGTCGAAGGCCAGGCCGATGTCTGCCCCGGCGGCGCGCACTGCCGCGCAAAGCGCCTGTAAATTCTGCGGCTGCTGCGGGTCGGGCTGGTGGTTGGGGTAGCGGCCATTCGGCTCGCAGTACAGGCACTCCACCAGTGTATGTCCCCAGCGTTTGAACAGATTGGGCGCAAACAGCCCCGCCGTGCCGTTTCCGGCGTCCATCACGATTTTAAGCGGCCTCATCCGGGGCAGACGTTTTTCCAGGTCGCGGACATAACGGCTGTAGGTGGTTTCGTCCAGTTCGATTTCGGCAGAGCCATACGCCAGTTCATTCCGTTCGATCAGCAGTCGCAGCAGTTGAATTTTTTCGTCATATAGGTTGCGCGCCCCAACGCTCAGCTTGAAGCCGTTCTGGTCGGGCGCGAGATGGCTGCCCGTGACCATCACACCGCCGGCCTCGCCGCGCTGGATGGCTTCCCAGTACACCAGCGGCGTCGAAACCAGGCCGATCTGAACCGCGCCGCACCCGCTGTCGGCCAGCCCTTGCAGCGCCGCTTCGGCCAGATCATATGAGGTGGTGCGGTTGTCGCGCCCGACGACGGCCAGTTTTTTACCTTCCATCCGCTGGAGATACGTGCCGAACGCCTGGCCGATCAGCCGCGCGGCCTGCGGCGTGATGGCGGCGTTTGGGCCTTCGGCTTGGCCTCGAATATCATATTTTTTGAAGATTTTTGGCTCGATCATCTTTCGTCACCGCCGACCACGCCCAATTCCTGTTTGACGTAAATGCGAAGGCCGTCGGCCACGTCGCGTATGACGTGCGTCCCTGGCCCCACCTGCGCGCCTTCCCCGATCTTCACGCCCGGCATGGTCATCACATCCACCGCCAGGAAAGCGCCGCGCCCGATGATCGCGCCCAGTTTATCGCGCCCGGTGTCCAGCTTTTGCCCTTTGACGATGCTCGGCACGGATCCCCGGTCAATCCGCAGGTTGGCGGTGGTGCAGCCGGCGGAAAAATTGACCCCCGGCGCGAACACCGAATCCAGCACCCGGCAGGCGTGCATGGCGCAGCCGTCGGCCACGTAGCTGCGGGCGATTTCGGTCGTAAAGCCGACCTCGCAGCGGTCGAGAACCATCGAGTTCCGCACCAGCGAGTTGTTGCCGACGATGGTATGCGCGCCGACGTAAGCGGGGCCGACCACCGCCGCGCCAGGGAAGATTTTCGCGCCTTCGCCGATGAACACATCCCCGACCAGCGCCGCCGTTTTGGCGACGAAGGCGCTTTCCGCCACCTGCTGCCCTTTGATCTGCGCCAGGAAAACGTTCATCACGTCCAGCACATGCCAGGGATATTTGAGGGCGCTCCACACGCCAGCGTAAGGCACGACCCGGTAGACGGAGGTTTTCATCAGGCCGTCCATCGCGCGTTCGTAATGGTCGTCGGAGGTGGCAGCTTTGGCGTATTCGGCGCGCAGCGCGTCGAACAGCCGCCCGGCGTCCTGGTGGATGTGGGCGACGATGCTCACCAGATTGCTGGGGCGGTTGGCTGCGCCGGGTTTCTCCACCATGCCGGTGATGCGCCCGCCGCCGCCGACAATCAGGTAGCCGCCGGGGAAATAATCGGGGGTTTCGTACCCGGCCAGGTAAGTAGCTTCGGGGTCGGCCTGGTAGGCGTCCAGCAGGGCGCGGTGCAGGCTGTCGTCCACCACGTCATGCACCTGGTTGATGTACAAGGCCGTCTGTCCGCGCCCGGCCAGCAGCGGCTCGACGCGCAGGATGGCGTCGCCCATACCAAGCGGCTCCGGCTGAACGGCCACCTGTATATCCATGCTGTCCACCTGCGCCACCAGTCCGGTTATATCGGCATGGTTTTCGGGGTTGGCGACGACCACCGCCTGCCGGAAGCCAAGCGCCCGGTAGCGTTGAAGCTGGCCGGTCAGCAGCGGCTGCGCGCCGAACCGCAGCAGTGATTTTTCGCGCAGCGGCCACATGCGCGACGACGCCCCGCCGGCCAGGATAATCAAAACAGGAATTTGAGCCATAGCGCCTCCTTGTCGAGTTCAGGCGGTTATTCTAACAAATGGTGAAAGGGCAGGCATGGCAAGTTAGCATAATGCGAGTATAATCTTTACTTTAACACCCGTTTCCAGGCTGGAGCATCGGGCGGAGCGAAGTCAAGGATTTTTCGATGAGCGCAACGTTTTTGGTCAATTTTATGCGGCTCGCGCTGCAAAAAACGGGCGCGGAACGGGCGATGGCCGCCGACGGCAATCTCTCCATCGTCGCCACCGTGAATCTGGAACAGGCTGACCTGCTGTCGCCGCAGTTTACCGGCATTGAGGTCATCCGGCAGGCGCTGGATGAAGGCGAGCCGATCATCACCAACAACGCCGTGATGGACCCCGAACGCGCGCCGGTGACGAATACCAGTTTCAGCAATCTGCGCGTGGTGGTGGTTATCCCGGCGGAAGAATACGGCGCGGTTTATCTCGACCAGCATATCCGGATGGGCGTCATCCCGAAGGAAGTGGTCAACCGCCTGTGGATGGTGGCGGAGCAGGCCGCCAACAACCGGCAGATAGACATCAGCCCGGAGGAACTCGAAGCCCTTTACCGGCAGGTTGAAAACCTTTAACGTTAACTATGAATTTGCGGCACAGTTTTTGGCAGGGGGATGGACTTCAGGATTTCGTCTATCAGGTTGGCCGTGCGTTTGCTGTACAGCCAGACCATACCCGGTTTTACGTCGGTATCGC
The DNA here is from genome assembly GCA_014338005.1 of Chloroflexota bacterium. Lineage (GTDB taxonomy): Bacteria > Chloroflexota > Anaerolineae > Aggregatilineales > Phototrophicaceae > CFX2. The sequence continues at coordinate 27,142 of QUBZ01000006.1, read as the reverse complement.
AGATGACAGCCAGCGAAACGGTGTACGGCGCGCTGAATTCAATAATATAAACGCCGTTGTTGTCCCCTTCAAAATAGGTCGAATGGAACTTGGTTTCTTCCAGGATGCTTGCCAGGGAGCGTTGGGCGCTGTGGTCAATGCTTAACGCCTGGGTGAGCAGCTGCAAGTCATAGTCCTCCAGCGTGCCTGCCGCCCCGACCATGTTGCCGTCGCTGTCCACCAGCCCCACAAAACGGGCTTTGACATGCCCCAGCAGGCGGCTTAATTCCCAGTTGATGCGTTTGAACTGCTGCCGCCCCAGCACCAGCGCCGCCGGGCGCGTGCGCGGGTCCAGGCGGCGGGCGCGGTCTACCGTTTCTTTCTGAATTTTCGGCGGCTCGACGTGTTCGACCAGCCGTATTTCGGCGCGGCGAATTTCAAGCTGCCGCTCGATCTGCATCAGCACGAAGGTCATGTTAAGCGGTTTGTACAGGTAGTCCACCGCGCCCAGGCGGTAAACGGCCACCGCGCTTTTGGCAGAAAGATCGTCATCAATAACGATCACCCGCGCTTTGGGGCGCAGGCCGCCCACCACCGCCAGCAGGTCCATCCCGCTCAAATCCGGCAGTTCGGCTTCGGTAACGATCAAATCAAAATCGGTCAGCAGGATTTCGGTCAGGGCATCCTCGAAGCTGCCGGCCTGGTTCACCGTATAACCGCCCACCGACTCAAGCGTATCGGTCAGGCTGGTGCGGAGTTCTTCATCTTTAGCCACGATCAGGATATGCTCCTGACGGCGTGTATCTGGTGTGGACATCAATCGTTTTCCTCAAGGCCTGCGTCGTTGAAATAGGCTTCCCAAATGCCGGACAGCGCAATAATCTGAATTAATTGTTCCTTGTGCGTTATGATACCACGAATGGTTTTGCCGGTTGTGCGAAGGTTTTCTGAAAAATGGACGTACTCCACCTGCCGAACCTCGTCCACAACCAGCCCGGCCAGCCGCTCCGCGTGGGCAGCGACGATGAAAAAGGTCGAAGGGGTGATCGGGGCGGCTTCGTGGTTAAAAACACGCCGCAAATCCAGCAGGGGCAGCATCCTGCCATGCCGGTTGGCGATGCCTAACAGCGCGTCCGGCGCGCCTGGCACGTGCGTCAGTTCAACCATTGCGGCGACTTCCACCACTTCATCAATCGGCAGCCCGTAAAGCTGCTCGTCGAGCCTGAAAGTGAGGATGGCCGTCAGGTCAGCCGAGGCCGGAGGAGTCGTCAACATCGCCGGCGTCCGTACTGCCGCGCCACATCACCATGATGACGGTGGGCGGGCTGTCGCCTTCGACCAGGATTTCGTCCACCAGGTTGCCCAGTTTGGAGCGCAGCGCGATCAACACATTGGGCTGCGAAATGCCGGCCAGCCAGGGCATGGCAATCGAAATCTGGATGCCTTTTTTTTCGTTATTCACCACGCCGCTGAAATGTACGGCGTGCAGATCGCCGGTTTTAAGCACCAGTTCGGCCAGGGTGGCGGCGGCGCTGGCAAGCTGAGCCTGATGCGCCGGCGTAAACCCCAGCAAACCGGCGGCCCGACGGGCGGTATTCCGCACGATCATGATGTCCATCGCATTTTCGATCTGCACGGACATCACCGGAGGCTGCAGGCTGTATGGGCCTTTGGGTCGAGACATGAATTTATTCCACGATACCGAGTTCCTGCAAGGTATTAATCAAGTGTTCGGTGGCGAAAATATCCTTTGGGATATAATCGTCCGCCCCGGCCTGCAAGCCCGACAGGGTAGCCTGCGCGCCGTCTTTTTCGGTGAGCATGATAACCGGGATGGACTGGGTTTCCGGCGCGCGTTTTAAGCGGCGGCACACCTGAAAACCGTCCATTGTGGGCAGCTTAACGTCCAGCACGATCAGCGACGGGCGGTGTTCCAGCGCCGCGCGCAGCCCGTCCGGGCCGTCATAAGCGACCCGCACCTGCAATCCCAGGCTTTCCAGCGTCGCTTTAATCTGCGCCGCCTGAGTTTTACTGTCCTCAATCAGCAGCACTTCTGGTGCCATATGGTTTGTCGGCGGCAGCGTTGCCTGCCGCTTCGCCCTCCTTTATTTCCTCATTATAGTATAGTTCGGCCTTTGTGATTCTACACCCAGACCCGAACGTTCGTCCCCCCAACCGTTAGGCTATTTTGCCAGCCGCAGCAGCGCGCCCGGCAGCCGTTTGAGCGGCAGCACCTGTTCTGCCGCGCCGCGTTGGATGGCGGCGGCGGGCATCCCGAACACCGTACAGCTGGCGCGATCCTGGGCAAAGGTGCGCGCGCCTGCCCGGCGCATCGCCAGCAGGCCGTCCGCGCCATCCTCGCCCATACCCGTCAACACCACACCGACCGCCGCCGCGCCGCAGGCCGCCGCGACCGATTGAAAAAGCACGTCCACCGCCGGTTGGTAGCGGTAAATACCCTGCTCGTGGATCAGCGCGGAGGCCAGCGTTGCCCCCTGGCGGCGCACGGCCAGGTGCGCGCGCCCCGGCGACAGGTAGACCGTCCCCGGTTTCAGCGTGTCGCCGTCTGCGGCGATCTGAACCGTCAGCGGCGTGGTTTTGTCCAGCCAGCGCGCCAGCCCTGGCATGAACTCGTCCGGCATGTGCTGGACGATGACCACCGGGACGGGTAAAGTGGGCAGCCCGGCCAGCAGGATGCTCAAAGCGCCCGGCCCCCCGGCGCTGGCCCCGATGGCGATGATCTCCGGCGCGGGGGCGGTGGGGGCGGCGGGCGGTATCAACCGTCCGGTATCGGCGCCGTTCTGTCCGGGCGGGCGCTCCCAGCGCCGGATGACGCGCACCCCAGCCATTGCCGCCAGTGTGTGCGCCAGCTGCCGCTGCCGGGCAGCGAAGTCCGGCGCGCTGCGGGCGGTGGGTTTGCCGACCACCGCCAGCGCCCCCGCCTGGAGCGCCCGGAAAGCCAGATCAATATCTTCGTCCACCAGGCCGCTGACCACCACAATCGGCATCGGACATAAGGTCATGATCTGCCGGGTCGCCTCCAGGCCGTCTATGCCCGGCATCCGAATATCCATCGAAATCACGTCCGGCTGGAGCGCCTGCGCCAGTTCGATGACTTCCCGGCCATCACGCGCTTCGCCGATCACCGTCAAACCAGGCGTTTCGTTGATGATGCCGGCCAGATGGTGGCGGACGGTCGGGCTGTCCTCGGCCACCAGCACGCGAATCACGCGCTCGTTCATCACATCACAGCCTGAATAATCCGCAGCAGTTCGGCTTGGTCGAACTGTGATTTCATCACGTAGGCGTCCGCGCCGGCTTTCAGGCCGGCTTCGCGCTGTTCCGGCCTGGAAAGCGACGTGAGCAGGATGACCGGAAGCTGCCCCAGGTGGCCGTCGTTTTTAATGCGGCGGGTCAGTTCCAGGCCGTCCATGTTGGGCATCTCCACGTCGGCGATCACCACGTCGAAGGCGTTTTCGGCCAGCATCGTCCAGGCTTCTACGCCGTCAATCGCCACGCTGACATCAAAACCGGCGGTTTCCAGGATGTGTTTTTCCAGCGTCCGAGTGGTGATGGAATCGTCCACGATCAGCACGCGCCGGCGGCTGGGTGGGGCGTTGGGCGCGGGGTCGTCCGGGTCGGCGGTGTGGGGGAAAACCGGGGCGGCTGCCGGCGTGCTGCGGATGAGGTCGTTGGCGTCCAGGACGATGATAACATCGCCGGAGCCTAGCAGCGCCGCGCCGGAGATGTAATGGGCGTTTTCCACCTCGCGCCCCAGCGGCTTTAATACCAACTCCTGCTCGCTGTGCAGCGCGTCAATCTGGAAGGCGATCTGCCGCTCGTCCGCCGCCAGCACCAGCAGGGTAATTTCGTCGTCGTCGGGCGCGGCGGGCGCAATCCCCAACAGGGCGTGCAGCGAAAGGATGGGCATCGGCTGGCCGTGAATCTGCACCATATCGCGCCCTTCCGCTGTGAACACCTGATCGCGCCTAATTTTGAGCATCCGGGAAACGCGCGCCGACGGCACGGCGAAGTTCTGGTCGCCGACTTGCAGCACCACGCAGCTTAACCGGCTGAGTACCAGGGGGACGCTTAGGGTGAAGGTCGTCCCCTGGCCGGGGATGCTTTGAACGCTGACGCGCCCGCGCAGGCTTTCCACCCGCGTCCGCACGATGTCCAGCCCCATGCCGCGCCCGCTGAGGCGGGTCACGTTTTCGCTGGTGGTCAGGCCGGGCTGATAAATCAGGCTGTGGATTTCCTCCTCGCTTAAAACGACCGATTCCTGCGGGCCGACCAGCCCGGCGGCCTGGGCGGCCCGGCTGATTTTTTCGGCGTCCAGCCCCCGGCCATCGTCACTGACGCGCACGACGATTTCCTTGCCGCGCTGCTCCACCGCCAGTTGAATCCGCCCTGTTTCCGGCTTGCCCAGGCGGGTGCGCTCCGGGCCGGGTTCGATGCCGTGATCTACCGCGTTTCGCAGCAGGTGCATAATCGGCTCGCGCAGCGCGTCCAGGGTGGTTTTGTCCAGCTCGACCGTCGAGCCGACCAGATCGAGATAAATGCTTTTGCCGACATCGCGCGCCAGGTCGCGCACCATACGCTGAAAGCCGCCCAGGATGGACTCGAACGGCACGAGGCGCATCCGCCCGACATCATCCTGAAGCTGTTCCACCAGCGCGCCGACCTGGGCGTTGTACTGCGCGACATCGCGGGCCAGCTGCGCGATGTGCCGGTTGGTTTCGGTCAGGTAGTGCTGGTTGGTTTCCAGGAACTCCAGCAGTGCCGCCAGGTCGGCGGCGTTTTCGTCGCGCGCCTGGTTTTGCAGCCGCCGCGCCAGCCGGATGTAGGCCGTCCGCACACTGCGCCATTCCCGCTGCCAGCGGTGATGCAGCCTTTGCAGGCGGTAGAGGTCGCGCTGGCGTTCCTCGCCGTGCATTTTCGTAACCAGCAGCTCGCTGATCTCGCCGCTCAGCCGGTCGAGTTTGGAAACCGGCACGCGCACGCCGTCCTCCGCCGGGCGCAGCAGCAGCGTACCGGTTTCGGCCAGTTCAACCGTACTGGCGGCGCGTCTGGAGTCGGCTGCTGGCCGGGCGGTGTGCTGCCGCGTTTCCGGGGCGCGGGCGGCGACGGTTTGTTCCAGCCGGGCCAGCGCGGCGGCCAGTATTTCGGTCGGGTTTTCCACGCCGTTGACGACGTTTTGAATCAGGTCTATGCCGTCGTACAGCAGGTCGCACAGGTTAGGTGTCAGCGCCAGCCGGTCGTTTAAGGCTGCCGCGAAGATGGCCTCCAGGTAGTGCGCGATGGTTTCGATGATGCTGATGCCGACTGCGCGCGCCGCGCCCTTCATGCTGTGGGCGACGCGGTTCATCTCCCGCAGGACGGCGGCTTCGTTTTCCGCCGCGCCGGTTTCGATTTGCAGCAGGCCGTTGTTCAGGGTTTGGAGGTAGTCACCCACCTCCACCCAGAAGATACTCAGCAGGTCGGCGTCGCTGGGGGTAGTCATGGATAGGCGCGGTTTAAATCTTCAGCCCGCTTAACACGGCGTTGATACGGCTGGCGACCTCGCGCAAATTCTGCACGCTGGCCTTGACCTGCATGGTGCTGTTGAGCGTTTCGGTCGTGGCGTGTTTAATCATCCGCATGGCCTGGGTCAGCTGATCCATGCCGATGGTCTGCTGGCGCGTGCTGGCGGCGATCTGCATGGCCGCCATCGCGGCTTCTTCGATGGCGTGGGACAGGTTGCGGATCGAGTCGCCGGCGCTGTTCACCAACATCTGGCCGTGATCCACCCCCTTGCTGCCTTCTTCCGTCACCATCACGGCGGCGTTGGTGGCGCGCTGGATTTCGCCCAGGATTTCGCGCACCTGCACCGTCGCGTCGCGGTTCTGGTCGGCCAGGTTGCGGACTTCCAGGGCGACGACCGCGAAACCTTTGCCTTCCTCGCCGGCGCGGGCGGCCTCGACCGAAGCATTGAGCGCCAGCATCCGCGACTGGTCGGCCAGGTTATTGACGGTGGCGATGATTTCCCCGATCTGCTGCGTGTGTTCGGACAGCACCAGGATATTGTCGGCGATGTCCTCCACCCGCCGGCGAATGAGTTCCATGCCGGAAATAGCCTGCGAAACCGAATCAATGCCTTTGCGCGAGGTATCCACCGAAACCTGGGCCGTCTCGGCCACACTCTGGGCGCGCTCCGCCGTCTCGGTGACGGTCGCGCGCACTTCGTTGACGGTGGCGGTCGTTTCCGTCACCACGTCGTCCTGCTCGTTCGCCATCGAAATCTGCTGGGCGGTCGCGTCCAGGATTTCCTGCGTGTCGGCCTCCATACGTTTGAGCGCATCGCTGATCTCGGTCACGACATCCTGCAAGCGGTCGAGCATCCGGTTGATGGCGCTGCCCAGCCGGACGAGCGTTTTTTCCTCGCTGCTGCGGGCGGCGATCTGCGTATTTAACCGCTGGCGCAAATCCCCCCGGACGACCTGCTCCAGGGTTTGCACGTAGTCGTTCAAAACGTGGCCGGCGCGCGGGCGCGTGACCATGTGGATGGCGATGCCGGCCACCCAGCCGCCGAGCAGCGAGCCGACCGACCATAAAAGCAGGAAGGATGAGTCGGCGTCCATCGTCAGCCCCATGAACAGCACCGGCAGGGCGGCTGCGGCGGCCATCGCCAGGCTGGAGCCGCTGGTCATGGCCGCCATCATCGGGGCGGTTCGGTCGGTTTCGATTGTGTCGGTCATGGTTTTACTGTCCACTACTGGTTGCGCTCCCCACTATCAAACGTTCGTCCGCCAGCAGCCAGGCCATCTGGAGGACGATTACCCGCTCGTCGGTCAAACCCGCCATATACGGCATATGCTCCACCGGCCTGATGGCCGCCGGCGAGACGGCGCTGATGCCGTTGACCTGGTGGGCCAGCAGGCCGATTTCCAGGTCATTCGACCGCACGATCACCATCTCGCCGGGGGGAAGGGCTTCAGGCTCGATGCTGATGTCGAAAAAATATCGCAAATCCATAACGGTGATAATGCGTCCGCGCACGTTGGTAACGCCCCGGTAAAAAGCCGGCACGCCCGGAAGCCGCGCGATTTTTGCCACCGCCCGCACGCCGCGCACCAGCATCACGTCCACGCCGTAGCGTTCGTGGCCCAGGGTGAAGGTCAGCAGCGAACGGCTGTCCTCCGGTGTGGGGGCTTGCGCCGCCGGCGCGGCATACTGGTGGGCGCGCTGGCGCAGGCGTTCGCGTTCGGCGGCCTGCTGGCGCTGCGCGTCGTCCCAGTTCAGGCTTTTCCAGACGGCTTCCCAATCAATCGAACCGGGTTTTTGGAGCATCGGTATTACACGCTTTTAACGATTGTTTTAGTATACACCCGGCTTTCGCGGGTCGCACGGGAGCTTGGGTTAGATTCTTTATACATAACTTGGATATAATGGACTTAAATGGACATACTCGCTGCCGGGGGCGAGGGCTATTCTGGCAGTAAATAACCGTCATAGGCTGTGGGTGGGGCATGTATGCGGCCTGCCCTCGATGAGAAGGAAAGGGAAAACCGATGACAACCAACGGCGTGCATGATAATGGAAAACAAACCGGCACCGAAACCGTCAAACGCGGGCTGGCGCAGATGCTTAAAGGCGGCGTGATTATGGACGTGGTGACGCCGGAACACGCCAAAATCGCGGAGGACGCCGGCGCGTGTGCGGTGATGGCGCTGGAGCGCGTCCCGGCGGATATTCGCGCTCAGGGCGGGGTGGCGCGGATGAGCGACCCGGATATGATCGAGCAGATCATGAAGGCCGTCACCATCCCGGTGATGGCGAAGGTACGCATCGGTCACTTCGTCGAGGCGCAGATTTTAGAGGCGCTGGGCATTGATTATATTGACGAAAGCGAAGTATTAACCCCCGCCGATGAAGAACACCACATCAACAAACACAAATTTAAAGTGCCGTTTGTGTGCGGCTGCCGCAACCTGGGCGAGGCCCTGCGCCGCGTGTCCGAAGGCGCGGCCATGATCCGCACCAAAGGCGAAGCCGGCACGGGCGATGTGGTGGAAGCGGTTCGGCACGCCCGCGCCGTACAGGGCGAAATCCGCCGCCTGACCAGCATGGACGATGATGAACTGTTCACCTATGCCAAAAACATCCAGGCGCCCTACGAACTGGTGAAAGAAACGGCGCAGCTTGGCCGCCTGCCGGTGGTCAACTTCGCCGCTGGGGGTGTGGCGACCCCCGCCGACGCCGCCCTGATGATGCAGCTTGGCATGGACGGCGTGTTTGTCGGCTCCGGCATCTTCAAAAGCGGCGACCCGGCCAAACGCGCCAAAGCGATTGTCGAGGCCGTAACACACTTCGACAACCCGGAGGTGCTGCTCAACGTCAGCCGCGCGCTGGGCGAGCCGATGGTGGGCATCAACGTGACGACCATGCCGGAAGGCGACAAAATCGCCGGGCGCGGCTGGTAGCGGCAGAACACAGCAGGTTCACAAACGGGCGTATCCGAAACCGGCACGCCCGTTTTATGTTCAGGCCATATGAGCCTATCCTGCTTGCGGGGGGTGCGGCTTTGTGGTTGAATCGCCCCGTATCTTTATCCTGGTTTAAGGAGCTAAAACCATGATCGTCACCACAGACGCGCTTTTCCGCGTTGCTTATGGAAAATACGCTGTCGGCGCGTATAACATCAACAACATGGAACAGGCATTGGGACTCTTCAAAGGGCATATGGAGGCGCAGGCGCCTTTCATCATCCAGATTTCCAAAGGCGCGCGCAAATACGCCGGCATCCCTATGATCGAGGCGATCATCCGCGCCGCCGAACAGCTTTACCCCGACGCGATTTACGCCGTTCATCTCGATCACGGAGACGAAGCCACCTGTTATTCGTGCATTGATTCCGGCTTTTATTCGTCGGTGATGATTGATGCCTCGCACGAGCCGTTCGCGCAGAATGTGGCGATCACGCGGCGGGTGGTCGAACGCGCCCACGCGCGCGGCATCTCGGTCGAGGCCGAACTGGGAATGCTGGGCGGCGTGGAAGAAGACATCGCGCTGGATGAAAAACACGCCATGCTCACCGACCCTGATGAGGCGAAAGCGTTCGTGGAACAGACCGGCTGCGACAGCCTGGCGGTCGCCATCGGAACCAGTCATGGCGCGTACAAGTTTAAAGGGCAGCAGTCGTTACATTTTGACCGCATCGCCGCCATTCAGCAGAAGCTGCCCGGCCTGCCGCTGGTGATGCACGGGTCAAGTTCCGTGCCGCAGGAAGAAGTGCAGCGCATTAATGCTGCCGGCGGCGCGCTGGACCCGTCGGCGCGCGGCGTGGACGAAAACGAGTTCCAGCGCGCGGCGTCGCTGGGCGTAACCAAAGTCAATATTGACACCGACGGGCGGCTGGTCTGGACGCGGGTACACCGCGAATACTTCCGCGACCAGCCGGCGGAATTTGACTTTCGTAAGCCGGGGGCAATTTTTGTAGACGAGTACGCCCGGTTTATCGTTCACAAGTCGGAAAAACTGGGGTCTGCCGGGCAGCTGGCCGCCGTTCGTGAAGCGGTGAGTTAAGCCGCTTAACCCCTATCCCCCATCTCCCATCTCCCTTTCCTCCCTGAAGGGACTTTCTCCGCTGGCCGTACACGGAGAAAGGGGGAGTAAGAAGCGTTTTAAGCCCCCTCCCTAAATTCGGCGACCCGAACGGGGACGAACGTCCCTTGAGGGGAGGGGGTTGGGGGGAGGGGCAAAGGGCGAAAGCCCATTTACACAGGGTAAAAATATTTCATGGATCAAACCACGCTCATCATCAACCGGGTGCTGCCTATTTTTCTGCTCATCGGCCTGGGTTACTGGATACGCCGCCGTCAATTCCTGGCCGAAAACACCATCGAAGACCTGCGGAAGATCGTCGTCAATCTGGCAATGCCTTCGGTGCTGTTCATCTCGTTTTTGCAGATCGAACTCCAGCCGGCCTATCTGGTCGTTTTTGTCGCCATCTTCGCCCTGTGCGTGGGGCTGTACGGCTTCGGCCATCTGCTCAAGCGGTGGCTGCGTATCGAACACCCCTACTTCCCGTTCCTGATGACAGGTTTTGAGTACGGCATGTTGGGGGTCAGCCTGTTTGGCGGGGCGTATGGCCTGGAGAAAATCGGGTATATCGCCGTCGTTGACCTGGGCCACGAACTGTTCATCTGGTTCGTTTTCCTGGCGCTGCTGCTGATGAAACGCGACGGCGTGCAAAACCCCGGCCAGCTGGCGCGGACGTTTTTCACCTCGCCGGTGATTATTGCCGTCATCTCCGGCATCGTTTTGAATCTGCTGAACGCGCAGCAGTTTTTGGACGAGACGCCGGTGACAGGCGCGCTGATGTCCACCGTCCGGTTTTTAAGCAGCCTGACTATCCCGCTGATTTTGATAATCGTCGGCTACGGCATCAAGTTCGACCGGCAGGGCATCCGCGAAACGCTGCTGGTGGCCGGGGTGCGGCTGGCGCTGCTCATCCCGCTGGCGCTGCTGCTAAACGCGGTGCTGATTCGCGGCCTGCTGAACCTGGAGCGACCGTTTGAGGCCGCGCTGTTCACGCTGCTGGTGCTGCCGCCGCCGTTCATCGTGCCGCTGTACATGAAAGCCGGTATGCCGGAAGAACGCCAGTACGTGAACAATACGCTGATGGTACACACCGTTTTTTCGCTGGCGGTGTTTACAGTGTATTTCATCAGCAACCCGGTGCTGTAGGCGCGCGGTTTTACGGCTAACGCGGCAGCCCGGCGCGCAGGTCGGCGTAGGGCAGACGGTGGGCTATACGTTCGACCATTTCTCGCGCGGCGGCCTGGTGCATTTGGGCGGCTTCGTCATGTCCCTGCGCCAGATACAGGCGGGACAGCGCGGCGTGAATGTCCCAGATCAGCCGCACCCCGCCGATTTCCCCGGCTCGCCGGCCCGCCTGTTTAAGTTCGGCTTCCGCTTCTGCCGGCTTCCCCGCCATCAAAAAGGCTTCGCCACGCCACCGGCGCGCCTGGGCGGCGCTCTCGCGCAGCCCGTCGGCGTCCGCCAGCGTCAGCAGCCGGTTGGCATAATCCAGCGCAGCGTCCGGCTGCTGCCGCGCGATGTGCAGCTCGGCCAGCCCCTCCAGGCAGCGGGTGGCGTGCATTTCCTGGCCGCGCGCCTGTGCCGCTTCCAGCGCGGATAACAGGTCGCGCTCAACGTTCAGGTCGCCCTGCCGCATCCGGTCAACGGCGAGATTGGCTTGCAGCCGGGACAGCCAGTAGGTGGATTCGTGGCGCAGCATCAATTCGGCGCCGCGCGCGTGGATGGCCTCCGCCTGCGACAGCAGGTTTAAGTCCTGGTAAAGCTGCCCCAGGCAGTCGAGTGCCATGCACACAAAACGGATGACGCCCAGCGATTCGGCGGTGTGCAGCCCCAGGTGAACATGCTTAAAACCGGCCTCGAAGTCACCGATCGCCCCCTGCGCCAGCCCCAGGCCGATCTGTGAGCAGACCGTGTGCCAGTCCAGGTGCGCGGCTTCGCTCATTTCCAGCGCGCGGGTGAAACATTCCAGCGCGCGCGGGTAGTCCGCCGTGCCGACCGCGCCGACGCAGGCCCAGCCGATCATTTGCAGGTTTTCGGCTTCGTAGGCGCTGTCGCCGATCAGACGCGAAAGCGCCAGCGACTCTTCAAAAAGTTCCAGCGCGCGCTGCGGCTGGCCGGACATAAGGGTGGTTTCGCCCAGGCCGTGCGCCGCCTGGACGGCCACGACATCTTGCAGCCCCAGGCGGCGGCAGATGTCGGCGGCCTCCTGGTGGTACATGGCGGCCTGGGTATTGTCACCTTCGTCCCAGGCGACCGTTCCCAGATGATACAGCGTGTCGGCGGCGGCGCGCAGGTTGCCGCTGGACTGGGCAAAATGCAGCACTTTGCCCAGGTGATGGGCGGCTTCGTCGTGGCGTTCGGCCTTGCGGTAAAGCTGGCCGAGGTTAACCAGCAGTTCGCGCTCCCAGGCCAGATCGCCGGCTTCATGCGCCGCGTCGCGGACGTAGCTCAGGTCGGCCACCGCGCCGTTAAACTCGCCCATCAGCCCGCGCACTTTGCCCCGGCATTCGCGCAGGCGCAGCAAAAGCGGCCTGGCCGCGGCGGCGCTGCCTTCGGCCATATCTAACACACGGTCGAACAGGGAAGCGGCGTCCTGGTAGCGGCTGCGGCGCGCACAAAAGCCGTACAGGTTCGGCAGCGCCCGCTCGATGAGATCGAATGAGCCGCTTTCGACGGCGCGATTCCAGGCAGCGCGGATGTTTTCAAAGTCCGCCTCGATGCGGTCGAGCGACGGCAGGGTATCCGGCGTTACCCGGCCCAGGAGTTCCAGGTAATGACGGCTGTGGGCCTGACGCGCCGCGTCCTCCTCGCCTGACTGCCGCAGTTGTTCGGCGGCATACTGCCGCAGCAGTTCGTGGGTTTCGTAACGCCCGTCCAGGGCGCGGCGCAGCAGCGATTTGTTCACCAGCGCCATCAGCGCGTGCAGGTCGGCCCCGGCGATCTGCTGGGCGGCCTCCCGCGTGAAGCCGCCGCGAAAGACCGAAAGCCGGGCGAAGGCGCGGCGTGTCGGCTCGGCCAGCAGGTTCCAGCTCGACTGGAAAACGGCACGCAGGCTGCGATGGCGCTCCGGCATGTTCCGCAGTCGGGTTTCGAGAAAATCCAGGTTTTTGCCGATCTCGTCGGCAATTTCCGCCGGGGAAAGCATTTCCACCCAGGCCGCCGCCAGCACAATGCCCAGCGGCATCCCTTCAACCAGCCGGCAGATGCGAAGCACGTGCAGCAGGTTTTCATCATCGAACGTAAAATCCGGGCGGGCATGATGCGCGCCCTGGATGAAAAGCCGCACCGCCGCATTCTGGCGAACGGCGTCCGGCGCGGTCTGTTGGGGTAGGGGCATCCCTTCGACGCGGAACACCACTTCCTCTTGCAGGTTAAGGCGTTCGCGGGAGGTGGTCAGCACCTTGACGCCGGGCGCGGCGCGCAGCAGTTCGGCCAGTTGGTCTGCGCCGCTCAAAAGTTCGTCGAAGTTGTCCAGCACCAGCAGCAGCCGCCGGTCTCGAAAAGAGGCCAATAGCTGCTGTTTGGGGTTTTCGCCTTCTTTGAACCGGAAATTTACGGCGTTCGCCACCGCCGTCAGGGCAGTGAGGATGTCCTCCGGCGCGCTGAGCGGCGACAGCGAGACGAAATAAACCCCGTCCGGGAAGCTGGCGGTCTGGCGTTCGGCGGTTTCAATCGCCAGGCTGGTTTTGCCGATGCCGCCCGGCCCCACCAGCGTGAGCAGGCGGCAGTCCGGCGCGGCCAGCAGATCGGCCAGACGCGCCAGCTCATCCTCGCGCCCGATGAACGACAGCGGCTGCGCCGGCAGGCTGAGGGTGCGGCGTCTGGCGTCGGCTGCCGGGGTAGGGGCGGGCTGCCGGGCGTCCAGGGGCGTCAGTTCGAGTTCGCGCGCGCGGACAATCGCCTGGGTGCGGTTTTTAACGCCCAGTTTACCGTAAATCTGGGTGTTGTACCACTTAACCGTACCCAGGGTGAGGAAAAGTTTTTCGGCGATTTCCTGGTTGGAAAGGCCGTCGGCGATGAGTCCCAGGATTTCGATCTCGCGTTCCGTAAGCAGGCCAGGCTGAAAACCGTCCATATAATCCCTTAACCCCAATAACCCTGATCGAAGCTGCCCGCTGTTATGGACTTTTATTATTAACACACGATTCTATCATAACTATCCAGATCGGGTCGTGAAATATCCCTACAGACCACCTCCTGACTCGTGAACCTATCTTTAGTCAGGTGACAACCTGACCGTTCGGCGAGTATCGTAAGTTTATCTGGAATGAACTGACAGAGCATGGGCGAGAGGAACAAAATGAACGCGCACGACTCCGCAGTTATGAATCAGATCGGGGTTTTTCAGGACGCCGCTCAGGTTAAACGGCTGGAAAACGGCAATGCAGCGACGCTCAAACGCATCTCGCAGGTGGTGCGGGTGGTTAAAGGGCAGGCCTGGATTTCGCTGGACGGTGAGGACATGGTGTTAAAAAACGGACAGGAAGTTTACCTTAGGCAGGGCAAACAGCCGGCGGTGATTTCCAGCGTGAATCGTGAGACGCTGGTGTATGAAATTCGCTGAAACAGATCACTTCGCCCAACCGGGCGAACAGCCGAGGCGCGTTTAACCCCGCGCCTCGCTTTTTTGTGCCGCCGGGCTGACGCTTCCCCGACGAATGGTCTGTGTCGGCTTTTGCTGCGCCGGTTTTGTCCTATAATGATTATAACGATCAGCATTAAATAACCGTTATAACCAGGTTTGAGCGTTGATATGCCGACTCGCCGCCGACTTTCCAGCCATTCACAAATCACGCAGCCGGTGCGCGTGCGCGCGGCTGCCGTGCCTTATCGCCCCGCGCCGCCGCGCCCGCAGCCGGCGCGCCGAAATATACCCGCGCAAAGCCGCCCGCCGCGCCCTCAGTCCCGGCGCAGAACATGGCCGTTATATGCCGCTCTGGGGCTGGCAGGTATGGCCGCGATGGCCTGTGCGGCGCTGACGCTGGTTTTGGGGCTGGTGTACGCCGGCGGAATCCTGCCCGGCGTCCGCGCCGGCGGGGTGGCGTTGGGCGGTTTGTCGGAAAAAGAGGCGGTTTCCGCGCTGCAAACCGGCTGGCAGGCCATCACGGTGCGGGATGGCGACCGCGCCTGGACGTTTCATCCCGGTATGTTCGGCATTTCCCTGGATGTCGAAGCGACGGCCAGGGCCGCTTATGCCCAGGGGCGGGCGCAGTTCGGCGGGCTGCTGCCCGGTTTGATCGGGCGGGTGGATGTGCCGCCGGTGGTAGTGGTTGATCTGGCGACTGCCGAGGTCAACCTGCGCGAGTTCGCGGCGCAGTTCGAGCAGCCGCCGGTTAATGCGGGTGTGCGGCTGATAAACGGCCAGGCGCAGCCGACCGCGCCGGTGGCCGGGCGCGCGCTGGATGTAGCCGGCACACTGGCGCGGCTGCGGCAGAACGCCGGCGCGGCGCTGGCCGATGGCTCGCTGGAACTGGTTATGCAGCCGGTGCTGCCCGCCGTGACTGATGCTTCCCCGATGGTGGAGCGCGCCGCGCGTTTGCTGTCCAGCTTTCTGGATATTCGCGTGTTTGACCCCGTTACGGGCGATTCGGTGTACTGGTCGCTGCCGCCAACCGCCTGGGGCGAATGGCTGACCGCCGAGCCGGACCCGGACAGCCCGACCGGATTGGCGCTGTCTGCCGATGCGCGGCAGGTACGCGCTTACCTGGAGGCTGAGGCGGGCGCGGCGCTGGACGGCAGCCGCTACCTCAAACTGGATGAAGCTGTCGCCGGCGTTCAGGCGGCCATCCGGCAGGAGCGCACCGACCCGCACATTCGCGTTTACCATCACGACCGGCAGCATATCGTCAGGCCGGGCGAGACGATCATCAGCATCGCCTGGGATTACGGCGTGCCGTACCCGTACATCCAGCAGGCCAACGGCGGCCTGGAGAGCCTGACTCCCGGCCAGAGCATCGCCGTTCCGTCGCCGGATACGTTTTTGCTGTACCCAATCAACCCGGACAAACGCATCGTGGTCAGCATCAGCCGCCAGCGCGCCTGGGTGTACGAAAACGAAACGCTGAAGTGGGAGTGGCCGGTCAGCACCGGCATCAACTCCAGCCCCACCTGGCCGGGCATTTACCAAATCATCTCGCATGTGGACAACGCTTACGCCGCCAACTGGAACCTGTGGATGCCGAATTTTATGGGGGTTTACCGGCCCATCCCCGGCGCGGATTTCACCAACGGCTTTCACGGTTTTCCCACGCGGGGCGGCAGCCAGCTTTTGTGGACGAACAGCCTGGGGACGCGCGTCACTTACGGCTGCATCCTGCTGAGCAACGAAAACGCCCAGGCGCTGTACACCTGGGCGGAAGAAGGCGTCGTGGTGGAAATTCAGGCGTAGGCTGGCGACTAATATGCGCCTTTGCTCATCACCACCGCCGGGATGGTCTGGAACAAAATTTGCAGGTCGAGCCAGATGGAATAGTTACGGATATAACGCATGTCCAGCCGCACCCGCTCCTCGTAAGTGATGTCGCTGCGCCCGGCCACCTGCCATAACCCGGTGATGCCGGGTTTGACGGTGTGCAGGTTCAGCCCCCACTTGCCGTATTTTTCGACTTCGGCCATCGTAATCATACGCGGCCCGACCAGGCTCATCTCGCCACGCAGGACGTTGAGGAGCTGCGGCAGTTCGTCAATGCTGGTCTTACGCAGGAACGCGCCGATCTTTGTGATGCGCGGGTCATTTTTCAGCTTGTAATACTGCTCGTATTCGGCGCGGGCTTCAGGGTCGCGCGCCAGCAGTTCGTCCAATACTTCCTGCGAATTTACCACCATCGTGCGGAACTTGAAGGCGTCGAAGACCTTACCACCCACGCCCACCACCCGCCGGCGGTAGACGATGGGGCCGGGGTCGGTCAGCTTCATGATGATGATGATGACCAGGAAGATCGGCGACAGCGCCAGCAAACCGAGCGTCGCGCCCACGTAATCCAGGATGGCTTTTGCCACCACGTTCAAACCGGTCAGCCGCACGCGGTTGACGCTGACCATCGGCACCGAGCCGACATCCTGCACCCGCACGCCGGTAGTCATGATTTCATACATGCCGGAGGACAGCCAGACGGAGATCGCTTCCGAGTTGACGAAACGCCGGAACAGGTCAAGCAGGTTGTCGCGCTGGACGCCGCTGGTAGCAACGATCAGGCGCTCGACGCCGAAACGCGCCGACAGTTCCTCGGCGCGGCTGGTAGGGCCATGAACGACGATGCCTGGCAGCACTTCTTCGCCGGGGCGGATATTGTCGTCCAGGAAGCCGATGATATTCACCCCCGCGACCGGCGCGCTCAACAACTGCTCGGCGATGGCGATGCCTTCCGAATTCGCGCCGACGATATACGCCGGAGCCATAAAATGCCCCCGGCGGCGCAGCGCGTACACGATGCGCCGGACGGCGAACCGTTCCGTATTCACCAGGAGGATGGCCGACAGCCAGGCGATTAACAGCCAGGCGCGCGCGACCAGCAGCGTTGGGTCGAGGTAAGTGGCGACGATGACGACCATAATCCCGGCCGTACAGGCATTAAATACATTCATGTATTCCTGGTGGCCGCCGAACAGGATACTGGGGTCATACAGCCGGAATAAAGCGAACAAAATCAGCCACAGCGGGATCAGAATATAGGCAAAACCCGAATAATAATCAGAATCGGTGAACCCGGTCGGGTCGAAAAAGAGCGCCGTCGGTCCCGTAAACCGGAAGTTGTAGGCCACCAGAAAGGCGAGGCCGATTGCCAGGAAATCCGCGACGACCAGTCCGATCCGCACCGTGCGCAGTTTAGTCGTGTTGTTCTGGCGGATGGCATTAATCAGATCAGCCGGGTTGAAGGCCGGATAACCCGTTTCCAATTTTGGCTCAATGACTCCTGTTCCCATAATCAATGGTTCCCTTTACTTATAAACCCCTGTGGTTTTGATGATGCTGTATCGCCGCCATATACAGGTTTTCAAGATGCGCGGCAGCACTATCCCACGAATGATGGGTTTCGACATACCGCCGCCCATTCGCGCCTATCAACGCACGCTGCTCCGGCGAGGCCAGTAGTTCCAGAATGTGCTGCGCGATGGCTTCCGGCGTATCGCCTATCAGCAGGTCTCGCCCGTGTTCTGCGGTCAGTGCCGAACTGGCTTGAGCGGAGCAGACAACCGGTGTTCCCATTGCCATCGCCTCAAGTACCTTAAACTGGCTGCCAACTCCGTAACGAAGCGAGACAACCGCGATGGCGGCCTGCGCCAGATATGGGCGCATATCCGCCACGAAGCCGGTCACGCTGATGTTAGGGTGCTGGGCCAAATCCTGGATGACCGGCGATGGATCTTTGCCAACAATCTGCAATGTTACATTGGGCTGCTGCGCCCACACCAACGGCATAATTTTCTCTGCCAGATCCAACGCAGCAGCTATGTTGGCGTGATAGCTCATTTTGCCGGTGAATACCAACCGCAGAGGGTCACGCGGCAGGTCTTGCGGCTGAAAATAGCGCGTGTCCACGCCGTTGTGGACGACCGCCACACGATTTGCGTCACAGCCCAGGTCAATGACGGACTGGCGGTCTATCGGGCTGGTGATTGCCACCTGGTCAAAGCGCCGCGTCAATTGTCCCTCGAATCGCTGCGTTCGCCCCAGGTCAAGGGTTGCCATCAGGCGGCTTTTAACGTTAGGCGGGTTTGCCAGCACTTTTTCGAATAACAGCGAGATGCTGTCCACCGAGTCAAACATGATCGGTAATTCCGACAGCGAGTCGGCCAGCACCGTACCCCGTAAGTGTTCGACATGTGCCACATCAAAAGTCTGCCGGGCTAGCAGTTCACGCAACTGGCGGGAAAACTCCGGCGACCGTGAATAAACTGCCTGAAGCGGACGGCCGCCGGGCAGCGCCATCAGGCCATTAAGGATAGCGCGGCTGGTTTTGTGCGGAACAACAATCACCGATTCGCACCACTCGCGGAGCTGCGGAAGCGCTTCGCCAGTATCGCCTGGCGGCTGAAGTACCATCAGCGTAATCGAGTGCTTGTTTTCTGCCAGAACGCGCAAAAAGTTATAGGAGCGAACCCTGACCAGCGAAGGAATGTAGGGAACTATGAATAGGATTCTCATGGTTTAAGCACCTGGGGCATATAAATTTCATCCAGCGGGCGGCAGGCCTGCCGGTAGTCGTACTGCTGCTCGGCGGTCTGGCGTCCGGCGCGGGTGATGCGCGCGTTCAAATCCGCGTCCGCCAGCAGGCGAACGCAGGCGGCAGCGAACGGCTGCGGCTCGTCGGCGATCAGAATATCCCGGTCGTTTTCGACCGCGATGCCCTCGCAGCCGACGGTAGTGCTGACCATCGGGATACCCTGCGAGAGCGCGTTGAGGATTTTCACGCGCATCCCGCCGCCGGCGCGCAGCGGCACGATCATCATGCTGGAGTCGCGCAGATAGGGCAGCGGGTCTTCGACGTAGCCGGTGACGGTCAGCGAGGGGTCGTTCTGGGCGCGTTCCACGATGCTGGCCGGGGGGCGCGCGCCGATCAGCGTGCAGCGAACATTCGGTATCTGCTGTTTGATGAGCGGGTAAATTTCGTCCAGAAACCAGGTGATGCCGTCAATATTGGGCGGCCAGTACATGGTGCCGATGTGGACGATGTGCGGCCCGGCGGGCTGCCGCTCGATGAAAGCCTGTTCGTCGGTATCAATGGCGATGGGGATTACCACGATGTCGTCGCGCGCGCCGGCTTCGATCAAAGCGGCGCGGTCTTCCTGGCTGACGGCCGTCACGGCGTCGAAAGCGCGGCACAGCGCGCCTTCGTATCGTTTAAGCAGCCGCCAGTCCCGCAGCAGGATATATTTCATCGGTTTGGTCGGCGGCAAGGTTTCGGCCAGCCGTTTGTACAGCACCCACAGGGCGTTGTGCAGGTCAAGAACCTTGCGGCTGCCGGTAAAGGGCAGGGCGTACTGTCCCATGTTAAGCTGGTCGGCGTGTACCACGTCGAAGCGCGCCGTCGCCAGTTCGCGCAGGGCGGCCTGCATTTCCGCGCGCTCGTCGCGCAGCATCATCCAGGGCTGGCCGCCGGCCAGGCTTTTGAACAGGAAACCCAGGTCGCGGACGGGTGAGCGGCTGATCGGCACGGTGACGACCCGCTCGCAGAGGGTTTCCAGGTGGCGAATGTGTTCCGGCCTGTCGCCATCCCGCACGAACGAAACCAGCGTCACGGCGTGCTGCCGCGCCAGATATTTGAGGACATAGTAGGTCTTAACCTTCGGCCCGCTGTCCGGCGGGTAGGGAAGCACCTGAGTGAGCAAAAGAACGCGCATGGTTGTTTGTTCATCCGTTGGCGGAGGGAAAACCGTTTTCCTCCGGGTCTGTTTAACTCAAAACGGCGGCCGGCATCATGCGCTGCTGGCGAACCAGCCGGCTGACGCGCTGCGCCTGGACGATGACGGCTTCGCTGGTCGGAAGCTGCGGGTAGACCTGGCCGGTGTTCGCCAGATACAACCCCTGGTAGGGGGTTTGCGCGGAGGCGGCTTTTTCGGTGTCATGAATCGAATAGACCGGCTCAACATAACGCGACCGGCTGACGGAAAAATGGAGCGGGTCTTTTGAAGCCATCTGCGGGAAAAGCTGCCGCAGATGCGAAAGCCATGCCTCCCGGATGTCGTCGTCAGAAACCCCCATCCAGTCGTTATCCGGCGCGGTATAGCGGGGCAGATAAACAATGTAATACCCGTTGTACTCCGGGTGCGGCGTTTCGATGATGCTGGAAAACGGGCTGTTCGGGTCGGTCAAGTTGAGCGTCCAGTAGCCGGAAAGCGGCCTGTCCAGCACCATCACCGGGCAGATGAGGCCGAGGTATTTCTCGCGGCTCAGGCGTTCCAGGTAGGTTTTATCCGCACCGGGGATAAGCCGCGCAAAAACCGGGGTGGCGATGGCCGCCACTAGGGCGTCGAATTCCAGCAGGCCGCTGTGGGTGCGGACCTGCTGCAAACGGCCGTCCGCCACGATGATTTCGCGCACGCGCACCTGCGTTTGTATCTGCCCGCCGCGCGCGGTCAGGTCGTCCGCCAGGGCTTGAATGAGCGAATAATGCCCGCGCCGCAGGTAGCCCACGCTGCTGTTAAAGCGGGGGGGCCGCCGGATTGCCAGCATCCGGTTCAGCCAGGCCCAGACGTAGGTAGCGGGGACGGTTTCGTAAGCGCCGTCGAATTTGGTTTCCAACAGCGGTCGCCAGATGCGCTCGAAGGTTTCCGCGCCGCTGGCTTTCACCAGCCAGCTTTTAACCGGAACGTCGTCCAGGCTTTCCCAGTTTCCGCGGCGGCGGACTTGCAGCAGCGCGCCGCCCAGTTGAATCCGGCTGCGGAAGCTGAGCGGCGTGAAGGAAAAAAAGTCCCGCAGGGTGGTCATCGGGTAAATGCGATTGTCGTGGATGAAGCCGGTTTGCACGTCGCCAAAAACCAGCTCGTTTTCCAGCCCCAGGCGGGCGCACAGGCGGCGTGTGGCGTCATCGCGCGGCAGGATAGCGTGCTGGTAACGCGCCACCGTCAGCCCTTCGCCAAACGCCAGCTGTCCGTTAAGACCGCCCAACTCGGCGCTCTGTTCCAAGACAGTCACCTGCTCCCCGGCTTCGGTTAAAAAGTAAGCCAGGGCGATGCCCATCAAACCGCCGCCGATGATTCCGATACGCATTTCAGGCCGACCGTTTTTCGCTGCGCGCGACAATCCATACACCCGTGACGATCACCGCAAAACCCAGAACGCGATCAAGCGTTACCTGCTCGTGGAACAGCACCGCCCCGCCGATCAGAACTGCGATATACGTCAGGCTGAGGAAGGGGTAAGCGAAGCTGAGGTCGGCTTTGATTAGCGCCAGCAGCCACAGCAGCGTGCTGATGCCGAAGATGCCGATTCCCACCAGGAGCAGCGGGCTGGTCGCCATCGCCACCAGCGTTTCGAGCGACGGCTGAAGCTGCCCCAGGCCGTTCATAGCGGCCTTGAGGACAAGCTGCCCGACCGCGCCGCAGGCCACGCTTGCCAGCACCAGCCCCACCGATTGCAGGTTGGCGCTGGTTGTTTTTGGGTTTTCCGGGATGGTAAAGGGGTGGTCAGTTTTCAGGACAGCCATGATAGATTAATCCGTATTTGATCGTTATGAATGGGAACTACAGAAAAGCGTAGCGAACCGGCCTTACAAAAGCCTAACGTTCGCCCGCTGCCCGGCAGGATAATCAAACGGGATTGTTTAGCGCCGCCGGATGATAAACTGCACCAGGCTTAAAATGAAAACACAGAGGACGCCGACCGCGATCGTGCCGCCCAGAATCGTCTGGGCAGCATAGGTATCGGCAGTCACCAGGCCGGGCGGCTGTTCCATCGGCTCTTGCAGCGTAAAGGGTGTCTGGGTGGGCCGCAGCTCCTGGACAATCGTCGGCGTAGGGCGGGGCGTTTGTGTAGGGTTAAACGCCACTGCCGTTGAGGGCAGATTACCCGGATAGTAGGTGTAATAAACCGTCAGGTCGGCGGTGGCATCCTGGTAGGTCGTCACGTACTCTTTCCACCCGCGCAGGAAAAACGTCAGGTGAATATCGTTGTTGATGCCCAACGCGGCTTTCGGCCATTCCGGGCGGTACTCTGGGCTGTAAAAAAGCCGCTGCGGGGTCAACCAGCTGCCGTTGCGGTACTGAACCGCGTAAAGCCCCGCGTTGGCCTGCCGCTGCAAGTTCGGCTGCCCGGTGGCGAACAACCACACCGTACCCAGGCGGTCGAGCAGCAGTTCGTAGTCGTCCAGCGGCGAGTCGTTGATGCTGCGGGCGACAAAACCGGGGATGGGCTGAGGGGGCGTCCAGGTCTGGCCGAGATCGTCTGTTATCTGGTAGTAGATGTTGCGGTCTATGTCGGTCGAATAGCGCCAGACGACCATCAGCGCGCCGTCCAGCATCTCGACCGCTCCGATCTGGATTGGCCGGCGGTCGGCATGGCCGCCCCCGTCCAGGATGATTTTATCGCTCCAGGTCAGGCCGCCGTCTTCGGAGTAGATCATACGCACGTCAAGGGCTGCGCCGCGCCCCTGATACCAGTCGAGTCCTTCGTCCCAGACGGTGTACAGGCGTCCGCTAAGGCCCTCAAAAATGTCCATGCGGTCGGAGCCGGACTCCGCCTCAAACGAGATCGGAACGTCGGAACTCCAGGTTCGGCCACCGTCGGTTGAGCGGCGGTAGAACATATCGTTACAGAACGCGCACGGGCTGAGTTCCGCCATTGTGATTGTGCCGCCGCGGCTGATAATACCCTGGCCGCCGCTGTACATCAGGTGCAGCACATCGTTGCGATCTTTGGTCATATCCACGTAGTAGCCGAAGGAGTTCATCTCTATCGGCGTCGTCCAGTTCGCCGCCGAGTCGGCGGCGCGCGCGGGCGCGTGGGCGTACTGGTGGCGGGTTACGGCGCGGAAAACGGCATGGAGAATCCCGTCGCTGGTGACGGCCAGCGCATTGCGGACGGTGTAACCGCCGTCCCCAGTATAGATGGCATCGTTTGTGGGTTTCCAGGTGCCGTCGGGTTCGCGGACGGCGTACATCAGGGCATCGTGCATACCGCCGTCGTTCATCTCAACCCCGCCGAACCAGCCGACATGCAGCCGGCCTTCCTGATCTATGGCAACGCTCTGCCACCAGCCCCCGCCAAGCAGTTTTGGGGGCGTCCAACCGCTGTCAACGGCCTGCTGCCCGGCAGACGGTGATGGCAGGGTCAGGCTTAAGACCAGAATCAACAGGATGCCTATCCAGGCGCGTTTGAATACCATCACGATTTTTCGACCTCGTGAACTCGCTCACGACAGATGTGGTAATACGCCACACTCAACCCCGCCCATATCCACGCCCAAATGGTGTAGTCAATGCCCCCTAAACCCTGGGTATAAGTGAAGGGTGTAACCCAATCACCGAGCATCATAACGCCCAGGGTGGATAAATTGGCGGCCAGCAGTGTCGTCGCCAGCCCGTGTTCAAAGCCGCCTTTTGGCACCAGGCGGTAGGTTCTGAGGCTGACCCAGTTGACCCCCAGCCAGAACCAGACAAAAAAGAAGAACCCGACCAGACCGGTTTGTGAGATGATGTCCACATAATTGTTATGTGAAAGCTGATAAAACCCGCGCAGCCGTGCCTGGAAGTAAAAAGCGTAACCTGCCGGCCCCGTGCCGAACATTAAATGGTCGTTTGCGACGGTCAGGGCTTGCTGCCATGCCCCCACGCGCGACTGGCCGGACTCCTCGCTTTCCGCCGAAAAAATGTCTTTGACGGCATGCCACTGGGAAACGATGAATACAGCGCCGATGAGGAGAGCGATAATAAAAAGCGGGCGGGAATAAAACAGCAGGATGATCGCCGCTGCGACGACTAACGGCAGCCACCCGCTCAACCAGGATATACCCAGCCCCAGCGTGATGTAAAACCAGCCGGCTGCAACTCCCCCCAGGCCAAGCCGCACGATTGGGCGCAGTTTTTTGTTAAGCAGCATCTGGCCGACCGCAAAAGCGCCCACCCAGGTCGGGAACTGCCCTTCGTCGTTGAAAGGATTCGGCACGCTGCCGGTGACCAGCCGCAAAGCCATAAAAGCCGCGCCCACCACGATGAACCACCAGACGATGAACCGTATGGTGCTGGTGGATTTGATGTTGTTGGCGAACAGCATATAGGTGAGCGGCGATATAATGAGGACGGCGGCGGTCATCAGCCGGGGCATCATTTTGCTGTCCAGAATGTGTTTGGTATCGGGGTCGGCGAAGCCGCTGCTCCAGACCAGCGAAATGACCACCACGATGACAAAAATCAGCGCCGGCAGGTTGGCCGGGGAGGCGCGCAGGCGCACGTTTTTTTCGACGACCAGCATCTTAAACACCCAGATGCCGACCAGCGCCCAGGCCGTGATGAACGTAAACGTGATTTTCGTGCCGGTGCCGGTGCCTATGCCTTCGGCCATGATGGTTGAAATCACCACGATCAACGGTATGGCTGCGGTGAAATGGACATACAGGACTACTACAGCCGCCAGCCCCATCATCGCCAGAATCGGGATTAAACCCGGCAGGAAGTCCAGGTTGAAAAAAATCACGCCCCGGAACAGCAGGGTGGAAGCCAGCGTCAGCGCCATGCACAAGGCAATCAGGCTGTAGCGAATAGTCTGGCTGTAATGACGTTCCAGAAAGTAGTATCGCAGCTTGCCGATCAGCGTTTTTCGGCCAAATAGTTGAACCAGCATGGTTGGCGTTTTAAATCCTGACCTAATCGCCGGGCGGCAGGTCGGTTTCGTCGTCGGTTTCCTCGATGGCCTGCGGGTCGCGCACGTAATCCAGCAGGGCGTTTCGCTGGTCGCGCAGCCGCGCCGGCAGCGACGGTTCGACAGGGGCTTTTAAGCCGTTGGCTTCCGGCAGATGATCGTTTTTGCCGCCCAGTCTGATCTCGCTGCGCGGCAGGCGTTCCAGCAGGGCTTGAATTTCGCCTTCCCGTACCCAGCGGCGGCGTCCCACGCGCACTGCGTTTAGATGGCCGGTTTTTGTCCAGTTCTGGATGGTTTCGACGGTGACGCCCAGGTGAATGGCGCACGCTTTAAAGGAGTACAGCCGTTCGCCTTTTTTGTCGGTAATTACGTGGCGGTTGAAGCCCAGTTTACGTTTGTTCGCGGTCATCAGCTCGCGGTTCAGCCGTTCCGGGCTAAGCGCCAGCGTGCGGCGGTAGTAAGGCTGGTTGTGGGTGGCCGTCACCTGCAAATGCACCCGGTTAAACGCCACGCCGAAGATGTTCGCCCGGCGCGCCTGCTGGAGCGCCTGGAGGGTGCGTTTGAGGGCTTTTTCGGTCGTGCGGCGCGAATCCACGATGATCAACACGCCGTCGCTGACTTCTGCCATGAAGGCCGAATCCGGCCCGCCGATGGTGGGTACCGAATCCATAACGACAATATCAAACTGCGACTTCAGCAGCGTAATGAGCCGGGTAAAACGCGCGGCGCTTAAGAGTGCCGCCGGGTCGGCGTTGGAACGCCCCGACGGGAGGATGGTCAGGTTGTCGTAGGTGCTGTCGAGCAAAGCGCGCGAAACCATCACGCCGATGTCCTCGTGACTGGCGAGGATGTCCGAGAAGCCCATCACGTTGGGCAGGCGGAACAGTTCGTGCAGGTCGCCCTTGCGGATGTCGCCGTCTACCAGCAGCGTCCGCAGCCCGGACTGGGCGAAAACCAGCGCCAAGTTGGAAGCCGTGACGGTTTTGCCATCGCCGGAGTCGTAGCTGGTGACGGTGAGCATTTTCGGCACGTCGCCGCCGGCGGCCAGCACCAGTTTGGCCCGCAGCTGGCGCAGCACCTCGCTTTCGATGGCGTCGGGCATGGTTAACACGTACAGCGGCAGTTTATTGCGCGGCACGACCCCCAGCGGCCCCAGCACCTTGATACCTTGAATGGTTTCCATCCCTTCCTGCCACAGCAGCCGGTCATCGAAATAACCGATCAGCACGATGGTCGCCACCGAAAGCAGCAGGCCGGCGCCGCCCGCCAGCGCCACCCCGATGATCGAACTGGTGACAAGCGGCGCGGTTTCGGGATTGGCATACTCAAAAATCCGCATCAGGTTGACCTGTTCGGCCAGCCCGCCGCTCATTTCGGCATACAGGGCGCGAAGCTGCTGCAAATTCTGGAGGATGCCGGAGCGTTCCTGTAAATTCTGGGCGATCTCGAAGGCGGAGGTAAGATTCGCCCCGACGGCAATATTGGCGTCGTAGGCGCTTTGCAGTTCTTCGATCTGCGCTTGCAGGCTGCGGAGCTGTTCGCGCTTAAATTCGGTTTCCTGCGAAATCTGTTCGGTCGGGCTTTGTTTGATGAGTTCCTGGGCGACCCGGTTGGCGATGTCGGCGGCGCGGTCTGGCCGGATGTCGGCGATGGTGATTTCCAGCAGCGGCAGGTCTTCAACCTGGGTGACGGCCATCACGCCGTTGAGCGTATCCACGCTGATGCCCAGCCCCAGCTCTTCGATGACCGGCTCCAGAATCGTGGGCCGGCGCACCAGGCCGGAATAAATCGTAATCATGTCGGTAAGCTGTTTCAGCGAACTGGCCGAACCCGTTGTGCTGCTGGCGAAGTTCTGACCAAAAAGAATGGTGGTTTTGGCAAAATAGATGTTCGGCTGCTGGGTGCGGATAAAAAACCCGACGCCGACGCCGAGCGCGACCGATAGTGCGATCAGCCACCACCACTTCAGCAGCAGCCGAAACACGGCAGTAACAGGGGAAGATGCTTGCTTCACAGCGTCGGTACCTCGCTAAACGCAGCCGATGATGAACCTATTGTATAATCTAGAGGGGGTAACTAACAAATGCCTAAACAAAAACGGGCCGGAAGTACCCGCCTGAGCAGGGAATCAAGACGGGCCGCCGAACAGGACGTTCCATCGCTTCCCAACCGGCGACCGCAGCAGTGAATGTGGTGTTTGTGTCAGCGGCCTAGCGAGACCTAAAACTCGTCCTCGTCTTCGTAGAAGTCTTCGTCTTCCTCGTCATCGAGCAGGTCGTCATCGTC
>QUBZ01000107.1 GCA_014338005.1 Chloroflexota bacterium | reverse complement strand
TTGGGTATCCGGCGGGCGGGAGTTCAAGGTGGATTTGAGTACCTGCATCGGCAAGGGTGACGACATGGGTCGTTACATCATCTACAAAGAGCCGATTGATTAAAAAACCGGGGGCGAAAAGCCCCCGGCATCCCTTTAGATGCGTCTGGTCATGATGATTTCAACCACATAGGCATCAATGAACCGCTGCCCGTGCCGGCGCGCCACCGAGATGCGATGGTGGCCGTCCATCACAAAGTAGTGTTCGTTCACTTTTCGCAGTTCCACCGGCGGCAGCGGCACGCCCTGACGGCTGGCTTTGTCCACGCTTATCCATTTTTCCTGGGTTACGTCCCGGCGCGGGTAAAAAGCCCGGTCGAAATCATCCGCTCGTCCGCCGCTGCCGATGATCTCGTTGATCGGTACGGCGCGGATACCCAGGCTGTGCTGGCTTTTGAGCCGGGCGCCCCTCAGCACCGAGTCCAGCACCAGCAGATCGTTTGACCGCCGCAGGAGCCGGTTTATCAGACCCCGCAGGGTTGCTATAGACCTCGCCCGGTCGTATTCGCGCAGCGCAGCTTGATCGAGTTCCCCAATGACGTTTATCACGATCAGCCCTCTCTGCTCCGGCATGTTCGTCCACTATTCAGTTAAGCAGAAATCGGTGTTCCCTGCATCCGGCATTAAGCCGGGTTTGCACCCGGCAAAAAGTCCGATATTTTCCCTGCCCAGTTGGACAGGTTTTTTCCTTCCCTCCACGTCTCGTTTATGAGGCCGATTCGTCTGGCGTCACACATTACTCCCGATAGCCGAACGCCAGCGCCAGTGCGTTCGACCGCGACCGCAGTTCTCGCAGCCGCGCCGAACTCTCGCGGTCATCGCCGGAAGGGGTGATGCTGGCGGGATCGCGCCGTGTTTGCCCCAACTCGGAGGCGCCTTCGAGGATAGCCTGAATGAACCGTTCCTGATCCTGACGTGATGGTCCGGCTGCGACGGCTGCCTTACCCCGGTTCATAATCGCTTCCTTTCGCCTCATCTTTATACTTCTACCTTACCACTGAAAGAGGGTATAATCTGTCCTCATTAAAGCGGCATTTATGAGAAGAAGATGAGAGATGTACAGTCCTACAACACGCTTACTGACCCTTCTTGAGCTTTTACAATCCCGATCGAGTGTCTCCGGTTCGGAGCTGGCATCACGCTTGGAAGTAGATGTTCGCAGCGTGCGCCGCTATGTTACAATGCTCCGCGACCTGGGGATTCCGGTCGAAAGTGAGAAAGGGCGTTATGGGTCTTATGGCCTGCGGCCCGGCTTTCGCCTGCCGCCCTTGATGTTCAATAATGCCGAAATCCTGGCGATCATCCTCGGCCTGCTGGCCGTGCGACAGATCGGTCTGGCCGCCGCCCCCGGCGTTGAAAGCGCCGCCGCCAAAATCGAGCGTGTTTTGCCGGACGACCTGCGCGATCATGTGCGCGCCATGCACGGCGTGTTAACGCTGGACATCCGCGCCGCCAATGCTGCCGTCGCGCCGGAGCTGATCGCTGCCTTCAGCCTGTCCGCCTACCTGCGCCAGCGCCTGTGGATTGAATACCGGGGCGCACGGCAAAGCGACATCACCGAACGAGTGATTGACGTATACGGCCTGGTTTATCACGCTGGATTCTGGTACGCCGTCTCTTACTGCCACCTGCGGCGAGGTCTGCGTATCTTCCGCCTGGATCGTGTCTACCGGCACAGGTCGGTGGACGCCACCTTCAAACCTCCGGCGAAGTTTGACGCGCTGGGCTACCTGCTCAACTCCATCGCCAACATGCCCGGCGTATGGGAGATTCGGGTGCTGCTGAAGGCCGATTTCGACTTCGCCCGCGCCCGCGTCCCGAACGACCTGGGGGTTTTAGAGGAAGTTGAGGGGGGCGTGCTGCTGCGTGCCTACAGCGATGGCCTGGATTGGATCGCCCGCTTCCTGATTAATCTGGGCTGCGCCTTTGATGTTCATCATCCTCCCGCTCTCCGTAAAGAACTCCGAAAGATTGCTCGCTCGGTTTTGCGAATGGCCGCCGAACCATTGTGAACCCTCATGAACTATTATAGCGCGCGTCTACGATCTGTCAACCGGGATAAAGGTGTTACAATTGGCCTACGTTTTGGAAAATGTCGAAAGGGGAATACGATGGACTTTTTCCGTAAATTATTCGGCGGCTCGCAGCCCGCACAGGGCGAGGCAGGAGATCGCGCCGGCCTGTATTTTTACGTCCGCCCTGCCGGCTGTCAGGAAGTAGTGCGCGTGCGGATTGACCGCAACAATGACATCAGCCTGGGCGACGACGGCGGATACTTCGCTTTTAAGACGGTGCGCGGTTCGTCTTACAAATGCACACGCAGCGCCGAACTCCGGCTGTACTTTGATGCCCAGCGCCGCCTGCAAAATGCCGAAGTCGTGGGCGGCGATCTCGTCACGCAGAAGGATTATGAAGCCTGGCTGGCTTCGGAACAACAAACATGAGGGCCGCCCTGCGGCAACCCTCGATTCTGAATCTATTCACCGCTGCCGCCTTCAGGCCAGCAGCAGCGCATATTCAACCTTGATGCAGGTGTCCATCACCACATCCAGCCCGGCGTCGGCGGCTTTCTGTGCTGCCTCGTCGTGCGTCACGCCGGCCTGCGCCCAGACGGCCTTCGCGCCGACGGCGACAGCTGCGTCCACGATTTCCGGCAGATGTTCCGAGCGGCGGAACACATTCACGATGTCTATCGGCTCTGGCACGTCCGCCAGCGTTGGATAGCTGGGGCGGCCATCAATCTCAGTCACGGCAGGATTCACGGGATAGACGGTATAACCGGCCTGCCGCAGATACTGGCCTATCCGGTAGCTGTCGCGGTCGGGTTTGTCGGAATGGCCCACGACGGCGATCACGCGGGCTTTCGCCAGCAGGTCGCGCTTGGCAGCATCGTTGTCGCTGATAATCATAAACGTTTCCCTACTTACGACACGGCCACAGCCGGCTCGGCTTCCAGGATTTCAAAATCGGTCGTGATCGCCACTGTCGCGCGCAGCGTGGCTGACACCGAACAGTATTTTTCCTCCGAAAGCTGGATGGCCTTTTCGACATCCTCCGGCCTGAGGTTAAAACCGCCGACGATGTAGTGGATGTGAATTTTGCGGAACGTCCAGGGGGCTTCGGTTTCCTGCTCACCGGTCACGGTCACACGCACATCGGTCAGGTAGGCGCGGCGTTTTTCCAGGATGTTCACCACATCATAGGCGGTGCAGCTTCCAACCGCCAGCAGCAGCAGCTCCGACGGTTTGATGCCCACGCCGTCAGCAGGACTGGAAATAACCACCGAATGCTGTGTGCTGTCCGTACCGACGAAGGTTTTTCCTTGCACCCAGGTTACGTTCACCTGTGCCATGTTTTGCTCCTTGTTACGGGTATTAAAGGGTGAGGCCACCCCACCCCCGATTTATGACGGATAACCTCTATTTGGACGCTGCCAGCGGCAGTATCTTTACGTTACATTCTACATTTCTTAATGGAGGCAGCGTTCGAGGTATCCATGACATAATCACAAATGATGAACCAGAGGAATTACGCAATATGTCCGCAGACAAAGCACCGCTGCGACGTGTTGCATGGGTCAACGTATTCGACCTTCACACCGTGCAGTCGGGCTTTGTAGCTGACGAATATCCGCAGTTGGTGAAATGCCAATTGTGCTGCCTGGCTCGTTCTTCCTTGCTCTTAACCCTCGTCCGGTGATTAATCCCCTTAAGGTCTTCCAACCGGATGCTTCGCCCTGTGCGTTCGGCTTTCTGAACGAGTCGCTTCGAGATGCAGTGGCTGACATCGCGCTGAAACCGGCGCTGTTTGCCGGAAAGTTTCTTTAAGTGGCGTTTGGCCGACTTCGAGCCGCGTTTTTGCAGCCTTCGGCGCAGTTCGGCTTTGCAAATATGGTTGACTTCGATCACGTCGTTACTGAACATCTCACTGTACAACAAAGTAGAATGAACAAGAAAGGGACTAAAGACGGAATTTTACCCTCATTCCGGCGGGGCTTTAGCGGTTGAGGCGCTCGAACTCAATCCAGTAATGGTCGGCCAGCAGCGCCAGATGCCCCCACCTGCCAAAACGTTCTTCCAGGCGCATCAGCATTTTGAACAATCTGGGCCGTTTTTCGACCGCACCAAAAACATCACTCGGCGGCAGGAACAAACCCAGCGGCTCGATATGAACGCGCCGAAAATGCGGCGCAAAATCCCGCGTCAGCCGCCGAATGGTGGGGTAGCTGACACCAAGGGGTTCAGCAGCAAACCGGCTGCTTTTCCCCTCTCCCTGAGCAGGGGGTGAGGGCTTCTGGGGTTGAAACCGCGTATCCTTCCGCCACCTTCTGAAGGCCGTCTTAAAATCCCCGTGCGCGCCGTGCCATATCATTTCCCACATACACAGCGGACTCATCACCCCGAACGCGGCTGTACCGCTCGGCTTCACCCGCGCCGACAACCAGGCCGCCAGCGGTCGCCAGTCATCCAGGCCATTGAGCGGGCCGAAGCTGGCGAAAACGCCGTTAAACCCCCTCCCGGCCTCCCCCATCAACAGAGGCAGTGCATTTTCTCCCTCTCCGTATAAGGGGAGGGGGTTAGGGGGAGGGGTCAAGGGCAGCAGCCGTAAATCCAGC
The DNA here is from genome assembly GCA_014338005.1 of Chloroflexota bacterium. GTDB lineage: Bacteria > Chloroflexota > Anaerolineae > Aggregatilineales > Phototrophicaceae > CFX2. The sequence continues at coordinate 11,219 of QUBZ01000107.1, read as the reverse complement.
CGCGCCACCTGTACCAATGGATTGTCCGCTGCCTTTGCCTGCGCGATGTTGAGCATCGCTTCGCTGGCGTCGGTCGCCAGGACGGACACGCCGCGCCCTGCCAGCCACAGCGCATCCTCACCCGTGCCGCAGCCCAGTTCCAATACATGATCGCCCGCCTGGAACAACCGCTCCAACCGCGAATGAACCCGCCGGCGCAGATAGCGACCGATGGATGTATAGGTGAATGTTTCATCGTAATCAGAGGCGAGCAGATCAAATGCATTTTGTGGAGTCATGGGCGATTATCGAGCGATTTTGTGAAGAACTGTATTAAAATATAGACAGGGATCATCGCTCCTCGAAAGGAGAGTGTGCGATGTTTGATGGTTTCAAAACGCCCATCAAAGTCCTCAAAGGTATCAACGGCGACCTGGAACTGTACAACAATCGGGTTTCGCTGCGTAAAACCGGCTGGCTCTCCCGGCTGTTGAGTCCGTTCTCCGGCACTACTAAAACGCTGCGCCTGCACGAAATCACCAACGTCCACTACGCGCCGCGCGCCATTTTCCAGAACGGTTTCATCAAACTGACGGCGCGGGACGGCGCGAACATCCTGTTTATCTACCGCCATCGTGCTGAACCACAGGCGCTTGAGATGGCCGAAAAAATCGAAGACCTTGCCAGCCGCACGCACGTTTACGCCATCCTGCACAAGCAGGCGCGCAGCATGGGCTAAACGTTTTAGCCGCCGGCTGCCGGTTCACTCTGGATAAACCGCCCCGGAGATTGGCGCTGGCCGCCGGTGAGCGCCATGCCGACACGCCCGATCTTCGCGTTCGCCAGCATCTTTAAGCGGCGCTTGAACGAAACGCCGCCGGCTTTCCGCGCGCGGTTGAGCGCCACCTCGTTAACCATCCAGCGGGTGGCGAAGCTGTAAAACCGCCGCGAGTAGCGCCCGGCGACGGTTAAATCGCGGTCGCTGCGGTCGGCCCAGGTTTTGCCGGTCACGATGCGGCTTTCCACTTCCGTATAATATGGCGTGCCTTTGATCGGATACGCCACCGTCGTCAGGAACACGTCGGGGTTGGCGATCTTCAGGTGTTCGACGGTGGCTTCGATGTCCTCGACCGTTTCGCCCTCGTAACCGAGCATGATAAACATGCCGGTTTCGATGCCATATTTTTGCAGCAGGTGGGTTTTTTCCTGTACATCGCGGACGTTTACTTTCCTGTCCATCGCGTCCAGCACCCGCTGCGACCCGCTCTCCGAGCCGTTCCACAGCCGGTAGCAGCCCATCTCCGCCAGCGTCTTAACCACATCCTCGTTCAGCCGGTCGGCGCGGGAAATACACTCGAACGGAATCCGCACGCCGCGCCGTTTTAGCGCCTCGGCATACTGGAAAAACCAGCGGTGATTGATGGCGAACACGTCGTCGGCATACCAGATCAGATCGGGATGGTAGCGTTCCTGAATCCACAGCAGTTCGTCGGCGGCGTCCTCCGGGGTGCGGCGGCGGTGTGTGTTGCCGTAAACGGAATGACTGCACCATTTACAGGTATACGGGCAGCCGCGCGCATGGATGACCGACACCGAACTCTGGCCGTGATGGGTTTTCCATACCTGCATGTAACGCGGGATGTCAATCGCCTCGCGGTCGGGCCAGGGATGGGCGCTCAAATCCGCGATGAACGGACGCGGCGCGGTTTCGATCACCTGCCCATCGGCGTTCACGAAGGCAATACCGCCGATACGCTCCAGCCCGTTCAGGCCGTGCCGCGCCAGGTGCGGCAGCAGTTCTTCGAGCGTCAGTTCCCCCTCGCCCTTCACGATGATGTCCGCCCCGTGACGCAGATACTCGGCGGCGTAATAAGGCGGCTCCGGCCCGCCGAGGATGACGATTGCGCCGTGCTGTTTAGCGATCTGCGCCATCGCCAGCACGTTCTGTTTGGTCATCATATTGGTGTAGAAACCCACCACCGGCGGGCGTTCGTTCGCCAGGCGCGCGCGGAACTCGTCCAGCGTGCTGAAGGTCGAGTCGTACACACCCACGCTAAAACCCCGGCTTTTGAGGTACGACGCGATATACAGTATCCCCAGCGGGGGATACGGCTTCATAATCTTCAATTCATGCGGGTCATCAACCAAAAAGTACCCATGCGCCAGAAGGATGTCCATAAAAACGATAAACCGCCATAACTCATCCAAACGAAACTCGTAGGGTTTGTCCCTGTGCCTTCGCGTCGCGCTTCCTACGGCAGCTTCACGCCCTGGGTGCGCGCTTCGATATACTTCAGCGCCGTTTCGTAGGCTTTAGCGTCGAACTGCTGCTGAATGATGTACGCCTTGCCGTCAATGAACACCGCCACCGAACCGGCGCTCTGCATCCCGAACGAGGTAGCCGCGTCCAGGTTAATGACAGCGGACTGGTAAAACATAAAACCGCCGACGCTTTCAACGTTTGGCCGGGTCACTTTCAGCCAGTTTGCCATAATCAAATCTCCTTGAGCGTTCCGCGTAATATTTTCATTCTACTCCAACCGGCGGGCAGCCGGCGACTGAGGGCCGGCGGCAACCCGCGTCGGCTCGTGCGGCAGCGCCGCCAGCCGGTTTAGCTCCGCCACTGCGCCGGGCAGCGTCAGCCGGTGCGCGATCATGGCCGCCGTCTGCCGCAGGTGGCCGGGACGCAGGCGGGCGGGGTTTCGCAGCAAGGCGCGCAGTTCCCGCGCGCTTTTGCGCGAGCGGTAATCTTTATGCACGACCGTGTGAAGCTGGCGGTAAAACTCGGTGCGGAACGGCCCTTTGTACAGCATGGCTAAATCCTGGCTGTCTACCCAGTTGGCACGCTCGCCCAGTTCGTGTTTGACGTTTTCGTAAAACGGCGTCCCCGGCAGCGGATAGCTGACGCTGATGCCGATGTCGTCCGGCATCAGGTCGCGCACCATTTTGAGTGTCAGTTCGATGTCCTCGCGCGTTTCGCCGGGATAGCCGAATTGCAGGAAAAACGCCACCTTGACGCCGTGCGCGTGCAGCCGGCGGGTCGCTTCGTAAATCTGCTCGACGCGCGTTCCTTTGTCCATCGCATCCAGAATTTTCTGGCTGCCGCTCTCCGCGCCCACCCAGACGATTTTTGCGCCCGCCCGCGCCAGCGCCGGGATAGTTTTGCCGCGCAGCAGCAGGTCAACCCGGTTGAGGCTCTTGAACGGGATACACACGCCCGCCGCATCCAGTTCGTCGGCAAAATCTTCAATCCAGCGATCCTGAATGCCCATAATGTCATCCATAAACCAGATGTGGTCAGGGTTAAAGTTGTCTTTCAGCCATTTCATCTCCGCCACCACGTTCTGCGGGCTGCGAACGTTATACTTCTGTCCCCAGATCGGCTTGGCGCACCAGTTACAGTGGAATGGGCAGCCGCGCGTCGTGACCAGATTCATGCTGTAATACCCGTGCCGCTGCACCCACAAATCCCGGTAGCGGTCACGATCAACCAAATCCCAGGCCGGGAACGGCAGCGCGTCCAGGTCACGAATCACGGGACGCGGCGGCGTTTTTATCACGCGCCCATCCTGGCGATAGGCCAACCCCAGGATTCGATATAACGCCGAATCGCCTGTTATCCCCTCTCCGTGTACGGGGAGGGGGTCAGGGGGAGGGGTTTGCAGATAAGCAATCAGTTCGCCAAGCGTCTCCTCGCCCTCCCCCAGCAGCACGAAATCCACGCCGCGTTCGAGGTACAGTTCGGCATGATCGGTCATGTCCGAGCCGCAGGCAATGACGAGCGCGCCCTGCTGTTTGGCGGCGGCGATCATCTCAAAAGCCGCTTCGCGCATCCGCAGCAGGGACATTTTGCTGAGGTAATTAAAGTTATCTTCAAATAGAACCGCGTACCGGGGCTGATGTTCACGCAGCGCCGCCGCCCATTCATGCAGGCCGGCGCTTAACATCGCATCGAACAGCGCGACACGGTGGCCGCGCGCGCGCAGATAGGCCGCCGCGTACAGCGTGCCGAGCGGCGGGTAGGGCTGCATGGCATCCCATAACTTGGGGTCAAAACGCAGGTAATACGACTGTCCAAACAGTACATCCACCATCACCCACCTCAGAAACTAAAAACCTAACACAGAGACTCAAAGATTCAGAGATACAGGGTTTAGAGTATTTTCGCCGCTGACTGAGTCTCAGTGTTACGCTTTTCTCCCCATCCAAAACCGCTTTCGAGGTAATGTGTCCACTTCCAGACCCGGCTCTTTGAGCGCACATTGGTGTATACGCCGCGCCAGATCAACGTGGATGCGTTTCGGCACGCCGTCCAGTGCAGCGTCTACCGTTTGAATGTGCGGGAACTTCGCCATCATGTCAGGCGTGCCAATCTGGGGGACGCCGCCTTTGACAATCAACAGGATGTTATCGCGTATCCAGAAATCGCCGCGTATCCACCAGTCCGCGCGCGCGCCGCAGCGTAAATGACCCGCGTCTGTCAATCCAAGCGCGGCGGCTGGCCGGGTGAGCAGCGCCAGAAAATGATCGGGTTCATCAAGCTGGCGCGAATAAACACCGCCGCGCAGTTCGTCCAGCCAGTCACCTTCCGCCGTCAGCCGGGAGTCGCTGCCGATCATGACCTTAGCGCCCCAGGGCTGAATGGCCGCCGTCCGGCCAAGCAAATAGATGTTAGTCGTCGGACACCACACCAGCCCCCGCACTATCGGGGCGGCATCGGCTGTATCTTCTTCCGTCAGCCCCACCCCATGCACGATCACCGTATTCGGCCCCACGCAGCCCAGCGCCTTCAACCGCCGGTATTCCCCTGCCGCCGCGCCGTCTGTGCCTTCGGCCAGATGGATGAACCAGGGCCAACTTTTCGGCGTGGCGCGATACGAACGCACAATTTCTTCATCTGTGTTGAAGTGCAGCGAGTGCGCCCAACCGTATTCTCGTAACACGCGCACCGGGAAATCCCCGCGCCACAATTCCTTATGCGGGGGATTATGGTGGACGACGGTCGTCGCGCCGCACAGCAGGTTTTTCAGCCCGCCGATGAACAGCCTGTCCCACAGCGGATAAGCCCGCAGCGACCTGTACGGTTCGGCATCCAGCCGGGCGTTTATATCCTCGCCCCACTGGTGCGCGTTGTCGTACCGTTCGCGGAATTTGCTGCGCGGATAGTGGTTCAGTTCCAAGTGATCGTGAGCGTTAATCAGGCCGGGGAGAATCGTGAAGCCACCCAGGTCAACCGTCAGCGCGCCGCCCGCCGGCTTGCCCAGCACTACATCGGACGTATACAGGTCGCGCCGCGCCGCCCCCTTCTCGCCATCCCAGATAAACGCGCCTTTAATCGTAAGCGGCTGAACGCTCAAAACGGGGGTCCTGGCGGTTCTTCCGCCGGGGGTAAATAAGCCCGCGCCATCAGCGTGTAGCGCATCGGCAGCGGCGCATCCGGGTTCGGGTAGTCGGCGGCGATGGCTGCCTGCATGGCAACCGCTCCGCGTTCCAGTTCATCATCGGTCAGCCGCCAGGTAGACGACCAGACACGGCAGCGCAGCGCCTCCAGCAGCTCCGATGGCGCGCGCTCCACACTGTAAGCATGAGTCTGCTCGTCTCCGGCGGCCTGCCATCCTTCGTCCAGCAGAAAATCCGGGTTGCGTTTCCACTGCACGCCGGCGTCGGCCTGCTGTTCCGGCGGCACGACCGCCCGCCATGCTTCCCACAGCTTGCGAAAAGTCTGATCGTCCCGCGTCCAGCAGTGAACCAGCGGCGCGCCGGGGCGCAGCACGCGCCGCACTTCGTCCAGCACCTGCCGCCAGGCCGGGATGAGATGGAACACATGGACGGCCACTACACCGTCAAATGACCGCGCCGGAAACGGCAGCCAGGCCGCGTCCGCCTGGCCGACATAAATCGTTTCGCCCTGCTGTTTGGCTTTTAGCCGCAGCATCATCGAAGCGGAGAGATCAACGCCGAAGTACGCGCCGACGCGGCGCGCCACCGGCAGCCCGATGCGCCCTGTGCCAACGCCGATCTCCAAAACGCGGCTGGCCTCGTTAAAACCGCCCGTCCGGCAGATGAGCGCGGCAATCGGCTGTTCTTCGCCGGGTGGGAAACCTCTGGTCTGGTCGTAAAAATCTACCGCGCGGTCAAACCTGACGGATTCGTTCACGATGTCATTTCCTCAGTTATGAGTTTCCAGCGATAACTGGCAGCGGTTAATCATATTTGGTGTTCAGCGTCGGCGCGTTGCGGTTCACCACATCCTCGCCCAGTTTATCCACCAGCTTTTTACGCAGTTTGGGCGTTTCCTCGGCCCACTTATCCCGAAGCTGCTCTTTGGTCGCTCCCCGGCTGTCGCCCGCCAGCGTCAATATCCCCTGCGCGAACGTCGGCGCGCTCAAAATCACGCGCTTCACCTCGGCGGAGGCGCAGTTCGGGCAGGCCGGTGCGTCTTCATTAAAGCCGTGCCGCGCCTCGAACCGATGCCCGCAGACCTCACAGCGATAATCATATAATGGCATATCATCTACTCCTGATAACCATTATCAGTATAAACAAAAAAGATGTGGTTTGTCAGCCAGGATGGCGTGATGTTAAGAAAAAGCGGGGACATGGCGCGGCCATGCCCCTGTCAGATTACCGATCCAGCGTCCCCGGCAGCAGCCCCAGCGGCAGCGGCGCGGGGCGTTCCACGCGGCTTTGCACCATCACATGCGCGCCGCTTTCGGAAGCGTCGTAAAGGCTCACCATCACGTCGAGGACATGGTTCGCCAACTGGCCGCTGGCGCGGTGCGGGCGGCCATATACCAGACCATAAGCCATATCAGCAGCCCCGATGCCGCGCCCGACTTCGGCGCTGTGCGTCAGCGGTATGTCGCTCCAGGTTTCCGCGCCCGCGCGCCGAACCTGAACCGGGCCGCCAAACGTGTTCGGGTCCGGCACGCTCAACGAGCCTTCCGAGCCGTAGATTTCGATGCGCGGCAGGTTATGCGCCCACACGTCGAAGCTCATCACCATCGTCGCCACCACGCCGGACTCAAAATCCAGCACCCCGGCGACATGCGTCGGCACTTCCACGCCGATGCGGCGGCCAAAAAGCGCCTGGCTGGTGGCGATGCGCTCCGGGAAGGAAATGCGCGCCGAAGCCGTGACGCGCCTGACCGCCCCCAGCAGGCTAACCAGCGCCGTGATGTAATACGGCCCCATGTCAAACAGCGGGCCGCCGCCAAACTGGTAGAAAAAGTCCGGGTTCGGATGCCAGGCTTCAGGCCCATGACCGGCCATAAAAGCCGCCGCCGCCACCGGCTGCCCAATCCAGCCCTCGTCAATCAGCTTGCGGCAGGTCTGCAAACCGCCGCCCAGGAAAGTATCCGGCGCGCAGCCGACCCGCACCCCGCGAGCCTCTGCCGCCGCCAGGATGCGCTGACCATCTTCGCGCTTTAGGGCAAACGGTTTTTCCGCATGGACGCTTTTGCCGGCCTCGATGGCCGCCAGATTGGTTTCAACATGCGCTTTCGGCACAGTCAGGTTGACGATAAGCTGTATCTCCGGGTCGGCCAGCAGTTCCTCCGGCGTACAGGCTTTGGGGATGTAAAATTCCTCGGCGCGGGCGCGCGCCCGGCTCAGGTCAATATCGGCGCAGGCGACCACTTCCAGCAGGCCGAACGCCCGGCAGCCCTTGACGTACTGCGGCAGGATATTGCCGCAGCCCAGAATACCCACTTTAACCCTGGCGTCCACGCGCGTACCCCTTCCCAGTCAGATAGTGATAGCTTTGAACGACCGCTTCCCATATATCGGTGGCGCAGCGGTCGAGTTCCACGATCAGCCAGTCGGCCTCGACTGCCGCCTCGATCACCGGCTGCCAATCCAGCGCGCCCGCGCCGACCGCCGTCATCGGCTGCTCGACATCCACCGCCGGGCCATCCTTGATGTGCAGCAGCGGCGCGCGGCTGCCCAGTTCGCGCACAACTGCCGCCGGGTCGAGTCCACCCACCTTCACCCAGTAGGTATCAATCTCGAACAACACCGTCGGCTCAAGATATTCGATCATAATCTGGTAGGCCGGCGTGCCGTCTACCGGGGCCGGCTCGAACCAGTGGTTGTGGTACAGCAGCGTCAGGCCGTTTTCGCGCGCGACCGCATTGGCCTGGTTCAGCCGGTCGCACACACGCCGGATGCTCTCGCGCGAGGTGAACTCCTCCGGCGGCAGCCAGGGGCAGACCAGGCGTTTACAGCCCAGCGCGGCCATCGTGTCCAGCACTTCCTGTTTTTTATCATCCAGCGGCAGTGGGCTGTGCGCGGATACGACTTCCAGATCGAGTTCCCGGAACAGCCGCGCGGCATCCTGGGCGGTCGTGCCTTTAAAGCCGGCGGTTTCGACGCCCAGGTAGCCAGCCTCCGCCACACGGCGAACAACCCCGGCGAAATCCCCTTCCATCATTTCGCGCAGGGTGTAGAGTTGGAGAGCGAGTGGTGCAGCCATAAATGTCCTCTATTTAGATTAGTGATCGTTAGCGGTTACAAAAGGCGGCTCAAATATACTTTCGCCCTCACAAGTTTACACCGCTTTGCGCTGCCCTTCGAGTTCCACCGCCTGGTTTAGGCCTGCGTATTTACTTGCTGAACATCACCTCTTTTGTTAAAAAGAAGAAATATTTGGTTATAGTCACTGGTTCCAGATGTCAAGTAGGTCGGTTTTTAGGAGTTTATAACGATGAATATCCCCCCGTTGGCCGGAATTTGCACTTATGAAGAGGCCGCCCGCATCGGCCTGGGCATTGATGAAACTGTATCCCGGCTGGTGCGTTACGCCTGGATCGAAAAACGCATTATGGAAACCGCCCTGTACTGGCTGAATCCCACGCCGGAATGGGAAGTTAAGGAGGCGCTCAGCCTGCACGTTTATCTGGCCGCCGACCATGCCCGTCTGTTCCGCGAACGGGTGAGCGAAATGCGGAATCCGCCCCCCAATATGAATATCACGCCCGATGGCCGGCTTGACCGGTTTATGGACGAACTGCTGGCTGCCACCACCACACTCGATAAACTGGCCGGTTTGTACGGCGTGTTAAAACCGGCGCTGCTGGAAGCCTACCGCCAGCACTTCGAGGCGGCTAACCCGCTGGTGGACTACCCCACCCGGCGCATCCTGCGGGCGCTCATCGTCGAGGAGCAGGAGGCGGTTGAATGGGGTCGGCAGGCGCTGGCGGCGGTCGCCACTTCGCCAGAAGCCCGCGCCCAGGCCGAAGCCTGGATAACCCACCTGAACGACTATCTGGCCGCCGCAGGCGGAATCGCCGGAGATGTGCCGTTCGACGGCGAACTGCCTGCTTCTAAAGCAGCTCAGCCGTTCGTGCCGGATTATTTCCCGCGCCGCGATGGGCGTTTTGTCCAGCAGTGGAACTTCGTTTTTCCTCCACACGAAGTCGCCCGCACCGACGGCGTGCCGGCGGACGAAAAAACACTGGCGCTGATGTGCAAACGCACGCTGGAAATGGACGTGCCGGAAGCGATGGCGCGCATGATCGCCGAAGCGAAGGGGCAGCCCTGGGAATTTTACGTGGATATGTGCCGCCAGTTGTGGGACGAAGCCCGCCACGCCATGATGGGGTCGGTGTACTTCGAGCATCACGGCATAGACTGGAAGCGCGAAATCCCGCTGCATCCCGGTTTTGCCATCCGGCTCAACCAGCACCTCAGTCCCATCGAGGCCCATGCCGTTCTGTACGCCATCGAACAAAGCCTGATGCCTGCCACCACCGGCAAAAAATACGAGTGGGTCACGGCGGACGAAGCCGGCGACCCGCTGGCGAAACTCTACCAGGATTTTGACTGGGCCGATGAAGTGTTACACGTCAACATCGGACGGCAGTGGGGGCTGGCGGTTTCCGGCATGAACCGCGAAACGTTCCAGAATCTCGGCCACCAGAAGGCGATGGAGTCGGAACAGGCACTGGCGCAGTACGCCGACCGCGCGCCGCAGATCAACTGGTGGCCGGACTTCGTGCGTAAAACGCTGGGCAAAGAATCGGCGGTCGTGGACAAAGAATTTGACACCAGCGACCCGGTCTACAAAAAAGTTTCGTCTTAAAATCGGCGCGTTTTGTCGGTTGTATCCAAACACGCACCGCGCAGTTTGTATGCTTTTTCACATTTTTGAGTCATAATGCGCGGTATAGTCTGACGGTCAGTGTCCGGGAAGAAGCCCTATGCGCGATCTATCGTTGAAATCCGTGTTTAACCGCATCCTGGACGTTGCCCCCCTGCCGGCTGCGCTGCTGGCGGCTTTTGTGGTGGCGTCCATCCTGCTGGTCGCGCTCAATGCCGCTCCCGGCCAGGCTTTCGCCTCCATGCTGCAAGGCGCTTTCGGGACCGAAAACGCCACTGCCGAAACGCTGGTGAAGGCCATCCCTATCCTGTTCGTTGCCATCGGCATCTGCGTGGCTTTTCGCGGCGGCGTCATTAACATCGGCGGCGAGGGACAGATGATCGCCGGGGCGCTGGCCGGCGTAACGACCGCGCTGGTGCTGGCCGATGCGCCGGGGCCGGTCATCATCATCGTTTCGCTGCTGGCAGGCTTCCTGGCCGGCGCGCTCTACGGCGGCCTGGCCGGATTCCTGAAAGCCTACTTTAACGTCAATGAAATCCTCAGCACCATTATGCTCAACCAGATCGCCGTGCAGATGATGAACTATCTGCTCAACGGCCCGCTGCTCGACCCCACCGAAGCCGGATTAAACCACATTCCCAAAACGGCGCGCATCATCCGGGACGCCCAACTGCCCAATCTGTCTATTGTTCTGCCGGACGGCCTCGCCGCCCTGGTCGGGCTGGAAAATGTGGAGCTGTTCGCGCGCACGCGGCTGCATTTTGGCCTGCTGATCGCGGTCATTCTGGCTTTTGTAATGTATGTCCTGTTGTGGCGCACCACCATCGGTTATCGCATTCGCGCCGTCGGCCAGAACGAGCGCGCTTCCCGCTATGCCGGAATCAACGTGCGCCGCCAGACGGTGCTGGCGATGTGGGAGGCCGACACCCAGCTCCTGGTCAGCCAGTACGAGTCGCGCGCCAACCTCGCCTACTACATCCCGTACTGGCGGATGCTCAACGACAGCCACTGCACCACGGTCATCAACTTCGTGGGCTCCGAGATCCAGGCCCAGGGGCTCGACCTCGGCACCTGGACCGCCGACCTCCTCGACGACGGCCGCCCGCTGCGCAGCGCCATCGAGGCGCCGGTCCCGGGTGAG